>CALVJB010000001.1 GCA_944332025.1 uncultured Bacilli bacterium
TGTTACATCCTCCAATTTCTTTAAATATAATACCATATTATTGAAAAGTTTTAAAGTAACTTGTATAATTAAAGAAGATAGAGGTGATTTAATGGAACTTAGAGAATTAACAAAAAAGGAGTTTGACAGTTATGCTCTTAATCACCCTTTAGGTAGTTTTCAACAAACAAGTTCTTGGGGGAGATTTATGGAAGGCGACAAATTCCATGCTTATTATGTAGGGGGATTTATTAAAGAACATTTAGTAGGAGCGAGTTTACTTCTTTCTTATGAGATAAAAAAAGATAAGGTGAGATTATTCTATGCTCCTCGTGGATTTTTAATAGATTATAAGAATGAAGAATCATTAAAAGAGTTCACAGAAGAAGTTAAGAAGTTTATTATTGAAAAACATGGTGTCTTTTTAAAGATAGATCCTTATATTTTAGTAAGAGATAGAAATAGTGAAGGAAATATCATAGAAGGTGGAGTCTATAATGACTTTGTAGAGGTTAATCTTACTAATGCTAACTTTATTAAAGTTAATGATAGGATTCAACCTAAATGGCTTAGTAGAATTAATTTAAAAGAGAAGACTATAGATGATATCTTTAATAACTTTAGTCCTAAAGCAAGGCAGACAGTTAGAAGAAATGAAAGACTAGGTTTTAAAGTAAGAGAATTTGATTTTAAAGATATAGATATATTTATAGATATTATAAATAATGAAAGTAAAAAATATCGTACTATCGTACCTACTAAAACTTTCTATCTAGACTTAAAACAGGCTTTTGATGGTAATATTAAGTTTATGGAAGTTTATTTTAAGAGGGATGAAGTTACCAACAATATTGATAAGATGATTTCAGAAGTAATAAAAGAAAAAGAAGTTAGAATAAATAACTATCACAACTCAAAGATGACTGCAGAATATTTTATTGACAAAGAACTTGAAGATGAAGAAGAGATTAAAAGATTAGAGAGTTTAAAAGAATATTTTTCTAAATGTAGTGATGATCTTAGTATGGGTATTTATATGTTTATAACCATTGGTAATGAAGTTGTGGCATTAAATGGTGGAATTGTGGATGAATATAATAAGTTAGATGCTTCTTATACACTTCATTATGAAATGATTAGGTATGCAATAGAGAATGGTTATAAGTATTATAATTTATATGAAATTGGAGATATTAATGATTCTAATAATAAATTAAAAAATTCTTATAACTATAAAAAGAACTTTGGGGGAGAAGTTGTTGAATTAGTTGGAGAGTATGATTTAGTAATTAATCCTAAATATACCAATATGGCAAGAAAATACTTTCCAGAGTATTTAGGAGTTAAAACTATATTTAAGTAATTCATACCTGATACTTTGACATCAATATAAAATTATGATATTATGTATTTAGCAAAGAGATTTGCAATAAGAATAGATGCTTTCAAAAGTGATTTGGTTTGCATCTAATTCAAGAATTAGATGTCTTATTTATTGGTAAATAAGGGAGATAATAATCAATAGGAGGAAGAGAAATAACTTAGTATGTTATTTTTCTTTTTTATTTTTAATAATAAATTATCATTGCAGAAAAACAATATATTTGCTCTTCTCCGCTAGGAAAAGAACTAACGGCATATTTAATATCTACAACTTCTCCATCTAAATCTCCTAAAAACTCATTCATTGCTTTTTGTAAATCACTTTCATCTTCATAGTCGAATATTTTTACTTTCATATAGTCACAGCCTTTCTACTATATTTTAAAATAGTTTATCCACAAAAATTGTGGAAAAAAGCAAAGAGAATTATCTTTTTCCACTTTGCTTGTTTAAAACTATTTTACAACGATATTTACTATTTTACCTTTAATAACGATAACTTTCACTATTTCTTTACCTTCAGTGAATCTTTTTACATTGTCTTGTTCTAAGGCTTTTTCTTTAACTACTTCTTCACTATCATTAACATTTATCGTTATAGTAGCACGTACTTTACCATTTACTTGAACTGCAATTGTTTTTTCAGTTTCTACAAGTTTAGATTCATCATATGTAGGCCAAATTTCATATGCAATAGTTTCTTTATGTCCTAATAGTTGCCAAATTTCTTCAGAAATAAATGGTGCGACAGGATTTAATAATTTTATAAAATCTTCAGCATATTTATGTGGAAAACATTCTTCTTTATAGACTTCATTTATAAAAATCATCATTTGGCTAATTGCAGTATTGAAATTTAAACTTTCATAATCATCAGTAACTTTTTTTACAGTCTTATTAAATATAAAATCTAAATTAGGGTTTTCTTGTTCTACTATTTTATCACTATTATATAGTCTCCATATTCTGTCCAAGAATTTTTGTGCACTTTCAACTCCATTATTATTCCATGGTTTATCTGCTTCTATTGGTCCCATAAACATTTCATATACTCTAAGAGTATCTGCACCGTATTTTTCTATTATATCATTAGGATTTATTGAATATTTAGGGTATCTTTTACCCATTTTTATACCATTTTCTCCTAAAATCATTCCTTGATGAACTAATTTTTGAAATGGTTCTTCTGTAGGAGCAATATTTTTTTCATATAAATATCTATTCCACATTCTTGAATATAGAAGATGGCCTACCGCATGTTCTGGTCCACCAACATATAGATCTACTGGCATCCAATGTTTTAATAATTCTGGATTCCCTATTTCCTTTTCATTTTGTGGATCTATATATCTAAGAAAATACCAACTTGATCCAGCTGATCCTGGCATAGTTGATGATTCCCTTGTAACTTTTTTACCATGATAAGTAGTATTTATCCAGTCTGTCTTCTTTTGTAGTGGAGAAGCACCTGTCTTACTAGGAGTATAATCATCTAACTCAGGTAAAATCAATGGCAGATCATCATCATCTAATGCATATGGTGTCATATTTTCATCATAAACTATTGGTATTGGCTCACCCCAATATCTTTGTCTAGCAAAAATCCAATCTCTTATTTTATAACTTATTTGTCGATGCCCTAATTTATTTTTTTCTAAATATTGGATTGTTTTTTCTATAGCTTCTTCATTTTTATTAATTCCTTCTAGAAGCGGAGAATTTATATAATTTCCTGAACCGATGTATGCTTCTTTATCTATATTACCTCCTTCAATTATAGGTATAATCTCTAAGTTATACTTTTTAGCAAATTCATAATCTCTTTCGTCATGTGCAGGTACTGCCATAATAGCTCCTGTACCATAGCCAACTAAAACATAATCACTTATCCATATAGGCACTTTTTTATTAGTTAATGGATTTATAGCATAGGCTCCTGTAAACACACCTGTTTTTTCTTTGTTTAATTCTGTTCTTTCTAAATCTGATTTTCTTTCACAGTTCTCCTTATATTTAAGAACCTCTTCAAGTTTTTCTTTACTAGTAATTTCTTGAACAAGTGTGTGTTCTGGTGCTAAAACACAATATGTAACTCCAAATATAGTATCAGGCCGTGTTGTGAATACAGATATTTTTTTATCAGAATTTTCAATAGTAAATTCTATTACAGCTCCTTCAGATTTACCAATCCACTTCCTTTGAATTTCTTTAGTTGAATCGGGCCAATCTAAGTCGTTTAATCCTTCTAATAATTTATCTGCATATTTTGGAATATCTATAACCCACTGCTTCATATTTTTTCTGACAACAGGATATCCCCCTCTTTCGCTCTTTCCGTTTATTACTTCATCATTAGCTAAAACTGTTCCTAACTCTTCACACCAGTTAACTGGCATATCTTTTAAATAAGCTAATTTATCGGTAAAAAGATTTTTAAATATCCATTGTGTCCAGTGATAAAATTTGGGATCGCATGTAGAAATCGCTCTATCCCAGTCATAAGATAATCCCATTAAATATAGTTGTTTTTTAAAAGTATCAATATTTTTATATGTAAAACTAGCTGGGTGATTACCTGTTTTTATTGCATATTGTTCTGCTGGTAATCCAAATGCATCGAACCCCATTGGATGAAGAACATTATATCCCTGCATTCTTTTCATTCTAGCAACTATATCAGTTGCTGTGTATCCTTCTACGTGTCCGCAGTGTAAAGCTACTCCTGAAGGATATGGAAACATATCTAATACATAATATTTAGGCTTACTAAAATCCCAAATATCAGTTTTAAAAGTTTTATTTTCCTCCCAATATTTTGCCCATTTTTTTTCTATATTCTTAAAATTATACATAATCTATCTCCTCTCTTTATATACCATATCATCTGATATAGAAATCTCATTTTCATAATTTTTAGTATTTTCTTTATATTTTTTTATTTCATTAATTATGTTCTTAACAAGTTTTGTTGCTTCTTCTTTATCAAAAAATACTGATATTGGATATATTTTTAAAGCTCCTAAGCTTATATTTGTTCCATTATATTTATAACTTCTGGAAGAAGTGAAAGTAAAATTAATTAAATTATTCTTTGCTCTATTGAGTATAAATTTACTAAAATCAACATTGTATTTTTTTATAAATTCTATTTCCGCTAATGATAATTTAATTATTTCCTCTATTGAAAGATTTTTATATCGTGCTGGTTTTATAATAAAAAACGTAACTAAGCCATTTGACCTGTTGTTAAGTACACATACCCCTTCTTCTTTTGATAATAACTCTCTAATACGATAAGTTCCTTCAAACATATTAATATATATTTCTTGAAAGCCTTTAATACCTAATGACTTTAAACATACAAGTGCTCCAATTGCTCCACTACTTGATCTAGTTAGCTCTAAAGTTGAGTTATATGGATTATAATTTCCATAGTGTAAGTCTTTTAATTCTTTATTTTCTGTACTATTTAATAAGGAAAAATCATTATTGCTTTTAACCATAAACAAGCTTGAGATGTATGGACAAAAACCAGTTTTATGAAAATCAATACCAACTGAATCAGCATATTTTACTTCTAAAGCGTATTTTTTTAATTCCATGATTGGTTTTAATGCTTTTTTTGCTGTATGAAAATCCTTAAAAAATAATAATATCCATCCTAGTACAAAATCAACGTGAATATGGGGAGAATAATTTAATTTATATTTTTTTATTATTCTTTTATTTAAATCGTATATTTCTTTTATAGGGTCTATAATTAAATCATTTGTACTGCCACCATTTAAATTATAACCTAGAAAAATCTTTCCCTTTTCTATATTTTCTTGAATTGTTTTTTCAGCTTCTTCTATATTAATTTGACCATTTGATAAGCAAGAAATTTCTATACAATTATCTGAACCTATTCCCAACCAGTCACACACTTGGTAATGACAAGGGTGTGCATGCTTACTTGTAATCATAAAGTATTTGTTTGGGCTACAGCCACTTTTGCTTGTAGTATTATCGGCTTTTTTCAAAGCTATTTTTGTAGCATAAAGATTCGTACCCTTTCCACCAAATGTAAAAATTCCTCTACTTTTTTTGTAATCCCAATCCATTAAATCAGACATATATTTTATAACTTCAAATTCACTTGCAATTAAATATCCTGCATAGGTATCTTGAGCAAAATTTGGATTAAATAAATTTGTATAAGCAACTGTAGCTGTTGATAATAAATTTACAGGTGGAATTACATTAATCATTGTACTAGGATTATTCCAGTTTGGTATGCATTGGTATAAATAAGATATTTCTTCAAAAACATCTTCAGGCTTTTTTGAATTATAATTTAGTTTTTTGTCTTTTATATAATCTTGATAATTTAAATCAAAGTTTCCTTTTGTAAAAGGAAAACTAAAATTATAATATTTAGAATTTATTTCATCTATTAATTTAATATAGTTATTAAGTTTGTTAACATTACTATTTTTATAAGTACCAAAATAAATATCTTTTTTCATTTTTCTATTTTCTCCTCCAATTTATATTTTTTTATATATTTTTCAGATAATTTAATATATTGTGATGAGGCTTCAAATAAACTTTTACTATTCAGAAATTCTAAAATCATTGTTTCTTTTTCATTTAAATTCAATTTTTTTAATTGATAATCTATATGTTTAGATAAATTAACAGGATATTTTCTTTTATATATAAATAACCACTTAAGAAATAAATTTCTTGTTTTATATAAGTGATCTATTAAATCTCTATCACGGTTCTTTGTTAATAAATATACTCGTTTATTATATACTTCTAATCTTTCTGTTATTACTTTTAATCTTTTTTTTCTTAATGATTCGCTATAAAATGGATAAAATTCTTTTTGTACTATATCTTCCATTGGTCTTTTTCCAAATAGTACTATACCATTTTCATATAATGCACCTATAAGCATCTCTAGTGAATCATATGAGGCGTCTGTTTCTTTTTTATTAAAATTTGGAATAGTATATGGTAATAATGTTATATCAAATGAAATAGTTGGTAATTTAATATAAAATTCTATCCTATAACCAATATGATCAACATAAATAGTAGGCTCTTTATCTTTAAAATCTATTTTTGTTTTTTTTACAATATTAATTATTTCCTTAGGTGACATTGTTTCTAGTTTATCAGTATAGGCAATAATATCAATATCTGAAACTCCTTCAATAAATACATTTTTATATGTACTAGAACCATAAACTAAAGCTGTTTTTATTTCTAAATGCTGTAAATCTTTCTTTAAATAGGTAATTAGTTTAGATAACTCCAATTTATATTTTCTTAGAATTTCATTTTGTAATATACTCTCATTATTCATGTTTATTTTTCCATTTCTTTTCTATATCATTAATTTTTTCCATTCTTACAACATCCTTTCTTCTTGTATATTCTTCCTACTATATCATAACTTACAAGTATTAATAGCATTATTAAGATAAAGCCTATTAATAACTGTAAATAAAAACTATCTAATAATGAGACTATTGTTACTACTAATGAAATATCAAAAGCACTAACAGCACTTATTATATTTAAGAGTCTCTTATAGTTTAGTTTATCTAAATCAAGATTATATTTGCCTATCAGGTAATTAACCTCAACTGGTTTCTTTCTTCTTTTATCTTTTTTAGATTTTCTTACTAAAAATAATTCATATATTATAAAAACTAGTAAGAAAGTCATAATAAATAATATTAACTCATCTAACATAATACTCCTCCTAACAAAAATAGATTCCTATTAACAAGAACGAGTTAAACCCGTGGTACCATCTTGCTTCATAGAAATCTATGCACTTTAAAGTTATATCGGACTTATCCGTAAATGTTTAAGGTTATCAAGTTCAAAAAGCTATTATGTTTGTTTCCACCAACCACAAACTCTCTATAAAAATAGGTCTTTTTTACTACTACAACCACATTTAAAATCTAGTATTATTATACGAAATATTAAAGCTTAATGCAACTACTTTTTGTTAATACTATATGTTTTAACTCTATAAGTTCTATCTGTATGAATAATAGAATTACATATAGGTAGCATATCTTCTTTTTGAAGTGAACATACAGTTGAACTCTTTCTATTATAGGTAGGAAACATTGTAATTATTTTATTAGTATTAGGAATAGTTGCAACACGTATAAAATTTAATTTTCTACCATCATAGTCACTAATTCCTATATTAGCAAATCTAAAGATATATGTATCGGAAAAATCCCAATTCAATTTTATTTCTCTTTTTTCAAACTCAATATTTCTTGATATGGCAAGAAATAATTCTTCTAAATCATATTTATTATAAAAGATTGTTCCAGTATCTTTAGTTGGTATATTATTTTTACTAGTATGTCTTAAAGTAATATGCTCTAAAGCTTTTTTATGATCATATTTCACATACTGTTGTTCCTTATAGTCTAATTCTTTAGGTGTCTCTATTCTTTTATTTACAAATAATTTTAGAAATACTTGTTCTCTTTTTAAATATTGTTCTGCTTTTTTTAAATCTTTTTCTCTCTTTAAATCTTGAAAGTTTCTATTTATATTTTTCTTCCATAAATTGTATAGTTTGTCATATTTTTCTAATTTAATATAGACTTCACTTAGACTTTTATAAACGCAAAAATAGTTAGAATCCTGGCTTTTTAATATTTCTAGTGCTTCCTTTAGTTCTCCTCTTTGGGTGTAAATGTTTGCAAGTAAGGCGGCAACTTCAGCATCTTTATTAAAATCAAGATATCCTTTAAGTAATGATTCTGCATTATTTATATTCCCATTTTCAATACTTTCTTTTGCTTCATTTAAAATTGTTATTTTTATATCATTTTCCATAGTTCTTCTCCGTTTTAATCATTGTAGTACAGAATGAGGATATGAGCAAGAGGAAAGTGTTACCAAATAATGACATTATTTGGTTTTCTTCTTTACTTTAGGAGATAGTTTACTTACTACATTACCATACTTAAGTCCTATATAGGCTCCTACTGCTGTAATTAAAAGCCAAAAAGTTGTATCTTTTAAATTATCTTTTCTACTTTCTCTTACCTTTATCACACTATCATAATTGACAGTTTTAATATTTATTTCTTCTAAAACATTTTCATAATTATGTGGTAATTCACTAGCTTCTATTTGATATTCATCAGTATTATCATAATTACTAATTGATAATAAAGTATTTCCATTCTCAAATTGATTTTGTTTTATAGTTATTTCTTCATCTGTTAAACTACCAGTTGAAAAACCATATACATCTACATCATAAGCACCTTTTGATGGAGCGTAGCTTTTTACTTCTAATTCATTCATTTTTTCTATCTCATTAGATGTTAAAAACTCTGAAGTTGGACTTATCCTAGTTAAACCTTCTGTTGTCCTAATAGTTGTATCTGTAGTTACCTCATAAGTATTGATATAATCTCTTATAAATGGTTTTCTGTCATAAAGAGCAAAAGTAGTTCCTCCTACTATTAAACCTCCTGTAACAGCTCCTATTGTTAAATTTCTAATATGTTTATTTTTAGTTTGCATAAATATACTTCCTTTCAAAGATACTTTTTATTATAATAGTTTTTAATTTTTAAATCAACAAAAAAGAGACATTATTTTGTCTCTTCTTTAGTCTCTTCATCTACTAATTTAATGATAGCAAGTAATGCTCCATCTCCACGACGTTCACCAAGTTTTAAAATCTGTGTATATCCACCATTTCTACTTGCATAAAGTGGAGCTAGTTCATTAAATATTTTATTTACAACAGCTTTATCATTATGTAAGAAAGCTAGGGCTCTACGACGACTACCAAGATCTCCCTTCTTACCATAAGTAATCATTTTATCAACAGCTTTTCTAACTTCTTTAGCTCTTGTTTCAGTAGTTGTTATTTGGCCATTCATAATTACTTGTTTAGTAAGAGTTGCTAACATACTTCTTCTGTGTTTATTATCAACGCCTAATTTTCTATATGCCATAAGTTTACCTCCTTAATCATCTTCTCTTAGGTCAAGCCCTAATTCTTTAATTTTATCTAATACTTCTTTTAATGATTTCTTTCCTAAGTTACGGATTTTCATCATATCGTTTTCACTCTTATTAACTAAGTCTTGTAAGGTATGAACACCTGCTCTTTTTAAGCAGTTATATGCTCTTACTGAGAAGTCTAAATCTTCAATAGATGTTTCTAATGCTTTTGTCTTAGGATCTTCTGTTTTTTCTATCATCATACCACTTACATTAGAGATATCACTTAATTCTGTAACTAGTTTAAAGTGTTCAATTAAGATTTTAGCAGCTAAAGCGATAGACTCTTCTGGTTTAATAGAACCATTAGTCCATACTTCCATTACTAATTTGTCATAACTTTCATCTTGTCCAACTCTAGCACTTTCTACTTCATATGAAACTCTTTCAATTGGAGAATAGATTGCATCCATAGCGATGAAACCATTTTTCTTATCATCTTCTCTTAGATTAGAGTCTTCACTCTTAACATAACCACGACCATTAGTAACAATCATAGTCATATTTATTGATCCTCCCTTAGCAAGAGTAGCGATAACGTGATCTTTATTGATTATTTCAATATCACTATCTGCTTCAATATCAGCAGCTGTTACTACTCCTTCTCCAACTTTCTTAAGAGTAATTATTTTAGTATCTTCTGTATGATTCTTAACAACTACTCCTTTTAAGTTAAGGATAATTGTAGTTACATCTTCTATAACTCCATCCATAGTTTGGAATTCATGTAATACACCATCAATTTTAACAGCACTAATTGCACTACCTGGTAATGATGATAACATTACTCTTCTTAAAGCATTTCCTAAAGTTGTACCAAAACCTCTTTCTAGTGGTTCTAGTTCAAATTTTCCATAGAAATTATTTTCTACATAATCAGTAATTTTATAAACTGGTTTTTCAAATTCTATCAATTTATTAACCTCCCTTTTATTATCCACGAGGACGCTTTGGTGGACGGCATCCATTATGTGGAATTGGTGTAACATCAGTAATTCCTGTTACTTCAAGACCTGCTGTTTGAAGTGATCTAATTGCTGTTTCTCTTCCTGGTCCTAATCCTTTAACAAATACTTCTACTTTACGCATTCCCATATCATATGCAGCTTTTCCTGCTTGTTCTGCTGCCATACCTGCTGCGAATGGTGTTGATTTCTTACTTCCTTTAAATCCTAGTGCACCAGCTGATGCCCAACTTACAGTGTTACCTTCTTTATCAGTAATAGTAATAATTGTATTATTAAAAGTTGCACCAATATGTACTACACCTTCAGGTATATTCTTTTTAACTTTTCTTTTTCTTGTTTTATAAGCCATAATAACCTCCTAACTACTTTTTCTTGTTAGCTACTACTTTACCTCTACCCTTACGAGTACGAGCGTTTCTATTTGTTCTTTGACCTCTTACAGGTAATCCTTTTTTATGACGTGTTCCTTCATATGAATTAATTTCCATTTTAGTTTTGATATTCATACTAACTTCACGACGTAGATCACCTTCAGTTGGATGTTTATTGATTTCATCTCTTAGAGCGATTAACTCATCTTGAGTTAAATCTCCTGCTTTCTTAGTTGGGTCAACTTTAGCATTTTTACAGATTTTCTTTGCTAAACTTCTACCAATACCATAGATATATGTAAGTGATATACATATATGCTTGTCATTTGGAATATCTACACCTTTAATACGTGCCATAACTTCTCCTCCTTATTAACCTTGTACTTGTTTGTGTTTTGGATTTTCACAAATTACTCTGATTTTACCTTTTCTTCTTACTATTTTGCATTTTGGGCAAATTTTCTTTACACTTGCTCTTACTTTCATTTTTATCCCTCCTATTATTTACGATAGGTAATACGCCCACGTGTTAAATCATAAGGTGATAGTTCTAACATAACGGTATCCCCCGGTAAGATGCGAATGTAGTTCATTCGTATTTTACCAGAAACGTGAGCTTCTACAACATGTCCGTTTTCTAGTTTAACTTTGAACTTACCACCTGGTATAATTTCTAGAACTTTACCTTCAACTTCAATAACATCATCTTTAGCCATTCTTTCACTCTCCTGTTAATATAATAACTCCTTCATTAGTAATCGCTATTGTATGTTCAAAATGTGCTGATAATGAAGAGTCTTCTGTTTTAACGGTCCAGTCATTATCTTCTATGTAGATATCTGGACTTCCTAAAGTTAACATTGGTTCAATGGCAATAACCATGCCATCTCTAATTTTAGGTCCTGTTCCTTTAGTACCATAGTTTGGAACATCAGGGGACTCATGTACACTGGTTCCAACACCATGTCCTACTAATTCTTTAACGACACCTAAGTTATGTTCTGTTGCATATTTTTCAACAGCATAACTGATATCGCCTATTCTATTACCGACTTTCGCTTGGTTAATACCTTCATATAAAGCTTTTTCTGTATGTTCTAATAGGTATTTAGCATCATCACTTACTTTACCTACTGTGTAAGTCCAAGCTGAATCGCCATGATAACCTTTATAACAAGCGCCAATATCTATTGATATTATATCACCATCTTGTAGAAC
This sequence comes from uncultured Bacilli bacterium, assembly GCA_944332025.1. Lineage (GTDB taxonomy): Bacteria > Bacillota_I > Bacilli_A > RF39 > UBA660 > Onthousia. Next base: position 11,975 of record CALVJB010000001.1, read on the forward strand.
TCTATCACTTGGAAAGCCATGAACAACCTCATCATTAATACTTATACAAAGTGTAGAAGGAAATCCTTCATAACCTTTAAATGATGGTGTCGCTCCTTTACTTCTTATGAATTCTTCGGCAAGTCGGTCTAACTCTTTTGTTTTGATACCAGCTTTAATATGGGGACGTAAATACTGATGAGTAAGATAGACAATATGTCCAGCTTCTTTTAATAACTCAATTTCTCTTTTACTTTTTAAAGTAATCATTCTTTACATCCCCTTTTTTAAAACGGCATCTATTCTTTTAGAAACTTCCTCAACTGAGTCATTTCCATTGATTACATATAATATACCTTTTTTAGCATAATAGTCAAGTAGTGGTTTAGTTTTTTCTATATATAAATTATATCTATTCTTAAATGAAGTTATGTTATCATCGTTTCTTTGATATAATTTACCATTACATTTATCACAGATTGACTCTTGTTTTGGTTTCTCATTATCAGAATTTATGTTATAAACACTTCCACAGTCTTCACAGATTCTTCTTCCAGTTATTCTTTTCTCAAGTATTTCTTCAGAAATATCTAACTGAATGACATAGCCTAGTTCTTGATTAAGACTATTAAGTATCTCATCATATTTATAGGCTTGCTCTATGTTTCTTGGAAAACCATCTAAGATATAACCATTTTTACAGTCATCTTGTGATAAACGATTTCTTAGAAGTTCATAAGTAACTTCATCTTTTACTAAGCCTCCACTACTTAATACTTCAGAAATATATCTACCTAACTCACTATCTTTTTTAGATTCTTCTCTTAAGATGTCTCCTGTTGAGATATGTGGTAGGTTATATTTCTTTTCTAAAATAGCACTTTGGGTCCCCTTACCTGCAGCAGGTGGGGCGATAAAAATTATATTTTTCATCTTCTACTATAACCCTTCTTATAATTTCTAGAAAGAAGACTTCCTTCTATTTGTTTATAAGTTTCTAGGGCAACTCCTACAACAATTAGTAAACCTGTACCTCCAATACTAACACTTGTTGGTAAACTTGTAACGTTTGAGAATATTATTGGTAAGGCTACGATAATTGCTAAGAAAACTGAACCTAGACAAGTTATTCTTGTTAATACTTTTGATAAGTAAGTTTTAGTTTCATTACCTGGTCTAATTCCTGGAATGTAACCTCCACTTTCTTGAAGATTTTTAGCAAAGTCTTCTGGTTTGAAAACCATATAAGTATATACAAATCCAAATAGGAATATAAATATTACATAGATTATAAATCCTACAGGTGTTGTATATGTTAAATAGTTTTGAACGAAAAGACTAAAGCTTTCATTATTTATTAAGCCTGCGATAATTCCTGGAATTGCCATTAAACTTGATGCGAATATCACAGGTACAACCCCAGCGGTATTTACTTTAATTGGAACATAAGATGCGCTTTGTCCATATGTTGTTGATTTATTAGCATATTGAATTGGAACTTTTCTCTCTGCCATTTGTACGAAGATAACTCCAACGATAATAGCAAAGTAGATTATTGCAAATAGGATAAATTTAACTACTCCTAATGTTATTTCTTGAGCAGTACCATCAAATACTACTAATCCTTGGAAAGCATCAATAAACATCTGTGGTAGTGTGGCAATAATTCCTGCCATGATTATTAGACTTAAACCATTACCTATACCTTTTCTTGTAATTTGATCTCCTAACCAAAGTAGGAATGCTGTACCTGCTGTTAATACTACTGATATATAGATATATTCAGTGGCACTTGCACTTCTACCTAAGAACATAAATGAGAAGGCATAACCTTGAATGAAGGCAAATAATATTCCCATATATCTTGAATAGGTATTAATTTTTTGTCTACCTACATGTCCTTGTTTATTTAGCTCTTGGAAATAAGGAATTAGCTCTCCTAATAGTTGCATAACAATCGTTGCTGTAATATAAGGCATAACACCTAAAGCAAAGATTGAAAAGTTTTGTAAAGCTCCACCACCCATAGTATTAACTAATTCTAGGAATCCTAGGTTTTTAGTAATACTTTCAGTTCCTGGAACTTGAATAGTTGTTCCTATTATAAATATTGCTAATGCTACTAAAGTAAAACCAATTCTTTTTAGTAAATCTCTATTTGTAGGCTTAAATAATTGCTTCAATAGAGGCATCTTAGATCACCTCGGCTTTACTTCCTGATTCTTCTATTTTTCTTAAAGCACTACTTGAAAATCTATGAGCTTGGATAGTTAATTTCTTTTCAAGTGTACCATTTCCTAATACTTTAATTCCATCTAGTTGTTTTTTAACAATTCCTTTTTCTTTAAGTAATGCTGGTGTAACAACATCTCCATCATTAAATACATTTAAATCTGAAAGATTAATTACGGCATATACTGTTTTAAAATCATGATTACTAAATCCTCTTTTTGGAAGGCGTCTATATAGTGGTAATTGTCCACCTTCGAATACTGGTGAAACTCCTCCACCACTACGAGCGTTTTGTCCTTTTTGTCCACGGCCTGATGTTTTTCCTGATCCTGAACCAGGTCCACGTCCTACTATCTTTTTACGGAAAGTAGCACCTTCATTTTTCTTTAATTCATGTAACTTCATTATCCTAAAATCTCCTCTACACTTTTACCACGAAGTTTTGCAACCTCTTCTGGTGTTTTAATACTCTTAAGACCATTTATAGCAGCATTTGCCATATTTAGTTTAGTTCTAGCTCCAAGAGATTTTGATACAACATCACGAATTCCAGCTAATTCAAGGACAGCTCTTACACTACCTCCAGCAATGATACCAGTACCTTCTTTAGCTGGTTTTAACATTACTCTAGCAGCTCCACTTACTCCTATTACTTCATGAGCAATAGTTCTTCCATCAATTAATTCTATAGTAATCATATTCTTATTAGCATTGCTTATTGCTTTCTTAATAGCATCTGGTACTTCAAAAGCTTTACCTGTACCGATACCAACATGTCCTTTACGATCTCCAACAACAACAACTGCTGAAAAACGACGTTGACGTCCACCTTTTGTAACTTTAACTACACTTTTAAGTTGAACGACTAGTTCTTCAGTTTGTTTTTCTTTGGCATCGTTTGTTTGTTTTTGCATATTTACCCTCCTTAGAACTCTAGTCCATTTTCACGTGCAGCATCTGCTAATGCTTTAACACGTCCATGATAAAGATATCCACCTCTATCAAATACTACTTTTTTAATGCCAGCTTCACTACATTTTTTAGCGATACTAACACCTACAGCAGTAGCTGCTTCAATGTTTGATTTATTCTTTAAATTTAAATCTTTATCTCTAGAAGAAGCAGATACTAAAGTAGTAGAACTCTCATCATCGATAACTTGTGCATAAATTGCAGTGTTTGATCTAAATACATTTAGTCTTGGAATCTCACTTGTTCCACATAAATGAGTTCTAATTCTAGCATGACGTACTTCTCTCATGCTATTTCTTGACTTTTTATTAATCATATATTTCTCTCCTTCCTACTAGCTTAAGCAGCTTTCTTTCCTTCTTTACGTCTAATATGTTCATCTTTATAGCGAATACCTTTACCTTTATATGGTTCAGGGCGACGTACTTTTCTTACGTTGGCAGCAAATTCACCAACTAAGGCTTTATCAATACCTTTAACTGTTATTTCTGTATTAGATGATGCTTCTACAGTAAGCCCTTCAGGTATAGTCATTTCTACAGGATGAGAATACCCAGCATTGATAGTTAATTTTTTACCACTTACATTGAAACGATATCCAACACCTACTATTTCTAGTCCCTTCTCATATCCTTTAGTTACACCTGTAATCATATTTTGAAGAAGTGCATTCATTGTTCCATGCATTGCTTTTACTGCATCGCTTACTCTAGTTAATGTTATTTCATTATCTTTTTGTTCCATGCTAATTCCTTTTAGCATCTTTTGGCTCAAGCTTCCCTTTGGGCCAGTAACTGTTACGATTCCGTTTTCTTCAGTAACTGTTACTCCTGCGGGAACTTCAATTTTACGATTTCCAATACGGCTCATTCAAAACACCTCCTTTTACCATACATAAGCTAAGACTTCGCCACCAAGTTTTTGTCTTCTTGCTTCTTTATCTGTCATAATTCCCTTAGATGTAGAAACTATTGCAATTCCTAGTCCATTTAATACTACTGGAATTTCATCAGTTTTAGCATATACTCTAAGTCCTGGTTTAGAAATTCTCTTTAAGCCTGTTATTACTCTTTCTTTGTTTTCACCATATTTTAATGTTAGAACGATTGTACCTTGTACATCATTTTTTTCTAACTTGTAATCTTTAATAAATCCTTCTTCTTTTAAAATTCTTGCTATTTCTAATTTTAATTTTGATGAAGGAACTTTTACTTCTTCATAACGCATAGCGTTAGCATTACGAATACGAGTTAACATATCTGCAATTGTATCTGTAACTACAGCCATCTTTTTTCCTCCTTTTCTTTACCAGTGTTTACCAACTTGATTTTTTAACGCCTGGTATTTGTCCTTTATAAGCCAATTCACGGAAGCAAATACGGCAGATTCCAAATTTACTCATAACTGCATGTGGTCTGCCACAACGTGAACAACGTGTATATTCACGTACTTTGTATTTTGGCTTTCTACTTTGTTTTACAACCATACTTTTTCTTGCCATCTTTTACCCTCCATTACTTTCTAAAAGGAATTCCTAAACCTTTTAATAAGTCATAAGCTTCTTCATTAGTTTTAGCAGTTGTTACGAATATAATATCCATACCACGTACTTTTACTATTTCATCATAGTTTATTTCACTAAAGATTAATTGTTCTTTAATACCTAATGTATAGTTACCACGACCATCGAAAGATTTTGGATTAACTCCTCTAAAATCACGAACTTGTGGAAGTGAGATAGAAATTAGTTTATCAACAAAGTTATACATGTTATCACTTCTAAGTGTTACTTTACAACCTATCTTTTGTCCTTCTCTAATCTTGAAACCAGCGATTGATTTCTTTGCTTTTGTAACTACTGGTTTTTGTCCTGAGATTTTTTCAAGGTCTGATACTGCAGCATCTAATAGTTTAGAATTTGTAGTAGCATCTCCAACACCCATATTGATAACAACTTTTTCTAGTTTTGGTACTTCCATTATTGATTTATAACCATATTTACTCATAAGAGCTGGAACTACTTCTTTATTATACTTTTCTTTTAATGTCATTTATGTAACCTCCTTCCACTAATCTAGTACTTCTTTAGATTTTGTACTTATTCTTACTTTTTTTCCATTTTTGTCTGTTGTATGTCCGATTCTTGTGCCTTTTTTAGTCTTAGGATCAATTATCATTACATTAGAGGCATCAATAGGTGCTTCTATTTCAAGAATTCCACCTGAGTTATTTCCTGTAGGTTTTTGATGTTTCTTAACAATATGTACTCCTTCTACAATAACTTTATTTTCGCTTCTAAGTGTTTTGATTATTTTTCCTTCTTTACCTTTATCAGCACCACTTATAACAACGACTTTATCTCCAACTTTTAACTTCATAACTTTCCTCCTTATAGTACTTCTTTCGCAAGACTTACTATCTTCATATAGTCTTTATCACGAAGTTCACGTGCTACTGGACCAAAGACACGAGTTCCGACTGGACTTTTATCATCTCTAATGATTACACATGCGTTATCATCAAATTTGATATAACTACCATCTTCACGTCTTACTCCTCTTTTGCTTCTTACGATTACAGCTTTTACAACTTTACCTTTAGGAAGTGGTGAATTTGGTATAGCATTTTTAACGGTTCCAACAACTACATCTCCGATATTTCCAGTTTTAACATGACTTCCTCCTAGCACTCTGATTACTAATAATTCACGTGCTCCTGAGTTGTCTGCAACTTTTAATCTACTTTCTTGTTGTAACATAGATTATCCTCCTTTACCTTAAGAGTTATAGAATAACTGCTTCTTTTACGATTTCTTTTAAGTAGAAATGTTTAGTTTTAGAAATTGGTTTTGTTTCAACAATTCTAACTACATCTCCTACTTTTGCTTTATTTGTTTCATCGTGTACACTGTATTTTTTAGATGATTTAACTCTTTTGTGATATTTTGGGTGCATTTTATGTGTTTCTACTAAAACTGTAATAGTTTTATTGTTTTTTGTACTAACAACTTTACCAACTAATTCATGTGTCATTTTCTTTTCCATAACTTACCTCCTAATCAACCTTTTCTTCTTTCTCACGTTCTTTTAAAACGGTTTTTAGTCTTGCTACTTGGTGTCTTAATTCTCTAAGGCGTGAAGGTTTTTCTAGGTTACCCATTGCTCCACTAAATCTTAAGTTGAATAGTTCTTCTTTAGATTCTTTAAGTTTTGCATTGATTTCTTCGTTTGATAATTCTCTAATTTCTTTAACCTTCATTAGTAACACCTCCTGCTACTTTATCTTCTTTCTTTACAAATTTGCAAGTTATTGGTAATTTATGGCTTGCTAGTCTTAATGCTTCACGAGCTACTTCTTCAGAAACACCTGCTACTTCAAACATGATTTTTCCTTCTTTAACTACTGCTACCCATTCTTCAACATTACCTTTACCTTTACCTTGACGAGTACCGATAGGTTTTTTAGTTAGTGGCATGTGTGGGAATATGTTTATCCATACTTTACCACCACGTTTCATATAACGAGTCATGGCAACACGAGCTGCTTCGATTTGATTTGCTGTAATCCATGCTCCTTCTTTAGCTTGTAATCCATAATCACCAAAGTGTAACTCACGATTACCTCTTGATTTGCCTTCGTAAGGTAATCTGTGAACACGACGATATTTAGTTCTTGATGGTATTAACACTCTAATTACCTCCTTTAGCTTTTCTTTCTTTACTTTCTTTAGTATCTTTACTTACTTTATTCTTTGATGGTAGGATTTCGCCTTTGTAAATCCATACTTTTACACCAATTTTACCATATGTTGTATCTGCTTCACTTGTAGCATAATCAACATCTGCTCTTAATGTATGTAGTGGGATAGTTCCTTCTGTATATCCTTCACTACGAGCCATATCAGCACCACCTAAACGGCCTGATACTTTTGTTTTGATACCTTTAGCTCCTGCTTTCATTGCATTTCTAATTGCACGTTTTTGAGCCATTCTAAATGATGCTCTATTTGTAATTTGACTTGCAATTGAATCTGCAACTAATTGTGCATTAAGGTCTGCTTTCTTAATATCAACGATTGATATATTAATGTTTTCACCAACGACTTTTGATAGTTTATCCTTAAGTTTTGTAATTTCTTCTCCACCACGACCGATGATAACACCTGGACGTGATGTATGGATAGAAACTTCACATTTCTTTGGAGTTCTTTCTATTTCGACTTTGGCAATTCCTGCATTTTTAAGATTTTTTTCAAGGTATTCTCTAATTTTAATATCATTTACTAATGTTTTAGATACTTCACCTTTAGGAGCATACCATTTAGCTTCCCAATCTTTGTTGATGCCAAGTCTTAGTCCGTTTGGATTAACTTTTTGTCCCATTATAGTTCCTCCTTATTATTTTGCAGCCACTACAATAACTATGTGACTTGTTCTTTTATCATTATGTCCGATGCGTCCACGTGAATCGAATAATACTCTTTTCATTACTGGACCAGCATCTACACGTGCTTCCTTTACATATAAATCGTCAGCTTCCATACCGTTATTATTAACGGCATTTGCTACTGCTGAATTTAAGACTTTCTTAGTAAGGCGAGCCGCTTTTTTATTTGTATTTTCTAATATTGCTAGAGCATCACTTACTTTTTTACCACGGATAGTATCAATTACTAAACGAGCTTTAATAGGTGATATTCTTTGCATTTTAGCGATTGCTTTTGCTTCCATTTTTAACTCCTCCTAGTCTTTATTATTTTTTGTCAGAGCCATGTCCACCATTTTTACGAGTTAAAGCAAATTCTCCTAATTTGTGTCCAACCATGTCTTCAGTAACATAAACGGGGATAAATTCTTTACCGTTATGAACTGCAAAGGTGTGGCCGATAAATTCAGGAAAGATAGTAGAACGGCGTGACCAAGTTTTTATTACTTCTTTTTTTCCAGTTTCATTTAATTTTTGAACCTTTTTTAATAGTCTTGGAAATACATAAGGTCCTTTCTTTAAACTTCTAGCCATATTTTATCCTCCTATTTACTATTACGACGACGTACAATAAATTTGTCTGTCTTTTTATTATTTCTTGTTTTATATCCAAGAGCAGGTTTACCCCATGGAGTAAGAGGTGCCTTACGTCCAACTGGAGCACGTCCTTCACCACCACCGTGTGGATGGTCATTAGGGTTCATAACAGAACCACGAACTGTTGGGCGAATTCCCATATGACGTTTACGTCCTGCTTTACCAAGTTTAACTAAGCTAGCATCTTCGTTACCAACAACACCAACTGTAGCCATACAAGTACCAAGTACTTTTCTTTGTTCTCCACTTGATAATCTAATCATTACATATTTTCCTTCACGTCCTAGGATTTGAGCACTAGTTCCAGCGCTTCTTGCTAGAGCAGCTCCTTTTCCTGGGCGAAGTTCAATGTTATGAATAACAGTACCTACTGGAATATTCATAATAGGAAGAGCATTTCCTACTTTGATATCTACGTTTTCACCACTTATTACTTTATCTCCTACTTTTAAGTTCTTAGGAGCGATGATGTATCTCTTTTCTCCATCCATATAGTTGATTAATGCAATGTTTGCTGTTCTATTTGGATCGTATTCTATGCTTGCTACAACACCAGCGATATCTTTCTTATCTCTTTTGAAATCGATAAGACGATATTTTCTTTTAACTCCGCCACCTTGATGACGAACAGTTATTTTTCCTTGATTGTTACGTCCAGAGTTTTTCTTAAGTGTTACTGTTAAACTTTTCTCTGGAGTAGATTTAGTAATCTCTTCGTTTGTTAGAGTACTCATTCCTCTACGTCCTGGTGTAGTAGGTTTATAATTTCTTATTGCCATATTTTAGTTCCTCCTTCTAACCAAGATCAATTTGTTCACCATCAGCTAGAGTTACAATAGCTTTCTTATATCTATTTGTAAGTCCAGTATAGCGACCAACTCTTCTTTTTTTAGGTTTAACATTTAATGTTCTTATTTGTTTTACATGTACTTTAAAGATTTTTTCAATAGCTTGTTTAATTTCAATTTTATTAGCTTTAGAAGAAACCTTAAATACATATTGATTCTTCTCTCCTAGAGAACCACTTTTTTCAGTGATAACAGGAGCTTTGATTATTTCTAAGTATTTAGTATCCATTATTTAAGAGCCTCCTCTATCTTTTTAATAGCTTCACTAGTAAAGACTACGACATCAGAGTTAACTAAGTCTAATACATTTAATTCATTAGCTGCTATTAAGGCAACACTAGGAATATTTCTAGATGCTAATATTACATTTTCTGTAAAGTCTTCTACTACGAATAGTACTTTCTTATCAGCTATTTTTAATGTATTTAATAATGTAATCATTTCTTTTGTCTTTGGAGTAGTAAATGATAACTCTTCCATAACGATTACTTCATTATCATTAAACTTATGACTTAAAGCACTCTTTAATGCTAATCTTCTTTCTTTACGATTTTGTTTTTTACTGTAATCTCTTGGTACTGGAGTTCCATATCTTCCTCCACCTACCCATTGTACAGCTCTAATTGAACCTTGACGTGCATGTCCAGTTCCTTTTTGTCTCCAAGGTTTACGTCCTCCACCGCTAACTTCTGAACGGTTTTTAGTAGAGTGTGTTCCTTGTCTTAATGATGCTCTTGCTAATATAATTGCATCATATAATACTTTATCATTTGGGGTAATAGAAAATATTTCTTCATTTAATTTTAATTCATTTACTTTTTCACCTTTAAGATTTAAAAGATCTATCTTTTTCATACTTTTTCCTCCTTTCACTACATAACATAATTTTATTTAAACTGTAGTGATGATTATTCGTTTGTTGTTTCTGTTGACTCAGTAGTTGCAGCTTCTACTACTTCTTCAGTATTAGTATTTTCTTCTACTTCAGTAGTAACTTCAGCTTCTTTCATCTCTTCATAAGTGATTAAGTCTTTAGCAGTATTTTTCTTACCTGGCTTCTTAACAGCTGTTTTAATTACTACTAGCCCTTCTTTTGGTCCAGGCACATTACCTTTAATTAAAATTACATTATTTTCTAAGTCTACTGCTACTACTTCTAAGTTTTGAACAGTAGAGTTTACATTACCCATTTGTCCTGGTAATTTCTTACCTTTTAATACGTGCATTGGTCTCATTGTTCCTAAAGAACCAACTCCACGATGATATTGTGAACCATGTCCCATAGGTCCACGGCTCCCGTTGTGACGTTTGATTACACCTTGGAAACCTTTTCCTTTGCTTACTCCACTAACGTCTACAATTTCGCCAGCTTCGAATACGCTAGCATCTAATACTTGTCCTAAAGTGTAATCAGCTACATTTACGCCTTTTATTTCTCTTAAGAAGCGCTTAGGTTCAGTATTAGCTTTAGTGGTATGACCCATCTTTGGTTTGTTACTTAGTTTTTCTCTAACTGTTTTATAACCTAATTGGATTGCTTCATAACCATCTGTTTCATTAGTTTTGATTTGTGTAACAACATTAGGCTCAACTTCTACAACAGTTACAGGAATAAGTTTACCATCAGTAGTGAATACTTGAGTCATTCCTTTTTTTGTACCTAAGATTCCTTTCATTTTCATTTCCTCCTATTTTAGATTGTTTTGATTTTGATATCGACACCACTTGGTAAATCAAGATGTGCTAATGCATCAATCGTTTCTTTACTTGGGCTTTTAATGTCAATTAATCTCTTGTGTGTTCTTCTTTCGAACTGTTCACGACTATCTTTATATTTGTGAACAGCTCTTAAAATTGTGAATTTCTCAATTTCTGTTGGTAGAGGTACAGGTCCAACTATATCTCCTCCAGTTCTTTTGATTGTTTCAACAATTTTAGTTACAGCATTGTCAAGTATCTTATGATCATATGCTTTTAACTTAATACGAATCTTTTGTGTTGACACTATTTACGTCCTCCCTTCGCCTATATCTAGTATAGACTTGCTCCGTGTGAATAACCCGATAGCTGATTAACAACTTAACCTGGCGTATCGACAACCTCCCACATCTAAGCAGTCACACGTAATTAATATTATCATAGAAATCCCCAGAATACAAGCATTTTTTGAAATTTTTTTGGTAAAAAATTTGACATTTATATCTTATATAACTGATGATGGGATAAATAAACTGTGTAAAGCTTATAAATGTGTTTACAAAAAAGAGCGCTTAATTAACATTAGCGCTCTATATATTTTTCCGAAAACTCGTTTATAGAAATAAAATTCTAAGGGCTCGTTTCTAACCAAACAAAATAATTACATAAATTTATGAAAATATTCAAAGGTTTTATGTTACCTAATTTTGATAGACTTCTTTATCAATATCACTATATTTAGTGTACTGTATATCATTTGTTATTTCAATACTTTTTTGTAAATAAGTACAGCAAATATCTCCCTACTGTTGGAGCGACTGTGCCAGAGGAGATTAAAGAATTATTAAAGTATGAACATAAACTTACTGATGAAGAGAAAGATAGATATAAAAATGAGTGGATAAAATTAGCAGATGAAAATAGTGAAATAAGGCTTTTCCAAAATGGTAAAATTATTAGTACTAATTATGACTATTTATATAGTTATATTGATAAGTACTATGATAAAAATAATATAAGGCGGACTGTTGCTACTCTTATGGGGAATGATACTGAAAATAATTTAAGTTCTGATGTTTATAACTTTTTAATTGAGAGAAAAACTAAAAATAAAATATAGGAATTAGTCATCTATATTTGAATTTAGTCTGTGCTTATGTTATATATAATATTAATTAGATAAAATATATTTAATCTCTAAGGAGGGATAACTATGGATACTGATATTAAAGCTTATGAAATGTTTTGGAGCCTATATAAAAGTAATGACGATTTCCACAATCTTGTGGATAAAGGGATGAAAGAAAATAAGATTCGTTTCTTTGATGAAAATGAATGGAGTAAAATACGTTCTCAAAACTTTGTTTCTCCTTCTAAAGAAATGAATGAGTTTATAGATATGTTTCTTCTAGGTTATAATATCGGTAATTGTGTTGGAACTACTAGACAATTAAGTTACTCTTATTATAATGCTGATATCGTCTCTGGAATACTTCCAATTTTAAAGGGGACTTTAAATGCAGAAAAAGAAGGTGGTCATTGTTGGTTAGAAACTCCTGACAATATAATTGACACTTCTTTAATGCTTGTAATAGATAAGTCTTTAAAGAGTGATTTCGGTTATATTGAGGAGCAACGACTTACATGTTATCAACTTGCTAGGATGCCATTATATCAAGCTAGAAAAGAGTTTGTAAATGATAGAGATATACATAATAGCAGAAAAAAGTAATGAAAGTATGTGATACAATGAAAAGACTCATAGATTTACATATTCATAGTAATTTATCTGATGGAGAATTATCTCCTAAAGAAATTATTGATAGAGCTGTTAATAATGGGGTTAGTGTTATTGCAATAGCAGATCATGATACAACTCTTGCTTATGATGATGAGTTATTTAATTATGCAAAAGAAAATAATGTTAAATTAATTACAGCTGTTGAGATATCCACTAGAACTAACAAATGTGGGATTCATGTCTTAGGATATAACTTTGATATTAATAATAAAAGGTTTACTGATAAGTTATACTCGATTAGAAATGCTAGGCATATTTATTTACATGATGTTGCGGCTAAATTAAAAGAGTTGAGTTATATCATTGATGTTGATTCTTTAGATAAGATTGATGCTGTTACTAAAGCTCATATTGCTACTAATATTGTAGAAAATAAAGATAATGAAAAGTTACTGTTAAAAACTTTTGGTTATGTTCCAGAAAGAGGAGAATTTATTGAAACAATTATGAACGAAGGATGTCCTTGCTATGTAGAAAAAGAAGCTATTAGTCCTAAGGAAGCTAGTGATTTAATAAGAGAAGCTGGTGGTAAAGTAGTTCTTGCTCATCCTGTTGCATATAAATATGAAGATGGCTTAACTGATGATGATATATTAAATCTAGTTAAAGAAATGAAGCCTGATGGTATTGAAGCTAATTACGTTTATTTAGATAGAAATGGTAATAAAATCAATGAAAGTACTCATTGGAATAACTTTGCTAAACATCATAATCTAATAACGACAATAGGTTCTGACTTTCATAAGAATGACGGTATTCACTCTGACATTGGTTTAGTTAATGAAGATATTGTACTAAATGATAATGAGCTTAACTATATTATTGATAATCTTTTAAAATAAAGAAAGTGCATAATAACACTTTCTATTTTTTATCTAATAACCAGTCTAATATGTTTATTTTTCTTATTCCGTTATATGAGACTTCTGGTTCTATATCTCCTACTAGCAAAAATTTTTGATTATGGTCTTTTATACTATCAAGTGATTTTAATTCTCTTTCTAATGTTTTTTCATCTTTAACACTTTCACTTACTTGATAATATTCAATACCCTTACTATTTATAGCGACAAAATCCACTTCTAGTTCATCTACTTTACCTATATAAACATCATAACCACGTCTTAAGAGTTCTAAATAAACAACATTTTCTAAAATATGACCTGTATGATTTCCTTTTCTTCCTAGTATAAAATATCTTAATCCAAGATCTGCTACATAATATTTATCACCTGTTTTTAAATACTGTTTCCCTTTTATATCATATCTAGTAGCTTTATAGAAAATAAACGACTCTAGTAAAGATGTGATGTAATTTTCAACTGTATGTATACTTATTGTTCGTCCATTTGATACTAAAGTATCTTTTATTTTATTAGTAGAAGTTATATTACCAATATTATCTAATAAAAAACTAACTACGCTTTGAAACATTAGCATATCTGGAAACTTTCTACGTGCCACTATATCTTTTAATATTATTGAATCATATATTCCTTTAATGTATTTGTCTACATCATCTATATTATCAAAGTTAAGAACATAAGGAAATGATCCCCAAGATATGTATTTTTGAAATAACCTATCTATATTATCATCATTATTATTTGCAGATACAAATTCTTTAAAAGATAATGGAAGCATTTTTATTTCTATATATCTTCCTGATAAAAGAGTAGCTAATTCTCCTGACAAAAGATTAGCATTAGAGCCAGTTATATATAAATCAATGTTTTTATTTAAATATAAACCGTCACAAGCTTTTTGAAATTCTGGTACTACTTGAACTTCGTCTATAAATACATAGGCTTTCTTTGAACTATCTATCTTATTTAATACATAGTTATATAATTTTAAATAACTATCTAGTTCATAATAAATTGGGTCCTCTAAATTTATTCTTATTATTTGTTTTTTTTCTATTCCAGAATTCAATAAGAATTCATTGTATAAATCAAATAAAGTTGACTTGCCACACCTTCGAATTCCAGTTATTACTTTTATTAAGTCTTTGTCTTTAAAATGTTTTAATTGGTCTAAATATTCATCTCTTGGAATCATTTTCTATATCACCGCCTTTTCTTATATTATATTTAATGAAAAGATGTTTGTCAAGTTTTTGCAGTAAGCGCGCAAAAAAATATTATTTTCGACATTTTTTTGCACATTATCTTCTTTCAATATTATAATCTTCTTCTTTCTTACTAGCTCTTATAACACTACCTTTTCCATATTTTTTAATAATACTATCCATTACTTCCTCTACCTTATCTACTACTTTTACATCTGATTCTTCAAACAAAGACATCTGACTAACTGCTTTCTCTTTTAAATCACCTAATCTTACTCCTATATTTCTAATAGGATCTTCTTTCCAGCTAGCTTCAAAAATTGTTTTAACTCCTTTATAGATTTCTTCTGTTACATTAGTAGGATTATCTAAAGTAATTTGATGAGAATAGTTTTTAAATAAATTATTTCTATAAGTAACAGCTATAGTTCCTGTATATAGTTTTTGACTTCTTAAAGTGAAAGAGACTTCTTCTGTTTCACTAAATAATATTTTTAATAAGTCTTCTTTTCTCGTTACATCATAAGGCAATGTTCTTGAGATACTAATACACTTATTTTTAGCATTTCTAGGTTCTACTTTACTATAATCTATTCCTAAAGCTGCTTCTTTAAAGTAATCACCCTGGCTTTTAAAATGTCTTCTTAATAAATTGATATTAGACTCAGCTAAATCTCTAATAGTATATATTCCTAAGTCATTTAATTTTTTAGCAGAACTTTTACCTAACATAAATAAATCATTTACTTTTAAAGGCCACATTTTAGTTTCAACTTCATTTAAATAAAGAGTATGTACTTTATCTGGCTTTTCAAAGTCACTAGCCATTTTTGCACAGAGTTTATTCTCTCCTATTCCAACATTAACAGTAAAGCCAAACTTTTCTTTGATTTCATCTTTTATTTTATGGGCTAGAGATACATAATCATTACCATAAAGAAGTGTAGTACCTGTAAGGTCAAGAAAACATTCATCAATAGAGTATTGTTCTATTACAGGAGTATACTGTGATAGATAATTATATAACTTTTTAGATTGTTCTTTATAAAAAGCATAGTTAGGAGGAAATACTTGTAAGGCTTTACATTTACTTCTAGCACTATATAATGTTTCTGCTGTTACAATACCATATTTCTTAGCGATAGGACTTTTAGCAAGAACAATACCTCGTCTTGCTTTTTCATCTCCACCTATAACACTAGGAATCTTTCTAATATCTTGTTTATAGCCGTGATTTAAAAGATAGATAGCAGTCCAAGATAAAAAGGCATTATTAACATCGATATGAAAAATAATTCGCTGCATAGTTGTCCCTCCTCTTTACTCTATTATATAATACGTTAGTTCTATTTAAAAGAGAAAAAAATAACCAATTAATGGTTACTTTGTTCTATTAGGATTCATCATTTTAGTAAATGTTCTTCCTTTTTCTTCAATAGATTTATCTTCTTGTGGAAAATCTTCCATAAATTTAACCCATTTATCTGCTACTTCTCTATATGACATATCGCTTCTAGTTGGTTTAGCAAAAAAACTTTCTTTCCATATAACTCTGTCATGTGGATAATTCCTACTGCGAACATCTTCTAATCTTTTTCTACATGCTACACATTCACAAGTCCAATAAACCTTCCCTTCATATGTATCTTCAGTATATCCTAAAAAATACCAGGCAGGATGAGGACACCTTTCTTGTCGTTCTACTAGTATTATACCTTGTAAAGTCATTGCTTCTTTAGCAGATGAATCAAGTTTTTTTTCTATACCAAGATATTTTTTCACATTATCATCTTCAAGCAGTTTTTTTCTTTGTCTAATTAGTTTTCCCCTACCTACTTTTAACTCTAATAACTTATCTTCATATGATTTTAGTTCTTCATCTGTCATAATTAAACCCTCCTACTTATAGGATAGCTCATCTAACCATTTAAATCAAGTTATTACCAGTCATTTCTTCTGGTTTCTCTATATCCATATATTTTAGTATTGTTGGAGCGATATCTCCTAATTTACCTGTTTTTATTTCTTTTATATTATGGTCTGTAATAATAAATGGAACAGGACTAGTTGTGTGAGCAGTTATTACATCTCCTTTATCGTCTTCCATAATTTCAGAGTTACCATGGTCTGCTGTTATAAACATTGTAAAGTCTTTTTCCTTACTTGCTTCATATAGTCTTCCTACATTTTCATTAACAGCTTTAACAGCTTCAACAACTTTATCAAATTTACCGGTATGTCCTACCATATCACAGTTTGCAAAGTTTAAAATGATTAAATCATATTTATCCATAACTTCTATTAGTTTATCTGTTACTTCATAAGCACTCATAGCAGGATACATATCATAAGTTGCTACATCTTTTCTTGGAATAATTATTTTATCTGTATTAGGAATATCTTTTTCTTCTCCTCCATCAAAGAAGTATGTAACATGTGGATATTTACTAGCTTCTGCTATTCTTAGAATCTTTAATCCAATTGAGGCAGCATATTCTCCTAATGTATTAGTTAAGTGCATTGGTGGAAAAGCAGGAGTTGCAATAACTGTATGTTCTGGAGTCATCATAGTAACTAGTTTTACATTTTTAAAATCTACTCTTGGAAACTCTTTGAAGTCTTTATTAGTTAGAGCAGTGAAAGTTTGAGTAATACGGTCTGGTCTAAAGTTAAGCATTACCATACCATCATTTTCTTTTAAAGTTCCATCATCTATTAATTTAGCAGGTACAATGAATTCATCCATAATATTTTGTTTATAAGAGTCTTCTATATAATTTTTATATGAATCTATTTTTACTCCTTCTCCATGAACTAATAAATCATAATACTTCTTAGTAACATCCCACATTCTTTCTCTATCCATAGAATAATATCTTCCAGAAATATCAGCTAGTTTACCAAAGCCTAGTTCATTAAGTTTATTTGTTAGAGAATCTAGGAAAGTAAGTGCGACGTCTGGAAGAGTATCTCTACCATCAAGAAACGCATGAACATAGACATTATGAAAGTTTTCTTTTTTACATAGGTCTAACATTGCAAAGAAGTGATTAATATGAGAATGAACTCCTCCATCACTTAATAGTCCAAATAAATGTAGAGATGAATTATTTTCTTTACAGTGATTAATTATATCTAGTAAAACTTCATTTTTAAAGAAACTACCATCTTCAATAGCATGATTAATTTGCATAAGAGGTTGGTCTACAACACGTCCTGCTCCTATATTTAAATGTCCTACTTCACTGTTACCCATTTGTCCAGCTGGAAGTCCAACTGCTTCACCACTAGCTTCCAAAGTAGTATGAGGGTATTCCTTCCATAGATTTATTATGTTTTCTGGGTTAGCTGCAATAACGGCATTACCTTTCTTCTCTTCTCTATATCCAAAACCATCTATTATTGTTAATAATACTTTTTTCATTTTACACTCTCCTTAATATAATTGTTCATTTAAACAGAATATTGCATATATAGGTAGATACCTAACATTTTTCTTTGTTGAAAAGTTACTTTCTGTAATACGATAGGCATTTGTTACAATATATTTTTTCATAAAGACTGATAGACTCTTTACTTTAGAACCTTGTTTAGTTGCAAGTTCTATAGGAATAATCTTACCCATCCTATTTTGAATAACAAAGTTTACTTCTGCTTTTCCTTCTGACTGATAATAGTATAGGGAATAACCTGCTTCTACTAAAGTATGAGCGATATGATTTTCATATAAGGCTTGTTTAATATTATCATCTACTCTTAGTCTATCTTTAGTTAAGTTATATCTCATACTTAAAAGTCCATCATCTGGTAGATATAATTTAAAACTATCAAGTTCTCTACAACTAGATAAAGGAGACTTTGCTACTCTTATTTTATATGAACGATAGACTAATTGGTTAGTTACTAAAAAGTTAATTGAGTTCTCATACTCTTTAGCTCTTCTTCCATAGCCCAAAACACCATATTGAAACTTTTTATTATCTTTTTCTAGTTGTTTAGGAATACTTTCCATTACTTCGATACCACGTTCTATATCTATTAAGTTTTTACTATTTAATAGTTCACTTTTATTTATATCAAAGACTCTTTCTTTAATACTATCAAGATATCCATAATGTTTTTTAGTAGCGAATGCTTCTACTACTTCAGGAAGTCCTCCTGTTATTAAATAGTCATAAAAGAAATCTAAAGCTTTAGTATGAACACTACAACTTCTATGATTATCATAAGCATATCTTATTTTATCTGCTGTTTCTTTTTCTCCAATAGCCCACAAGAATTCTTCATAGTCCATTTCTGTCATTATTTTATATTGAAATTCTTCTCCTCTAAACTTTAATAGAGAATCTCTACTTGATGTTATAGCGATAACATGATAATCATTTTTATCATAACCAAATAGTTTTATACCTTTAATAATCTCTTCATCTGTAACATTATCAAAGATTATTAGAGTATCATTTTTAACAATAGGAACTTCTGATATTATACTTAACGCTTCTGCTAGCCTTGTAATAGACCTTTCTTTTTTAAATAAGTCTTTTAAAATAGTATTATGGTCAGTATTAAAATAAGCGACATATTGATAGTTAGCTTTACCAAAGTCTAAAGCTGTATAGGTTTTACCTACTTGTCTTGTTCCAATGATTAATAATGGTTTTCTTATTAAGTCTGTTTTCCATTTCAATAAGAATTTATTAATTTTTCGTTCCATTTAGTGTAGTCACCTCCCACATCTTCTAATATAAGTATATATTTATTCTTTTGTTTAGTCAATATTTTTGCAAAATAAAAAGACTACTACTGCTCGTCTTAATAATATTATTACTGCCTAATTGCATCTTGATGAAATTCAAGACGAAGTTTATCTGCGACTGTGACAATAAATTCTGAATTAGTTGGTTTTGCTTTATCAATATCAACACTATGTCCAAAGATTTCTTCCATTAACTGCCAATTACCTCTATTCCAACTTACTTCAATGGCATGTCTTATAGCACGTTCTACACGAGAGACTGTTGTATCAAATTTCTCTGCTATATCAGGATATAGTTCTTTAGTAATTCCACCTATTACTTCAGGATGTTCATAAAGGACTGTTATACCTTCTCTTATATATTGATAACCTTTAATATGAGATGGTACACCTAATTCATGTAATATCTTTGTTATTGATACTTGTAAGTTATTATATTTCATATCAATAGTTTTCTTATCATAATCGTTCTTACTACTACACTCTAATATTCTCTTTTCAAGTTCTGTTAATTCAAAAGGTTTCAATATAAAGTAACTAATACCTAATTCACTTGCTTCTCTTATAACTTCTTGAGTATTAAATGATGTTAAAACTATTACTTTCTTATCTAGTCTTTTTTCTTTCATATCTTTTAGAACACTCATACCATCTTTATTAGGCATAATTAGGTCTAGAACAATTACATCATAATCTTCTTGGCTATTTTCTATTAGGTTTAATCCCTCTACTCCATCATTCGCAGTTAAAGTAACTTCTATTTCTTTATTATCTTTAAAGTACTCCTTCACCATTTTAACTAGTTCAATATTATCATCAATCATTAATACGTTGGTCTTTTTCATTTTCTCTCCTTCCATATACTACCACGCATCTTAATTATATAACAGATAAGAAAAATTTGATAGAGTAAAAAAAGAGAGATTTTGTCGAAAAAGAAAAAAGTTTTAATTTTTTCTAATTAAAACTTTGCCATATTCATCTCTTTCTAAAGTTGGTAATAATGCAGAAATAGTAAACATTTTATCCTCGTCTGAATCATCAAATGCATATCCATCCTTTTCTACAATTTCTTGTAGATAAGATTTGCGATAGAAAATATACTCATCTTCTTCTTTCAAGAAGTATAAAATAGGGTCATTACTATTTTTTAAGAATTGCATAGAATTATCTATCTTTATTCTATTTAAGTTTAGGGATTCTAGTTGATTAAAAAGTTTTTCATATAATTCAGAATCAGGAATATCATTTTCATAGTCAATTGTTATTCCTATATCTGTAAATAAATGATTGTTAGCACTACTTTCTATATCAGGTGTAATTACTTCTACATATAATTCAGTAGCTCCCTTTTTTAGAAATTCTTCAACTTTTTCTATTTCTTCACTTACCTCTTTTATTGCTTCTTCTCTTATTTTAATTAATTCTTCACTATTTGGCATAACTATCACTTCCTTAGCTTACTATTGTAACTTATCAAGAAACTCTTGTAAAGAAGAAAGCTTTAAAGATATTCCTCCTAATAGAAAGCCATCTATATCTTTAACTTGTTTTAATTCTTCAATATTATTTTCATTAGCACTACCACCGTATAACACTTTCTTATGATATGTTTCTTTTAACATAGTAGTTACTTTTTCAATATCTAGATTTGTGGGAACAATACCTGTTCCAATAGCAAATATAGGTTCATAGGCAATGATAAAGTCTTTAGACTTATCTATATCACTTAATAGATAATCCATGTCTTTTTTTATTTTATCAACATAAGTACCACTTTCATGTTCTTCTAAAGTGTCTCCTATACAGATAATTGGTATTAAGTCATTAGAAAAAGCTTGTTCTAATTTTTGTTTACTAATATCAAGATTTTCATTCATCTTAGTAGTTCTTTCACTATGATTAATTAATGTATAAGTAGCCCCTAATGATTTAATGGCTTTTGCAGTAACTTCTCCTGTATAGGCCCCCATTGTTTTACTACTTACATCTTCTGAAGCATATGTTATGTTATCTGGTATTAATGGTAAGTAACAGACACTTGGTATTAAAATCATTTCATGATTATAGGTATTTAAGTTTTTATAATCTTCTAAGTACTTTAGTATCTCATCTTTCGTAAAATTACTCTTGTGATTTAAGGCTACTATCATTTTTCTTTCCATCCTTCCATTTATTTTTTATTTTTTCCACAATTCTTGTGGATAAAGCTTGTTTTTTATTGTGTTTTGTTATCGCTACTTTATAAACTTCTAAGACAGAGTCAGCAAAGCTTGATAAAGAATATTTCTTAACAGATCCTTCGGCTTTATCTGTTAAATTATCAAGTTCTAATTTATTAGTAGATAACTCTTCTACTATTTCTAAGCATTCTTTTTCATCTTTAAAGATACGGCCATTAAAGTTATCAACAACTGCACTCTTAAAGGCATCATCATCAATACATATTACTGGTAAGGATGCTGCTAAGGCTTCTATTACTGTTAGGCCTTGCGTTTCTGTAGTTGATGCTGTTATAAAAGCATTAGAGACATGATAATAGTTTGGCATATCAATCCAAGCAACTTTACCTGTAAACTTTATTCTATCTTCAAGTCCTCTTTCTTTAACTTCTTTTTTATACTTTTCTTCATCTGGACCATAACCTACTATTAGTAGTTTGATATTCTTATTTTTAGTCTTTTCTATAACATCAAAAAGAAATGGTACGTTTTTCTCTTGAGCAAGTCTTCCCACAAATAGCATGACAAAGTCTTTCCTTTTATATCCTAGATAACGTCTTAAACGGGTTACTTTTAGTTTGTCACTGTTTTCTTTATAAAACCTTGAGGCATCTAATCCTGTAGGTACTATATATATATCTTTGTCATAATGATATTCATCTCTAAACAAGTGATATGTCTTTACAGTTGGAACGATAAAAGCATCTGCTGTATTATCACAATAGAACTTACTTAAATATTCTATTGCTTTTTTACATCCCATATCAAAGAATTTAATATTTCTTGAAACATACCAAGTATAGTCTTTATACATTGTATGATAAGTATGAACTAGGGGAATATTATATTGTTTAGCGAAAAGTCTTGCAAATATTCCCATACTAAGTTCTGTATGTGAATGTATTATTTCTAAGTCCCATGACTTTATTCTATTAATTACTTTTAAAGGATAAATACTAGACATTCTATAATCATATATTCCTAAAGGAATACCCGGTATTCTTAGTATTCTTTCTTTTTCATCATAATCATAGGTCTTACTATCTTGTCCTACGGTAACTATATAAACGGTATGACCTTTCTGTTCAAGAGCTTTCTTTAGTGTTTCTACACTAGTTACTACTCCATTGACAGAAGGTACATATGCATCTGTAAATAGACCTATTCTCATAATTTTTCCTCCCTTTAGTAATATTTTATTTTTCAGGTATATTTTTTAGTCCTGGTAGTTCTTTTCCTTCAAGATATTCTAAGGTAGCACCTCCACCTGTTGAGATATGATATAGTTTATCTGTTACGTTACAAGATGAAGCTGCTGCAACTATATCTCCTCCGCCAAGTACTGTTTTAGCATTAATTTCTGTTAAGTAAGTTAATACATCATTTGTACCTTTAACATAGTTTTTAAATTCATATACACCTAGTGGTCCATTCCACATAACTGTTTTAGCATTACTTAAGTTATTCTTAAAGATATTAACAGTATTAGGGCCAATATCTAAGCCCATCTCATTATCAGTTAGTTCTGTTATATCTTTAACAGTTCCTTCAGTATCCTCATATTTATCATTGCAAACTACATCTACTGGTAATATTATTTTATCTTCATTTTCTTTTAATATTTTTTTACAGAAGTCAAGAGACTCTTCATCTAAAAGGGAATTACCAATATTATAACCTTCTGCTTTTAAGAAAGTAAAAGCCATACCTCCTCCAATTAGAATCTTATCACATTTAGGAAGTAAGTTTTCAATTAGTCCTATCTTATCACTTACTTTAGCACCTCCTAATATTATCATAAATGGTCTATCAGGATTAAAAAGATAAGATAAGGCATTTAATTCTTTTTCCACAAGTAGTCCTACACAACTTGGTAAGTATGTACTTATACCTACATTTGAAGCATGAGCACGATGTAGAGTACCAAAGGCATCGTTAATAAAGATATCTCCTAAACTTGCCCAGTATTTTGCAAGTTCCATATCACAACCGCTTTCTTTTTTACCATCTAAATCTTCATAACGAGTATTTTGCATTAGAACGATATCTCCATCTTTCATATTAGAAGTAGCTTGCTCTAACTCTTCTCCTCTTGTAGAGTTTACAAAAGTTACATTTTTATCTAGTAGTTCACTAAGTCTAGTTGCAACAACACTAAGGTCATTCTTAGTTTTATCTTCTTCTGTTTTTACACGTCCTAAGTGAGACATTAAAATTATTTTAGCATTATGTTCTAGGCAATATTTAATAGTAGGTAAACTCTTTACTATTCTTGTGTCATCTTTAATAACTCCTTCTTTAATAGGTACATTAAAATCACATCTAATTATTACTTTTTTATTATCAATATTTAAATCTTTAACAGTTTTCTTCATATATATAATCCTCCTAATAATATTGTAGTCTTTTTCTGATATTTT
Source organism: uncultured Bacilli bacterium (assembly GCA_944332025.1). Lineage (GTDB taxonomy): Bacteria > Bacillota_I > Bacilli_A > RF39 > UBA660 > Onthousia. The sequence goes on from CALVJB010000001.1 coordinate 36,056, forward strand.
TTCAATATTGACTATTCTTTATAACAGTATTGTAATGTCAAAAGAAAAAGAGCTTCAAGCTCTTATAGATTTGCAACGTATTTTGCTACTCTAACGTACTGTGCTGTATAACTCATTTCATTATCATACCATGCGACTACTTTAACTAGTTGTTCTCCATCTACTTCACTAATTGATGTAAGTAGACTATCAACTAAACTACCATAGTGCATTCCTATTGTATCACTTGATACGATTGGATCTGTTGTATATCCTAGAGTTTCATTAGTATTATTTTTTAATACTTCATTGATTTCTTCAACTGTAGTATTTTTATTAAGTTTTAATACTAAGTCAACAACTGAACCTGTAGTTACAGGAACTCTCATGGCTGCTCCTTCCATCTTTCCTTCAAGGTTAGGTAATACTTTACCGATAGCAGAAGCTGCACCAGTTGATGCTGGTACGATATTAGCAGCACTTGCTCTACCACGACGTGCTTTTATTCCTTTTTTATGAGCAACATCTAGTGTAGCTTGGTCATTTGTGTAAGCATGTACTGTTGTCATATATCCTTGTTTAATACCAAAGTTATCATCTAATACTTTTAAAACAGGAGCTAGACAGTTAGTAGTACAACTAGCAGCAGAGATAATCTTTTCACTTCCATCTAATATATCATGATTAACATTATAGACAATAGTTTTAACATCTCCTTTAGCAGGTGCAGATATAATAACTTTTTTAGCACCAGCATTAATATGAGCCATAGCTTTCTCATCACTTGTAAATTTACCAGTACATTCTAGTACAATATCAATATCTAAATCTTTCCAAGGTAATAGATTAGGATCTGTTTCTGCATATACTTTAATCTTCTTATCTCCTACTACAATATTATCTCCTTCAAAAGATATTTCATTTTCTTTATATCTTCTGTGAGAAGTATCATATTTAAGTAAGTAAGCAAGTTGTTCTGCATCTGTTAAATCATTAATAGCTACTACTTCCATTTCTGGATCCTCATCAAGCAATCTAAAAGCTAACCTTCCTATTCTTCCAAACCCATTAATTGCAACTTTTTTCATATTCTTATTCCTCCTCTTCATCACTTGGTACAAACATACCATCTTCTTTTTCCACAGTTTTTACTGGGGAATCTTTTTCTATTCCATTATTGTAGGCTAAAACCATAACAGCGATAAGTACAACAACAAATATTCCTATAAATATTAGCATTGTACTCATACCAAAACCTCTATTATTAAGTTTACCCATTTTATCACCTTCTTATTAAATTATTTCAACGGCAGCGAATTTATTGATAATTTCTTGATATATTTGGTACCAAGAATATACTCTAATAACATTTTTACCTGTACATTCTTGATTATATGGAGCATCAAAAACCATAACAGGAATTATTTTAGAAATATCATCTACATTGCTAGCTTTATCTTCTATCATTAAATCAAGTCCAATACTTAAACATTTTTCTCTTTTATTACTAGTATTAATTACTATCTCATCATATTCAATATTATATTTATCTAACCAAGCTTTAACATAGTAATCTATCATACCACTGTATTGGTGATTTAAGTATTGATTATCTCTTGCTGATAATATAATTATTTTGTGTCCATCTTTACGTAGTTTATGAATAACTTCACTAGCATATGGTCTTATTGGAATGGCGATTAATAAATCAAAGATGTATTGACGCCAAAATTCATTATTTTCTTCACTACTTAAGTGGAATTGATCTTCCATATAATAACCTTTAGGATTTAAACCACGATTTATATTTTGTTCTAAACAGAACTTAGATCCACAGGCAAAATGCCATTCTGCTATATCATTTAATACGCCATCTAAATCAACACCTATACGCATTTTTACCAATCCCTTCTTTTATTATTGTAACAGAGGTTATAAAAAAATTAAAGGTAGTTTGTAAAAAGTTTACATATAAAATATTAGATTCTACTTTTTATATTACTTAACCTTTATTAATATTAAAACTTTTTTGTAACAGTAGTTTATTTTCTATTCTTTAAATTTTTCATTTTCTCCAATAGAAAACTTAGATTTATTTAAGCCTGTAAATCTACCATTGAATCTACTTCCTTTTTCTTTTATGTTATCAGCAATATAATTAGTACCATCTTCATATATTAACAAAAATGCTATAGTTATATGCTCATGCTCTTCATCTTCACAAAAACTTATAAGTCTTTTCCCTGGATAATTGAGTGGAATATCCGCTTGCATAAGATAATCATTTATAATATGTTGATATGTAGGATTAGCTTTTGTTACTTTTTGCAGTTTAACTTTCCAAAATTCATCACCACTTGCAAACAATAGAATACCTACTTCTTTTTTATCATAATCTATAAGAATATGATTATATTTATATTCAGGCATATCAAATATACCATCTAAAATAATATTATTTTCATTAAAGCTTATCTTTTCTTCAGCATTATTCACCATTTGTTTTGCACTTATTTTTTCTATAAATTTTTCTATTTGATATGAATAAGAATTAATGACTAAAAGTGATAATAAAATTAGAGCAATTATGCCACATACTTTGATATATTTTTTTGTATTAATATTTTTAAATCTCTTAACTTTATTTTTAAGTATATAACAGACTTGAAAAATTAAACAAATAGGAATAACAGGGATAATAGTAAAGGTATATAGAACATATACAATACTAAATACAAAGGCATCAAACCCATAAATTACAGTGAAGAGAAATGGGAATCCTAAAAAGGAACTTATTATGCCATAAATTAATACTAATAAATATGGCAAAAATGAAATAATAAATAAAGTTTTTACTACTTTGCTTTTCATACTAAACCTCCATTTGAATATACTGCTGTTTAACAATAACCATCTTATACTATTATTCTAACATACTTTCATACTTTTTTATAAAAAAAAGAATAGGCTTAACCTATTCCATAAATTCATCTTCTAGTTTTTCTAATGGTTCTTCATCAGCGAACTCATCTTCTAGAGTATATTCTACATCACGGTATTTCTTTAGACCTGTTCCTGCTGGTATTAATTTACCAATTAGAACGTTTTCTTTTAATCCTTCAAGATGGTCTACTTTACCATGAATTGCAGCATCTGTTAAGATTCTTGTTGTCTCTTGGAATGAAGCTGCTGATAAGAATGAATCTGTTTCAAGAGAAGCTTTAGTAATACCAAGTAGTACTGGACGACCTGTTGCAGGACGTTTACCACTAATGATTACTTCTTTATTACCTTCTGTAAACTCTCTAAAGTTAACTAGAGAACCAGGTAAGAATTTAGTATCTCCTCCTTCAACGATTCTAATCTTAGAAATCATACGACGAGCGATAATTTCGATATGTTTATCAGCAATATCAACACCTTGAGAACGATATGTATTTTGTACTTCTTTTAAGATGTACTCTTGTGTTGTAATTGGATCTGTTACATCTAGTAATTCTTTAGGTGAGATAGCTCCTTCTGTTAATTTATCTCCACAAGAAACTGTATCGCCTTTTTCAATACATAGTTTAGCACCATAGTTAGTTGTATGTTCTTTAGTTTCAACTTTGTTTGTAATACTGATTTTATATTTACCATGATCTTCAGCGATTTTTGTAACTTTACCATCAATTTCGGCAATAGTTGCTTTACCTTTAGGATTACGTGCTTCGAATAACTCTTGAACACGTGGAAGACCTTGAGTAATATCTTCACCACCAGCAACTCCTCCTGTATGGAAGGTACGCATTGTTAACTGAGTACCAGGTTCACCAATTGATTGAGCAGCCATAACTCCAACTGCTTCACCAATTTCAACAATGTTACCTGTTGCAAGGTTTCTACCATAACATTTACGGCATACACCTTTTTCAGTGTTACATGTAAGAATTGATCTAATTTCAACTTCTTCTATACCTGCTGCAACTATTTTATCAGCAAGTGCTTCTGTGATATATTCATCTTTATCAACAATTACTTCTTTTGTTTCTGGATTAATTACTTTCTTGCTAGCAAATCTACCAACAATACGGTCATATAGACTTTCAATAACTGCTCCTGTTTTCTCATTAACAAAGTCACGAGCTACAACTCCTTGTTCTGTACCACAATCATCTTCTTTAACGATGATATCTTGAGATACATCAACAAGACGACGTGTTAAGTAACCTGAGTCTGCAGTTTTTAATGCTGTATCGGCACTACCTTTACGAGCAGAGTGTGTTGATAAGAAGAATTCTGATACTGATAGTCCTTCTTTAAAGTTTGAGATAACTGGTATTTCAATTGGGTCTCCATTAGGTTTTTGCATTAGTCCACGCATACCAGCAACTTGAGTAAACTGAGAAATACTACCACGTGCTTTAGAGTGCATCATGATGAAGATTGGGTTATCTACTTGTTCTTTAGAGATATCTTCAAGTTCAGCTTGAACTTTATCTTTAACTCCATACCAAGTTTCAATAACTTTCTCATGACGTTCTTCTTCAGTGATTAAACCACGAGTATATTGTTTATTAATCTTATTAACTAAAGCTTGTCCTTCATCTATATATTCTTGTTTATGTTCACTAGTTGCAACATCGCTCATTGATATTGTGATACCAGCGATAGTTGAATAATAGAATCCTAAATCTTTCATCTTATCAAGCATTTCTGATGTTTCTGTAGTCTTATAACGTTTAAATACTTGGTCGATTACTTTTTCAAGTGTTCCTTTTGCAAAAGGTTTTACTAAAGGCATTTTACTAATTTCTTCTTTAATATTAGCACCTTTAGGTAAGAAATACTTATTAGGTGTAATATTTTGAATATTATCATCAGTTGGTTCATTAATATATGGGAATGAATCTGGTAGGATTTCATTAAATTTAATTTTACCAACAGTTGTTATTAAGTATTTACCTTTTTGTGATGATGTAAATAACTTGTATTTAAATGAATCTACAGGAACGGCAATTCTTGTATGAAGAGTTATTTCACGTCTTTCATAAGCCATTAGAGCTTCGTTAGCATTTTTGAATACTCTTCCTTCTCCATCTTCACCTGATTTTTCCATAGTTATATAGTAGTTACCTAAAACCATGTCTTGTGCTGGAGTAACGATTGGTTTTCCATCAGATGGTTTCAAGATGTTTCCTGAACCTAACATTAGAGTTCTTGCTTCTGCCCCAGCTTCTTCAGAAAGTGGTACATGGACTGCCATTTGGTCTCCATCGAAGTCAGCATTGAAAGCAGGACAAACTAATGGGTGTAGTCTTATCGCTTTACCACCTACTAAGATTGGTTCAAATGCTTGGATACCTAATCTATGTAGTGTAGGGGCACGGTTTAATAATACAGGATGTTCTTTAATTACATCTTCTACAATATCCCAAACTACTGGATCTCTATTTTCAATAAGACGTTTAGCAGCTTTGATATTGTGAGCGATATCACGTTCTACTAGGCCATTGATAACGTGTGGTTTAAATAATTCTAGAGCCATTTCTTTTGGAATACCACATTGATACATCTTTAGTGATGGTCCAACAACGATAACTGAACGACCAGAATAGTCAACACGTTTACCAAGTAAGTTTTGACGGAAACGTCCTTGTTTACCTTTTAACATGCTAGAAAGTGATTTTAAAGCACGATTTCCTGCACCTGTTACACTTCTACCACGACGTCCATTATCAAATAGAGCATCAACTGCTTCTTGTAACATACGTTTTTCATTTTGAATGATGATACCAGGGGCACCTAAATCTATAAGTTTCTTTAAACGATTATTACGGTTAATAACACGACGATATAAGTCATTTAAATCACTTGTTGCAAAACGTCCACCGTCTAATTGAATCATTGGACGAAGTTCTGGAGGTATTACGGGAATACAATCTAGAATCATCCATTCAGGTTTTTGATCAGAACGATAGAATGCATCTAGAACATCTAGTCTTTTTAATAGTCTTGTTCTTTTTTGTCCTTGAGCATTTTCTAGTTCCTTATTTATTTCATCAATATCATGTTTTAAGTCTACTTTCTTAAGTAGTTCTTTAATCGCTTCTGCACCCATACCTACTTTGAATCCGTTACCATATTTTTCATAGTATGCACGATATTCTTTTTCTGATAGGGTTTGTTTGTTTTCTAAAGGAGCATTACCTTTATCAATTACAACATAACTAACAAAGTATAATACTTCTTCTAGGTCTCTAGGACTCATATCAAGAACAAGTCCCATTCTTGAAGGAACTCCTTTAAAGAACCAGATATGAGAGACAGGACTAGCAAGTTCAATGTGTCCCATTCTCTCACGTCTTACTTTAGATTGAGTTACTTCAACACCACAACGGTCACAAACTATATTTTTATAACGAACTCTTTTGTATTTTCCACAAGCACATTCATAATCTTTAGTTGGTCCAAAGATTTTTTCACAGAATAAACCATCACGTTCTGGACGAAGAGTACGGTAGTTAATTGTTTCTGGTTTCTTTACTTCACCGTAACTCCATTCACGAATTTTTTCAGGAGAAGCGATACCAATTTTAATAGCATCAAATTTATTTACTTCTATCATTATTCTTCATCTCCTTTACTAAGTTCGTCTTTTACATTTATTATATCTTCTTCAAAAGTATCTTCTTCGAAGTCTTCATCATCTGTTTCTTCGTCATCTTCAGTTTCAGAAGTTTCTTCTTTAGCATCTTCTGTATTTATCTTAGTGATGTTTACTTCTTCATTTAGTGGTTCTCCCACATCATCATCACTTTCTTCTATTTGTTTTAAGCCAAGAGACTCTCCATCTTCATTGATTATTGAAATATCAAGTCCTAAGGCTTGGAATTCTTTCATTAATACTCTAAATGATTCTGGAACTCCTGCTCTATTTACTTCTTCACCTTTAACTATCGCTTCATAGACTTTAACACGACCAATGACATCATCTGATTTAACGGTCATCATTTCTTGAAGGGTATAGGCTGCACCATATGCATATAGAGCCCAAACTTCCATTTCTCCGAATCTTTGTCCACCAAATTGAGCTTTACCTCCAAGTGGTTGTTGAGTTACTAATGAGTAAGGTCCAGTACTTCTTGCATGTAGTTTATCATCTACCATGTGGTGTAGTTTAATCATATACATTACACCAACAGAGATACGGTTATCGAATGGTTCTCCTGTACGTCCATCGTATAGAACTGTTTTACCATCTTTATCCATTCCAGCTTCTTCCATGATTTCTTCAATATCATCGATATGAGCACCATCGAATACTGGAGTTGCGATATGTACGCCTAATTTCTTAGCAGCCATACCCATATGTAATTCTAGGATTTGTCCTAAGTTCATACGAGATGGAACACCTTGTGGGTTAAGCATGATATCTACTGGACGACCATCTGGTAAGTAAGGCATATCTTCTTGAGGTAATATTAAGGAAATTACACCTTTATTACCATGACGACCTGACATTTTATCTCCTACTTGAATCTTACGTTTTTGAATGATGTAAACTCTAATTACTTTAGATACACCTGCTGGTAGTTCATCATTATCTTTACGAGAGTAAATCTTAATATCGTGAACTATACCATCTCCACCGTGAGGAACACGAAGGGAAGTATCTCTTACTTCACGAGTCTTTTCACCAAATATTGCATGTAATAGTTTTTCTTCGCTAGATAATTCAGCCATTCCTTTTGGAGTTACTTTACCAACTAAGATATCTCCTTCTTTAACTTCAGTACCGATTGTTACGATACCATTTTCATCAAGATTCTTCTTAGCTTCTTCACTAACGTTTGGAATATCACGAGTAATTTCTTCTGGTCCTAGTTTAGTTTCACGGCATTGCATCTCATAGTCTTCTAGATGAAGTGATGTATATTTATCATCTTTAACTAGATTTTCATTAAGGATTACAGCATCCTCATAGTTATATCCATTGTAAGTCATGAAAGCGACTACAACGTTTTTACCTAAAGCAAGTTCTCCATTATCACAACTGTTACCATCAGCGATAATGTCACCCATTTTAACTTTATCACCAACTCTAACGATTGGTCTTTGATGTGAACAAATACTAGAGTTTGCAAGTTCAAAGTTTGCTAGATAATATGTATCTTTTCCTTTGGCATTAGCGACAATTATCTTCTTAGCATCAACATAGTCAACAATACCATCTGCTTTAGCGATAATACATACTCCTGAATCTTTAGCAGCGACATGTTCAACACCTGTTCCAATGAATGGAGCTTCTGTTTTTAATAGTGGCATGGCTTGACGTTGCATGTTAGCACCCATCAAGGCACGAGTTGCATCGTCATGCTCTAGGAATGGAATACAACTTGTTGTTACTGATACAACTTGTTGAGGTGATACATCGATATAGTCAACTTGTTCTGGTTTTGCAAGAATATTTTCATCACGGAATCTTGCAGCGACTGTTTTATCAATAATTACATTATCTTCATTTGTATTTACTGTTGATTCAGAAATAATATAGTCTTGTTCTTCATCTGCTGTGAAGTAAACTACTTCATCTGTTATTTTACAATCAACAACTTTACGATATGGAGTCATTATAAATCCATATTCATCTATTTTGGCATAACTTGCAAGTGAAGTTATAAGTCCAATGTTTTGTCCTTCTGGTGACTCGATAGGACAGATTCTACCATAGTGTGATGCATTAACGTCACGTACTTCTACACCTGCTCTATCACGAGAAAGTCCACCTGGTCCTAAAGCTGATAAACGACGTTTATTAGTAAGTTCAGCGATAGGGTTAGTTTGGTCCATGAATTGTGATAATTGAGATGAACCAAAGAACTCTTTCATAGCAGCAGTTACTGGTCTAATGTTGATTAATGTCTTAGGTGTTACTTCTTCCATTTCTTGAGTAGTCATTCTCTCCCGAATAACACGTTCCATACGAGAAATACCAATTCTAAATTGATTTTGTAGTAATTCTCCTACTTGTCTAATACGACGGTTACCTAAATGGTCGATTTCATCATAATTACCAACACCATGTAAAAGGTTTAAGTAATAAGAAGTTGCAGCATAAACATCTGATATTGTTAAACGTTTAGAATCTATTGTTTGGTCATTACCAATAACAATTAGTTTCTTCTTCTTATCAAATGGATCATAAATAGTAACTTTTTGAATCTTGTTATAGGTATCAAGTTCATCATTAATTTTAACTTCTTCTACACCATAACCATTAGCAAATATTTCTCTTAAATCTTCTAAAACATCTTTAGTTACAACTGTTCCTTTAGCAAATTTAGTTTCTCCATCTACTACGATATCTTCTGCTAATGTTTGATTCAATAGACGGTCAACGATATTTAATTTACGATTAAATTTATAACGTCCTACTTTTGCTAAATCATATCTAAATTCATCAAAGAATCTAGTTATAATATGGTTTTTAGATGAATCTAGTGTTGCTGGTTCACCTGGTCTTAATTTTTCATATATTTCAATTAATGCTTCATCTAAGTTCTTAGTAGCATCTTTAGCGATAGTATTCTTAAGGAAATCGTCTTCTCCAAATAGTTTTAAGATATCGTCATCACTAGAAAGACCAAAAGCACGTAATAATGTTGTTAAGGTTACTTTTCTAGTTCTATCTATTCTTACATATAATACATCTCTAGCATCTGCTTCAAATTCTAGCCATGTACCACGTGTAGGAATGATTTGAGATGTGATTAACTCACGTCCATTCTTATCAATTTCTCTATTATAATAGACACTTGGTGAACGAACTAATTGTGAAACAATAACACGTTCTGCTCCGTTTATTATAAATGTTCCACTATCAGTCATGATAGGCATATCACCTAAGAAGATTTCTTGTTCTTTTACTTCGCCTGTCTCACGATTAAAAAGACGCACTTCTACCTTTAGTGGTGCTGCATAAGTAGTTTCTCTATCTTTACTAGCTTTGATAGAATATCTTGGTTCTTCAAAATGATAATCACCAAACTCTAAAGATAGTGTACCTGAAAAGTTTTCAACTGGAAATAAGTCTTCAAAAACTTCTTTAATTCCTGTTGTAATAAACCAATCATATGATTTCTTTTGAATCTCTAATAAATCCTTTAGCTCATAAGTATTTCTTATTCTTGAATAATTTCTTCTTTCACGTTTTTTTCCATATTTTACAATTTTATATGACACTAAAATTCACCCCATTACCATAGTTTTTTTACATTTATTATTCCAAAAAATAATACATTGCCAATTTATATTATTAACATAACTTTATCAACAAGTCAACACTTTTTTGCACTAATTATATAAAAACCTTTACTTTTCTTAACAATACTTACATCATAATATTTTTTTAAGTCGAGAATTGTCGATTTCGCTCCCTGTTCTTTCCTTATCACTAAGTACAAAGTCCCATCAGGTTCTAAATGATTTCTAGCATTTAGCAAGATATCATAGACTATTTTTTTACCTGCTCTAATCGGAGGATTTGTAATAATAGTCTTATACTTTTTCGTGACATTTTCATAACAGTCACTTGCGAATACATTTATATTAATACATTTATTTTCTTTTACATTTCTTTTGGATAGATGTAAGGCTCTTTTATTAACATCTATCATATCTACATCTAAATTAGTCTTTTTATTAACAATAATGCCTAGCACCCCATAGCCACAACCAACATCTAGTACTGGTCCTTTTAATTCTTCATACGGCAGAGACTCTAAAAGTAATCTACTACCATAATCTAGACCGTGTTTAGCGAAGACGCCATTATCTGTATAAAAAATAAAATTCTGATTAAAGAGTGTTGTTGTAGTCTTTTTTAAATTACTAGGGAGATTCTGGTCATTTTCAAAATAATGACTCATTAACATCACCTCAAACAAAGAAAGAGACAAGCCATTATACAAAAGTATATAGTTTGTCTCCTTTCGTAGTGTTATAATACACTATTTTTTCTATTTCGTCAACACTTTTTTTCGAAGTTCTTCTCTAAAATAGTCATTTGACAGTTTAGAAGATATATCAAGATAATCAGAACTTCTTAAATATTCTTTTTCAATATCATCATCATAAAAAGCATAGTTAGTAAATTCTTCTTTAAATATTGAGAAGAAAATATTAATATCTTCTTTATCAAACTTACCCCGTGAATAGAATTCAACTAAAACATTCACATAAACATCAACTAAATAATTTGATAATATATTCATAATTTGGATAGATTTTTTTATATTATTTCTATATATACTTAGTTTATCCACAAAACTAATGAATGCAATTGCCTCTTCTTCAGATGAAAACTTTGATAAGAATTTAATTATTGCATACAAATTATTAGAAGTATAGAAATTTTGCATATTTTTTTCTCCTAATATTAGCTCAGTTTTCCTAGCAATATTTGCTTCTATCATATACGAAACTACACTATCAAAGTATCGATTCGCTAATAAATCTGTGTATCCTTCACTTAATCTTCTCGCTATATCAGTATCTATATTTATATAATTAAAGCCAGAATATATTGAGAAAATATTTTCCTTATAAGTGGTAAAAGCATGAAACAATTCATGATATATGGAATCATCTATATTTTTTCCTGTATATATTTTTTTATTTAAACTATTATAAATTGCCTCACTAGTTGGTTGCATTAAAGTTTGTAATATTGTCTTTTGTTTAAGATCTAATGTCTTTAATTTTTTATTTGGATTTCTAAAATTAAAGTTAGTGCTAGTTTTTTTAACAAACTCTTTTATGTATGGTTTATATTTTTCATCTATTGTTAATTCATCAATATTTACTGTTATCTCCTGTTTATCTTTAATATGCTCTACAGGCTTTATATTTTTAAGTAAATATTTAAATTTTATTTTATTAATCTTTAAATTATTTACCATTATTATAAGTCCTCTTTTCTAATGTGTTTTATATTAACACAAATTAAATAGAAAGAAAAGCCTCTAATAGCATGTTATTCTTATAATAATAGTTATCATTGTAACTAGAAAATATAATGTAGATATCATAAATACAAGATAACTTATAGTATGATGATTTAATAATTTATTTTTAATAGTAGTTATTACAAACTTAAGCATGGTAAATATTACAAGTATTACTATTGGTATTAATAATAAAGATAGGTAAATTCTATATCCATTATTTGATAATGCTAGTGGTAGAAAAAATGGGAAACAAACACTAACACCTACAAAGATACTGAAATATAAGTTTAATATTAATGATAGCGATGAGAAGTTTTTGTAGTATAGAAATAATGCTAGAGGTATAAATATTATTAACCATAAAGGATAATTAGTTATAACTTTGAAAAGAAAAGGATATTCTTCAATATAAGTAAAATAATAATAACTTAAGGCGTATGCTAGTAATATTATGATAATGCTTATAACTAAAAGGGGAATTTCTTTCTTAAAGCTAAACTTCTTATTTCTTACATCATCTTTAAAACTTTCATAAGAACTTTTCTTTAAATCTACTTCTTTTATATCTTTATATATTTCTTTATTAATTGTTCCACAATATGGGCAACTAAATAAGTTATCTTTATATTCTTTTTTACAATTAGAACATTTCATAATACTTAATCAATAAAAACAGCTCCTGCTATAAATCTACCATTTTTATTAATGTCTCCTTTCTTATAAGCTACATGGGAATAGAAATCATTATCTGTTCTTGTATCTTTATCAGAAATTATCATATTTTCTTTTTGTAGACCTTTTGATAATAACTGATTTACAATAGCTTTTCTTAAATCTATATAATAAAAATCTTCTCTTTGTTCAATTGCATTTTTCCAAGCATCTTTATTTGATGCCACTGGTGGATATTTATCATAATCATAACTTTCTTTTGAAATGCATGGAGTAATATATGCTTTTATATATTGTGGTTTAACATTGCTTTCCTTTATTAAGGCATCTACCATTTGTTGAGGCAATAGTCTATTTATATATTCACCTCCACAATGAGCAAGTGCTATCATACATTTTTCTTCATTTATTTTTGCTAATAAAATTAATATTGGACAATCTGCTACTTTATCTACTACTAAAATGTTTTTTATATTGCTATCCATAATTATGAAATCATCATGAAAATATTTCTCACCTTTTAAATATTTGGTAACATTTTCTTTTGTTAATATTTCATAAGTTCCATCTTGATAATTAAACGTTTCATCTTGTTCTTCATAAATTGATTTTTGAACTGGTATTAATATATTAACATTATTTAGATTATACTTTTGTAAAAAGTTCTTCTTATTTAATTCAAACTTATTTTTTCTTTCTTCTTCTGTTAAATTAGGATAAAATATTTCATCATCCGACATGATACCATCTTCTCTTTTTGAATAAATAATTTTAAGTTCCATAATTTTCTCCTTTGTTTAAGTATAACAATTTTTACTAAAAAGAAAAAGAGGTTTGTTTTCCTCTTCTATTGATTATTACTTGCATCGTTTATTATAGGAGCTAAATCATAAAGTGTTCCATGTTTAGTTTGAGCTAGTATTGTAACACTACTACTTGCTCCAGATGTAGCATTAGCAGAATAGAACTTAGCAACATCTTTTATATTTGATATAGTTTGATATGTTGTAAGTCCTTCTACTCCATTAATAGATAATGTTTGGTATACAAGAATATAAGCAATTGTTCCATCTTCCATTAAGAATAAGATAACATCACCTGTTGCATCTTGTCCAATACTACCAAATAAAACATCATTTACTTTGTTATTAAAAGTTATTGTTTGGTTTTCTAAAACACCTTCCTCTACACCAGTTAAGTCCCAGTTTAAAGTATAAGTATTAGAGAGATTAGCTCTGTTATAACTTAAAGTTGCAATTTTTCCTGTTTCATCAATTGCAATATCAATAGTTCCACTGTAATCTGCTAAAGTGTATGAGTTTGTACTACCATTACTGACATTATTAGTATCAAAATCTAGTGAATTTATCGTAGTATTTTCAACTTTTTGACTTTCATCAGTTTTATTATTTCTTTCAACATGTAACCTATAGTCAGCACTGTATATACTAACAAATACAATAATACAGATGAAAAGTGCTAGTAATAAACCTATACAAATGTTGAGACCAATGTTTTTTTTCTTTTTCTCCTTTTTTTCCATAAATGTCCTCCTCTATTATTAAATTAACATAAATGAGAAATAAATTAAATAAAAAAAGAGGCTTTATGTGTAAACTTTGTGATAAATTATATAAAATTCAAATAAAAAAGAAGCTAAGATACTAATTACTTAACTTCAACAGTAGCACCAGCTTCTTCTAATTTAGCTTTGATTTCATTAGCTTCTTCAACAGAAATGTTTTCTTTAATTGGTGAACCAGCATTATCAACTAAATCCTTAGATTCTTTTAAGCCTAGTCCTGTAATTTCACGAACTACTTTGATTACTGCAACTTTAGCAGCTCCTGCATCAGTAATTGATACTGTAACTGTAGATGGAGCAGCATCTTCTTGAGCACCAGCAGCTCCTGAAGCAGCAACTGCAACAGCTGATGGATCTACACCAAACTCTTCTTTCATTGCGTCTACTAATTCTTTAATTTCTAAAAGATTCATTTCTTTTAATGAGCTAATAAATTCTTCTTTTGTTAATTTTGCCATTCTATTTTCCTCCTTATAATTAATTTTCTTCTTTTTGTTCACTATATAAATTTAAGCAGATAGATAGGTCGCGAACAAGTCCTATCATACCACCTGCAAGCATAGTAAGTAAGCCATCTCTTGATGGAATCTTTGCATATTCACTAAGTTTAGCTTGATCTGCAACTTCTCCATCAACATAACCAATCTTTAATGTTAATGCTTCATGATCTTTAGCAAAATCTGATAATACTTTGATTGGAGCTATTTGGTCAGTACTATAAGCAAATGCACTTGGTCCTTCTAAAGCTTCTTTAACATCAATGTTTAAATCATTGAATGCTCTAGCCATTAAAGTATTTTTATATACTTTATAAGTAGCACCTGCATCTCTTAGGGCACGTCTTAGCTCTTTAATCTCAGCATCTGTTAGACCACGATAATCAAATAATACGAAAGTCGCACTATTATTAACATTATCTTTGATTTCATCAATAACTTCTTGCTTCTTTGCTAAGATTTTTTGATTAGCCATTTTTCCCTCCTATTTTTTAGTCAGTTTAAATAGTCCCTAGAAAGTTAAAAGTTCTCGAGATTTTCCCCAAGAACTTTTATTTATAGTAATTAGTCCTCGGTAGGATTTACGTTTTTACCTACTGTCTTGGGTACTTGTTAACTGATTTCTTTCTTATTATATTCTATAATCTTCTATTTGTCAAAAGAATTAATTTGAATCTTAATTCCAGGACCCATAGTAGATGAAATAGATATATTTTTAATATAGTCTCCTTTTACTGTAGCAGGTTTAATTTTGATAATTTGACTAACTACAGCATTTAGGTTTGCTAATAGGTCTTCTTCAGTAAATGATACTTTGCCAATGATAGTATGGATATTACCAAAACTATCTGTACGATATTCAACACGTCCTGCTTTAGCATCTGTTACTGCTTTAGCAACATCTGTTGTTACAGTTCCTGTTTTAGGGTTAGGCATTAATCCTTTAGGTCCAAGGATACGTCCTAACTTACCTAGTAAAGGCATCATATCTGGAGTTGCAATCATAGTATCAAATTCAAACCAATTTTCATTAGCAATTTTATCTAGATAATCTTGATCTCCAACATAGTCTGCTCCAGCTTCTGTAGCTTTTTTAGCATTATCACCTTTAGCGATTACTAAAACACGATTTGTTTTACCTGTTCCTTTTGGTAGAACAATAGCACCTCTTAGTTGTTGATCTGCTTTTTTAGTATCAAGATTTAAGTTCATTGCAACTTCTACTGAAGAATCAAACTTTGTAATACTAGTTTCTTTAACTAATTTTACTGCTTCTTCTTTAGTATATAGTTTGTTCTTTTCTACTTTAGTAGCAGCTTCACTATATTTTCTACTTCTTCTTTTCATTATTTTTCCTCCTTATGTGGTTATTCGGGTAAGCAATTAGTGTTACATCCTCCCACATAGGTATAACCTATATGTTTAGCTTTTAATCTTCTTTCTTTTCTTCTACGGCAACACCCATGTTTTTAGCTGTGCCAATTACTGTCTTCTTAGCTGCTTCAATATCATAGCAGTTTAAATCTGGTAATTTAGTTTCGGCTATTTCTGTTACTTGGGCATCTGTTAAGGTTGCAACTGTTTCATTCTTTCCTTTAGTTGAACCTTTATTGATTTTAGCAACTTTCTTAATTAAGAATGGTGTAGGTGGAGTCTTAATTATAAAGTCAAAGCTTCTATCATCATAAATAGAAATTTCAACTGGTAAAATATCTCCCATCTTATCCCTAGTTGCATCATTATATTTAGTACAAAATTCCTGTAAATTGATTCCAGCAGGTCCTAAAACTGTTCCAACTGGTGGTGCAGGTGTTGCTTTCCCTGCAGGAATTTGTAACTTTATTTTCTTTACAACTTCTTTCTTTGCCACGAAAAACACATCCTTTCTTACTCGTTTTCGCGAGTGGTTATAATAGCTTTTCAATATCAAGATTGTTTAATCTCGACGTTTTGCATTTAATGCACTTTTTGCTTCCCACTAATATTAATCTATATATAAAATTAATATAGCCCCTAAATAATAGCATACTTTTTCTTATTTGACAAGAGAAAACTATGCTTTTTCTATTTGAGTTAATTCAACTTCAACTTGAGTTTCTTGTCCAAATAAGTCAACATTAAGAACAATTTTCTCATTAGCACTATCAACTTCTTCGATAACTCCATACATTCCTGTGAATGGTCCACCGATGATTTTAACTTTAGTACCAGGTTGTAATTCTTTATCAATATCAATTCTGCTAATACCCATATTTCTTAAGATATGGTCTACTTCACTAGGTTGTAATGGTGTAGGTTTAGCACCTTTACCACTCGATCCGATAAATCCTGTAACTCCTGGAGTATTACGAACTATATACCAAGCTTCATCTGTCATAATCATTTCTACTAAGATATATCCTGGGAATAGTTTTTTTACTTTAGTCTTTTTAACTCCATCTTTAATCTCAGTTTCTTCTTGTTCTGGAACAATTACTCTAAATATATAATCTTGCATATTCATTGATTCAGCACGCATTAAAAGTTTTTCTTGAACTTTCTTTTCATGTCCTGAATAAGTATTAACGACATACCATTGTTTTTCCATAACCATTTCCTTCCTATTTACCTAATGAATGAAGTGCTGCTATTATTACATCTATTAAATAGAAGAATAATGAGCAACAAATAATAAATATTATAGTGGCAATAGAGTATTTAACCATTTCTTTTCTTGAAGGCCATTTTACTCTTTTAAATTCTGTTTTAACACCACTAAAAAAGTTAGCTATTTTGGTAAATACACTTACCTTTTCTTTCTTTTTACCTTTAGAAGAAGTCTTTTTGTTTTCTTTTTTAGATACTTCTTTTAAAGATTCTTTTTTAATTTCTTTAGTTTCTTCTTTTTTCTTTGCCATATACACATCTTCCTTTGTATTTTTTTCTAAAAGAAAAACACTTCTCAGTGCTTAAGCTTACATTACCACAAAGTGTTTTTTTAGTCAATACATTTTTGTCATTTCTTAAATCTATTTTTATAATAACAGCTTTGACACAGTTTTTCAACACATTTATTATCTCTAAATCCATCTATAATTTTTTTAGTTTTCTCTTTTTCTAATATGTCTTTTAAATTTTCTTCAAAGATATTTCCCAGATTAATAATACCATCATCATCTAAACAACATGCTGTTACTGTGCCATCCGATAGTATGGCTAGTTGACTTTTTAAGCCTTCACAAAAACCATTAGTTTTATCATTTGTCGCAACAGGCCATTCAAAAAGATTATCTTTATCCACATATTTGTTGATATCTATTTTAGTATTTTTATTCTTTTTAATTTTTTCAACAGTTTCTGTGGATAAACAATAATACTCTTTAAGTTTTTCCACTACTTTTGTAGATTTTTCATCTATTTTATTTTCTTTTTGAGCCCAAAGTCTATATATTATTATCTTATCCTGTGGAAAAATAGAAACTGCTTTAAATACATCATTAAGATAATTTAAATTATTTACTTCAGCATTTAAAGATATATGTATCTTAGATAATGATTTATGTTTAACTAGCTCTTTTATTTTAGCTTTTAATAGTGTTCCATTAGTAGTTAGACTTATACTTATATTATTGTCATCACAGATATTTAAAATTTCATTTAAATTAGAATGTAGTAAAGGTTCTCCTTTTACATGAAGACAGATAGTATTAGTATAGTCTTTTACTTTAGATATTACTTCTTTAAATTCACTTACTGACATTTCTTTTAAAGGTCTTGTTGATTTTTTACAGAATGAGCAAGATAGATTACATTTATTTGTGATTTCTATATAAATACGATTAAATCTTTTCTTCATAACTATTCACTCTTCATTTCAAATAAAGCATTTCTTAACTCCATAGCTCGTTCAAAGTCAAGATTCTTAGCTGCTTCTTTCATTTCTTGTTCAATTCTCTCTAGTTCTAACATCTTTTCTTTCTTAGTTAATTTCTTCTTAGGTTTAGTAGAGTCTTTTGTATCGATGTTACTAATAACTTCTCTTATTTCTTTTTCTATTGTTTTAGGAACTATACCGTGTTCTTTATTGTAAGCTTCTTGAATTTCACGACGACGTTTTGTCTCTTTAATTGCTTTATCCATAGATTCTGTAATATTATCTCCATACATAATAACGTGTCCATTAGCATTTCTTGCACAACGTCCAATTGTTTGGATAAGACTTCGCTCACTTCTTAAGAATCCTTCTTTATCGGCGTCTAATATAGCGATTAATGATACTTCTGGGATATCTATACCTTCACGTAATAGGTTTATTCCAACAACAACATCATAAATACCACATCTTAAGTCGTGAATGATTTGCAAACGCTCTAGGGTTTTAATTTCTGTGTGAAGATATGCTACTTTGATGTCTAAATCTTTTAAGTAGTTAGTTAACTCTTCACTCATTCTAATAGTTAAGGTTGTAATTAAGACTCTTTCATTTTTCTTAATACGTTCATTTATCTCTCCTACTAAGTCATCTATTTGTCCTTCTGTTTTTCTAACTTCAATAGTTGGGTCAAGTAGTCCTGTTGGTCTAATGATTTGTTCAACAAACTTACCATGTGTTTTTTCAAGTTCATAATCACCTGGTGTTGCAGATACATATATAGCTTGTTTTATTTTCTTTTCAAATTCATCAAACTTTAAAGGACGGTTATCAAGGGCACTAGGTAGACGAAATCCATAATCAACTAAGTTTTGTTTTCTTGCTCTATCTCCATTATACATTCCTCTTACTTGAGGTAGAGTTACGTGGGATTCATCTACTATTAAAAGATAATCATCACCAAAGAAATCCATTAGGGTTGTAGGAGTTTCTCCAGGTTTACGTCCTGCCATAGGTGCAGAATAGTTTTCAATACCGTGACAGAAACCTGTTTCTTCTAACATCTCTAAATCATAGTTAGTTCGTTGCTCAAGACGTTCTGCTGCTAGTAACTTATTTTGGTTTTTAAGTTCTTCTAATCGTTCTCCTAACTCTTTTTTTATCCTTTTAATCGCTTCTTTTAATTTATCATCACTAATTACAAAGTGGCTAGCTGGGAAGATACTAACATTTTTCTTATTAGATATTACTGTTCCTGTTAAAACATCTATTTCACTAATTCTATCTATTTCACTACCAAAGAATTCTATTCTATAACCTGTTTGATTTTGATTAGTAGGAATTATTTCTAAGACATCTCCTCTTACTCTAAAAGTACCACGATGGAAATCTAAATCATTTCTTGCATATTGCATTTCTACAAGTTTCACTAGGACTTCATTTCTATCTATTTCTTCTCCTATACTTAGTGTTAACATTTTATTTTTATATTCATCTACTTCACCAATACCATAGATACAAGAAACACTTGCGACAACGATAGTATCTTTTGATGATAGTAATGCAGATGTTGCAGCATGGCGAAGTTCATCTATTTCATCGTTTATAGAAGAGTCTTTTTCAATATAAGTATCAGTACTAGGAACATAAGCTTCCGGCTGGTAATAATCATAATAAGAGACAAAGTAACAAACATGATTCATAGGGAATAATTCTTTCATTTCACTATAAAGTTGTCCTGCTAGAGTTTTATTATGAGCGAGTATTAGAGTTGGTTTATTAACTTCCTTAATAACATTAGCCATGGTAAAAGTTTTACCTGTTCCTGTCGCACCTAATAAGACTTGTTCTTTTTTACCTTCTTTAATTCCTTCTACTAACTCTTTTATCGCTTCTGGTTGGTCTCCACTTGGCTTGAATTTTGATACTAATTTGAACATATTTTCCCTCCTTTTTTTAGATTAATTTTTATTTGATTTTGGTTTGTATTTTAGGCTAATATTGTCATTTTTTTCACAGAATACACTGCTCGGCCACATTTTTACTATGTAACACTATATAACACATATTAATACTCGGTAACCTATTCTAACACTTATTATATAAGAAAACAAGAAACTTATGCTAGTAGTTTCTTGATATTATTTATAGTTCTTGTAAAAATTCACTAAAAATTGAAGGTGTATCCAAATCAGTTATAATATTATCATCATTATAATTAGTTTTAGTAATAACTTTTTCTATAAAATTATTTAATTCTTCGTTACAATCAATTACGATTTTATCTTTATCAAAATAAACAGTTGAGGTAATGATGGTTGAAGCGTGTCCTAATATTTCTGATATTGCTTTTAAGTTTTTATTATTTTTTAGCAGTAATGTAGTATATGTATGCCTTAAATCATGAAACTTAATATCTGGTAACCCATTATCTTTTAGTAGCTTTTTATAATATGGTGTAATAAACCCCTTGCTTCTAGGCTTACCATAAGTAGAACAACATATATAATTCCCATCAAAAAATGGATTAGTTTTATCGTTTATTCTTCTACTTCTATTTTTGTCATATCTACTTTTAGCTTCTAAAATAGCTTCGAAAACTAAATCTGGTATATCTAGCACTCTATCACTACTATATGTTTTTAATTTAATTTCTTGTTTTGTATATGTTTTAGGTTTACATTCCTTTATTTTTAACATTAAAAAGAACAGAATACATTTATCCTGTTCTTAAGGTATTATGAAAGAAAGTAATTTTATTATTACTTATGTTTTTATTAAAACTACCTCCAGGTAACAAGTTGTAAACGGGTGCTTTGACATTTTCTTACCTTCTTTCTTTTTACTATCTTAATAGTATCACAATATAATTTAACTTACAATTACTACTTTGTTTTTTCTGACAAAATTTTACTTTATTTACTATGAGTTAAGATATTTTCATGTTATTTCCTACTTTACTATCTAGATTTAGTAAAACTACTCCATTATTAGTTACAACTCCTAGCACTAAAACTTCACTTGATACCTTCTGATATATGAATAGGTTTAAAGTTAAATACTGCTAATATTTGGTTGTCTATTATGTCTTCTTTATTCCTAAAGGTCCAAAGTCTATTTTTAATTTATAACCTTTCGTCTTTGTACCTTTATTAATACTAGCATCTATTATCGTACCAACTCTAAAATTTATTTTATTAAACTCTTCTAATGTTATCATATTTCTCATTGATATTAAAAGCATAGGTTTGTACCTATGCTATAACTATTTATTATACCACCAAGTTCTTAAACTACTTGGGAATCCTACATATTGTCGTGGATTAATAGTTCTCTTTTGATATTCGCCCCAACTACAACCTCCACCTGAAGTCCAGTGACAAGTGGCAACTTCTAAGTGTAGGTGAGCTCCAAAGGAATATCCTGTATTACCCATATTACCTATATGAGTATTAGTTGTTACATATTGCCCCTCATATATATTTCCATATGAACTTAAATGAGCATAAGTAGAATAGATATATCTTCCACCCACATTATGTCTTATAGCAACGCATAAGGCATCGTATTCATCATGATATATTCTTGTAATGACCCCTTCAGCGATAGGATATATAGCAATAGTTTTGTTTGTATTAGATAAATCTATCCCTAGATGTCCTCCATAACCTGACCAATTTTGAGTTACATATCCACTTGCCATAGGTCTTGAAAAACCACTTACTGAAGGAATTGAAGTACTGCTGTTTTGCTCTACACGATATTGACATGCATATATATCTTCATTAGTACCACATCCTAAATTTTTATAATAAGTTAAGTTTGATTTAGCTTCTTTCAATTGTTGCTCTATACTAGGCATACTATCTCTAATGGCAGATGACTCGGCATTGATTCTTTCTTTTTCAGTTTCTAATTCTTTTGTTAATTGATTCAATTCTTCTTGCTTGGAAGCTAGTTCATCTTTTCTTTTTTGATTTTCTTCAATCAATGCAGTTAATTCATCCATTATTTGATCATTGTATTCAGTTAGTTGCTCAACTATTGCCATACGATAGACCATATCAGTAATATCTGTTGCTCCAAAGATATATTCTAAATATGCATTTTCTCCTTCACTAACTTGAAGGTATTGAAATAAACTTTTACTTTGTTCACTTTTCTCAGCAATTTCATTATTTGATTCATCTATTTCTGCTTGTAAAGTTGCTGATTCTTCTTCTAAAGTTTGGATCTGTCCTTCTATCTCTTTTATTCTATTTTTAATTTTCTCTACTTCTGCATCATTAGTTGCTATTTGTTTTTCTTTTTCTTCCAATTGACTTGTAAATTCATTAATTTCATTTTCAAAATCTTTAATTGTTTTAGCACTTACATTTATAGGAATAATACTTATTACAAATATAGCAGTTGTAATTGTTACGCATATCTTATTTAATATTTTTTTCTTCATAATTACACCTTCAAATACTTTCTGACTGCTGAAGCTGATCCTATCATACCTACAATTATTCCTATTACTAAGACTATACCTGATACCATATAAATGAATGGCTCTGGTTCAATCAATGAGATCATTCTACTATATAGATATCCATCAAAGTGGTTATATAAAGCAATATAGCCAAAACAAACTGTTAGAATTGGAATAATTGAACCTAGTATTCCTAATATCATTCCTTCTACTATAAATGGAGTTTTAATAGTGAAGTTTGATGCTCCAACAAGTCTCATAATAGATATTTCTCTTTTTCTTGAGAATATTGTTAATTTAATTGTATTTATAATTAAAAATACTGTTACTAGCACTAATGCTATTACCATTCCATAAGATATATTTTGTGCAGCTTCGAAAGCAGAAATTAAATTATCTACCATGCCTTCTCCATACCTAACTGTACTTACTTTATCTAATCTTTCTATTTTTTTTGCAGTGTTCGATATCTTTTCTACATCTGTTACCTTTACCTGAAATGTATCTTTCAGAGGATTATCTTCATCACTCCAGGTACTCATAACTTCTTCAAATACATCACTTTCACTACTCATCTCTTCTTTTATAGCTGATTTACTTTGATAGGTTAAAGACTCAACATTTGTCATATTTTCTAATCTTTCCCTTATGTTATTTACTTCTTCTTCTGTGGTATCATTATCTAGAAAAACAACTATTGTTAAGTCCTTTTCCATTTCTCTTGTAAAGTTTTGAACATTAAAAGTAACTATTATAGATATTGCTACTATAATTAATGTAATTGTAATACATGAGATAGATGCTAGGGAAAGGCTAAAGTTTCTAAAAACACTTTTAAAAGCATCTCTTATACTTCTTCTTAACATTCTAAAAAATTTCATTCTTCATAGCCTCCTTTCTCAAGATGTTTAATAAGTCTACCATCTTTTAGGAGGATTATTTCTTTTTGCATTTTATTAACTATTTCCTTATCATGAGTTGCCATAATGATTGTAGTTCCACACGTTTTATTTATTTCTTCTAGAACTTTAACTATTTCCATACTACGATCTGGATCAAGGTTTCCTGTTGGCTCGTCGCAAAGTAAAATTCTTGGTTCATTAACAATCGCTCTTGCTATGGCAACACGTTGTTGTTCTCCTCCTGATAGTTGATCTGGATAATTATGAATTTTACCTTTAAGGCCTACTAATTCTAAGGCTTTTAAAGTTTTTTTCCTTGTCTCTGCTTTAGTTGCACCAATCGCTTCCATAGTAAAAGCAACATTTTCATAGACTGTTAATTTTGGCAAAAGACGGTAGTCTTGAAAAACAATTCCAAGTTTACGTCTTAATTTATATACCTTACTATTTCTTAATTTTGCAACGTTAATACCACCAACTATAATTTCTCCACTAGTTGGTTTTTCTTCACGATATAACATCTTGATAAAAGTACTTTTACCAGATCCTGAACCACCTATTACAAAGACAAAAGAACCTTTCTTTATATTAAGGCTTAAGTCATAGATAGCAGTTACACCATTTTTATATTGTTTATTTACATTTTTAACTCTAATTAAATCCATTAACATCATCCTATTCATAGAACAGTATAACATATTTCGACAATGTATGTATATAGTAAATTATTGGTAGTTTGACAAATATGAGTAAAAAAAAGCTATTAAACGTAGCTTTTTTCCACTTTTTTCTAGTCTTATAACATTTTAGTTTCATCAGCATATTCATCTAAAAAATCATCATATTCTTCGTCAAAGTAATTATCATCAAAAATTACGTCATCATAATTATCTAAAGTGTTTATTAGATCTATTATATCTACTCTATCTACATCATAATATAATGTCATTTCTTGATAGTTTTCTATACTTTGTATAAATTGTTGATTAAAGTTTTGTGTTAAACTTATAATCTCTTCTATAGATAATTTTGATATAAGTTTTTTTATTATTTTATTTAGTTTAGTACCAGAAGTACTATTAATACTTAAATATATTTCTTCTTTTAATTCTTTCTTTTCTTCATTACTCATTGATGAGTTTTCTATTAAATAAAATGTATGACTTAAATCTTCTTTTATACCTTCTTCATATATTAATTTGTTTTCATTCGCTTGAATATCTGATCCCATATGTGGTTCAAATGCAAATGTTTTACCCAGTATTTCTTTTCCGATGCATATATCATAAATTAATTTAGCCATTTGTGATGCTTTATTAGGTAAATTAAAGGCATCTGACTCTATTTCTCCTTTTATATAGTTAAATTTTTGATCAGAAAGTCCATAACTATTAATAATAAAAGCATCTTTTCCAAGCATATGCAACACTTTTATAACAGCTTCTTGTTGGGGTAATAATGTAGAATCATAGATAAACACTTGTAAATTTTCTAGAGTACTACTGTATTTAGAGTTGTCTTTTATTTTTTCATATTGTTCTTTAGACATAAGAATTTTAGAAATTAAAACATTATTAGAAAAATATGTATCTTCTGCTCTTAATGATTCAAGAGACTCATTTTCTAATTGAGGTTCTAATTCAGAGAAAACAACATATTCTCGATTAGTAAAGTCATTTCCTTCTACATTAGTCACTAATCCGTTTATGCAAAAATGAGTTGTTGGTCTTAAATTTCTATATTTTAATTCTGTAAGTTTCTCTATTTCTTTAAATTCATTAGAAAGTGGTTCATACATTTCTCTTATTTTTTTATTTATTTCTATTCCAAGAATTGTGGATATTCCATTCATGATAACTGTTTTATTATTGTATGGTGTTTCCACAATGCAATTAGTTGGAAATCCTGTGGTTGTTCTAACAAGAACACAATCTTTTACTGAATATTTATCAATCTTTATTTCCTCATTATTTGCACTTATAGAAACATTTATATATTTTTCGTTTGTTATATCTATTACATTTTTCATAATACACCTTCTCCTTCTTTTAATACTAAACTACTTTCCTCCGCCTACTTCATAAGCATCTGTTACGACAAAGAAAGCTTTAGGGTCAATTTCTTTGATACCTTCTTTTAATTTAAAATAATCTCGTGTTGGTACAACTGCTAGTAATACTCTTCTTTTCTTTTGTAAGAAGCCACCTTTAACATCAAATATTGTAACTGTATGATGTAATTTATTTATTAGATATTCTTTTACTTGTTCTTCTTTACTTGTTGTTATATAGAAAGCTTTATTTTTAGATATTCCTAGTATTACTTTATCTATTACAAATCCACTAATATATATAATTATAAAAGCATATAACATCATATTAAAGCCAAAGTAGACACCACCGATTAGAACAACTATAAAGTTAATTACCATAGTTGTTTTAGCAAGAGATATATGAAAGTATTTATAGACTATTTGGCTAATTATATTTAGTCCGCCATTACTAAAACCTACTTTGTACATGAGACCATTAGTTATTCCTAGTAGTATTCCTATTAAGATACTCATTAAGATTAAGTCACTAGTATCTATTACAATATATCTTGCTAAAGGTTCTGTTAGAGATACAAATAAAGGATAAACTAGGGTTGCAACCAGAGAACCTGCTGTTTGATCTAATCCTAGAAATAGATAACTTAGTCCTAATAAAATAAGTGAACCTACTAAAATAACTAATGAGGGAGATATATCAAAGATGTGATTTAATATTATGGCAACTCCATTCATTCCTCCTGTTACTAAGTCTGTTGGGTATAGTAAAAGATTAAATACTAATGATGAGATAAAAAGACTAAATATTAAAACTCCATATCTATACCATAGTTTAGTCTTATCTATTTTTACCACTACTAAGCACCACCTTTTACTTCATAGGAATCCATGGCAACAAAGAAAGCATTTTTATCTATATTATGGATTCCTTCTTTTAATTTATAGTATTCTCTTGTTGGAACAACACTCATAAGAACAGTTTGATTTTCACTGTTAAAACCACCTTTAGCATTGAACT
This sequence comes from uncultured Bacilli bacterium, assembly GCA_944332025.1. Lineage (GTDB taxonomy): Bacteria > Bacillota_I > Bacilli_A > RF39 > UBA660 > Onthousia. The sequence continues at coordinate 63,073 of CALVJB010000001.1, forward strand.
CTGTAACACCATGTTTAAGTTCATTTATAACAAAGTCTTTAACTTCTTTTTCTTTACTAGTAATAATATAAAATGCTTTAGAATCAGATATTCCTAAGACTACTTTATCTGTTAGGGTAGAGATTAGATAAAGTATAATTAATGAATACATTAAGTGATTAAAACCAAAGACAAAGGCTCCTATTAGAATGATAGTTCCATCAGTAAAGAACATACTGTTACCAAGACTAATTTTAAATATTTTAGAGACTATCATATTCAATATGTCTGTTCCACCTGTTGAATAACCTGCTCTAAATATAAGACCAGCTCCTAGACCTTGTAATACTCCACCAAAGACAGCGATTAGTATCATTTCACTTTCTTTAAAACTTATATAAGTAGATAAATGTTCTGTTAGACTTACAAATATTGGAAAAAGAATAGAACCAAGTATTGTCGCTTTAGTTTTTTCTTTTCCTAAAACTAGGAATGATAATATAATTAGGAAAACGTTAGCGACAGAGATAATGGTTGAAGGATTTAATCCAAAGAAATGTTTTAATATTAAAGAAAAACCACTTACTCCTCCTGCTACTAAGTTATTAGGTGACATGAAAAGATTAAAGGCTAGGGCTACTAAGAAGCAACCTATGATAAATTCTATTAATTCTTTAATTCTAATTTTTTGCTTTATTGCTTTCTTCATTTAGTCCTCCTTTTAGACTACTTTCAATAAACTCATCTATCTCTCCATCTAATACTCCTTTAGTATTACTAGTTTCATAATTAGTTCTATGGTCTTTAACTAGAGAATATGGGTGTAAAATATAACTTCTTATTTGACTACCAAAATCTATATTAGATTGAATACCTTTTTCTTTAGCAAGTTCTTGTTCCTTTTTTTGTTCTTCTAATACATATAACTTACTTTTTAATACTTGTAAAGCGGTTTCTTTATTTTGAATTTGACTTCTTTCATTTTGACAAGTTACAACTATTTTAGTAGGTAAGTGAGTAATACGTACGGCACTATCAGTGGTGTTTACTCCTTGTCCACCGGCACCTGTTGAACGATAGACATCTATTTTTAAGTCTTTTTCATTTATATCTATCTTAATATCTTTAGATATTTCTGGAGTTACATCGATGCTTGCAAAAGAAGTATGACGACGATTAGATGAGTCAAAGGGAGATAGTCTAACTAGACGATGGACTCCTTTTTCATTTTTTAAATAGCCATAAGCATATTCACCTTTTACTTTGAAAGAGACACTCTTAATTCCTGCTTCTTCACCTGCTTGATAGTCAAGTAGTTCTATTTTAAAGTTCTTTTTCTCACAGTATCTTGTATACATTCTATAAAGCATATTAGCCCAGTCACAAGACTCAGTTCCTCCTGCACCAGGATGTATTTCAATGATACAGTTATTTTTATCATATGGTTTATTAAATAGTAGATAGATACTTAAACTCTTTAAATCTTCTTTAATAGTTTTATTATCTTCCTCAATTGTTTGTAATAATTCTTTATCACTTTCTTCATCTAACATCTCTAGTAATTCTATAGAGTCAAATATTTTTTTCTTTAAGTCTATTAACTTAGATGTTCTTTCCTTTAAACTCTTTAACTCACTAATAGTAGTCTCTGCTTTACTAGGATCACTCCAAAAATCTTCTTTAGTAGTTTCTTTTTCTAGTTCTTCTAGTTCTTTAAGTTTTTTATCAGTGTCAAAGTGACCTCCATAAACTTAGTATTTCTTCTTTTTCACTTGTTAATTCTCTTAATAATTCATTTTTATTCATTCTTACCAACTCTCTTTATTAGTATTATACAAGATATTTATTTTTATAACAAAATATTTTTTGTATATTTTATAGAAACTTGCATATATTATTAGTGAGGAAGGTTCACTGTTAAGTGTGAAGATCCTCTATATTATAGATTGAACTGTTAGATATTTCTAGCAGTTCTTTTTGTTGTATTAATAGATATATCAGTAGTTTTATCTTCACTATTAACAATATCTTCTGTATCTTCTTTCATAGACTTTTGTAACTCTTCTACTTTTATACTATCTTTTAAGATATTAGACTTTTCTATTTCTTCTAAAGCTTTAGTTAATTTAGTTATATCGTCTTTTACCCAATTGATAAGGTCTAATGTATTTTTTTCATATTCAGTTATATCTCTTTGATAGTAATAATCCATTTCACTTATGTCATTAGGAATATAATTAAGTTTTGTAATACTTTCAAATTCTGATTCTATAGAGTTAATTTCTTTAGTTAAGTCATGTATTTTTTCTGCTATACCTTGATTATCTTTCTTTAACGACTCCATTTTATTTATGGATTCTTGTAAATCATTTTTATATTGTTTAATTCTCTTTCTAAATATTATTCTTTTAATAAAATTACTAGAGCTTTCTTTAATTAATTCATTTATACTTTCTTGATGTTTTTCTTCGCTAGTAATATTTCTACTATTTTCTTCTAAATTAAAAGTATATTCATTTTTCTTTTGATATTTTTCTTTTCTATTATTAATTAAATTATTTAAATGGTCTTTTGATGAAATTATATTTTTTGTTATTTCTATTTCTTCTAAACTTTCATTATAATTATTTAGTTGTTTTTCCTTTTCTAGTAGTTCTTTTTTATTTTTAGAATAAGTAAAACTTGTAATTACTTTAAGAATGTCATCATAAGATGTGCATTTTTCTAATTTCATATCAAGTTCATTTTTATCTATATACCTAATATCTTTACAACATTTTAATAATAACTCATAATTTGGAAATAATTCATTTACTAGAGTTCTGTCTTGATACTGAAGTTTATTTAAATAATCAAGTATATCATTAAATGTTTTCTTATTCTTAAAACTATTTTTTATAAGAATATATAACTTTTCTTCTAAGTTATCTAAAGTCATAGTTTCTATTTTATCGCTTTGTATATATAGTTCTTTTAATATATCAAATAGTTTCTTTATGTTCTTATAATTTGGTATAAGTTCTTTAAATATATCTTTGTAATAATCATCATTTATATATGATTTACATTTACCTAGTAATAATGATAACTCATCAACATTTCTATAAGGGGCATTTAAGTTTGATAATATATTATTAATTACTTCTTCTTTAGGTAAAGTTGTACCTATAATTTTTTCTTCTTCAATATCTATATTATGAGTAATTTCAGACTTAATTTTATCTTTTAGCATTTCTATATCTTCTTTACTTGTTATATCACCTTTGCTTTCTTTACCGGGTGGCTCGTATAAATCTATTTTAATTTTTCTAGTGTTTTCTTCATTGTCATTAAACTTTTCTACAATATTTAGTTCATTTATTATAAATTCAGCTTGACTATAACTCAATTTTCCATCATCGGGCATAAAGATAACTAATTCAACACCAGTTGAAGCCATCATAGCATTTCTTGGTCTTACATCAAAATATCTTCTTTGATTATCATTATATATTTCTGTTTCTATATTACCTGCTATTTCATTATGAGTAGCAAAGTCATTTCTAAGAACTTGACTATAAAAAATACACTGTTTATCTGTTATTACCCATACCCCTCTTGTCCTTTTATCATTTTCATTACAATAATCAAAATAATCTTCAGCTTTTAATTTTAAACTTCTTTCATCGATTTTTTGCATAACTTTCATCCTTTATTTTTCTTATCTTTAAGATACCATAAATATATTCTTATTTCAATTGTAAAGATAACTAAAAAGACTCGCCTCCCGAGTCTTTTATAAATTCTTAAAGTAATCAACTATTTCATCTACTTTAACTATATCAGTAGAATTATCTTTTGTATTTTCAATAGAATAATTTTCTCCATCAAATTTATTACCTAATATAATCATTTTAGGTGTACCTAATACATATACATCATTAATTCTATTACCAATAGTTAGATTCTCTCTATCATCGATAATAGCATTGATATTATTATCAGCTAATTCTTTATATAATTCTTCTGCTTTATCTTTATTGTTTTCATTATAAATAATTTGTACTTTATAAGGAGCGATTTTATAAGGTAGAGCGAAGCCTTTAATTTTATCATCTTTTCTAATAACATTATTTTCTATTAGACAAGCGATTATTCTACCTAGCCCTATACCATAGCATCCCATATAATATGGCTTATTATTACCATTTTCATCTATATAGAACAATTTCATGCTTTCTGAATATTTTGTTCCTAATTGGAAATTATTACCTAACTCTACTGCTTGATACTCTTTTAATTTACTAGTATCAGTTATATTTAATTGTTTTAAATAGTCATCTTTATTATCAAATTCTAATACTTCTTTGTTAATACCTAGATTTTGTTCTTCATCATAAAGGACAGTATCTTCTCCAAGTTTAGTTGCTGCCTGGAACTCTTCGGCAACACTTCCACCTATTACACCATTATCGCTTACTGTAGGCATTATTTTAATACCTAGTCTTTTAAAGATATTTAAGTAAGCTTCATGCATTAGGTCATATGTTTTTCTCATATCTTCTTCTGTTTTATCAAAAGAATATGCATCCATCATGACAAATGTTCTTGGTCTAAAAAGATAACCTCTAGTTCTTATTTCTTTTCTAAACTTTTCTCCTATTTGATAATATATAGCAGGTAGGTTTTTATATGAAGGAAGTCTATTAGCACCAAATAGGGTTGCACATTCTTCTGCTGTAGGAGCAAGTCCATATTCTCCTAGATTATTATCTAGAGTAAACATAATATCTCCTTCTTTAGTATACATATCCCATCTATTAGATTGTTCCCATATTTTCTTAGGTTGTAGTTTAGGAAACTCTACTTGAATACAACCTACTTTATCTAATTCTTCAATAATAATATTTTCAACAATTCGCTCTAATTTAGTCCAAAGATTTCCATATCCATAAATACCACTTTCATATTGATAAAGTTCTCCAAGCTTCATTAAAATATCTTGACCAGAATAGTTCTTATCAATATCATTTAAGTTAATCTTTTTAATATTTAATCTACTAAGTCTCATAATAATTCCTCTTTTCTTTAATGATATTATATGGGTATTTTTCTTGTACGTCAAATTAAAATGTAAAGAATTATTATTTATTGTCTTTTAATTTAATTATTGCAATAATTATAACTATTAAAGAAGTTATAAGTAAAATAATATATATAATAATATTATCATTTGTTTCTGGTATTTCTTCTATTTGACTATTCTCTTTTTGAGCTAGAAAATCCCAAACAACTTCATGTTCTATATTTTCTATTTCATTTGATGCTTCTTTTGGTACTGTCACAACTACTTTTAAAACAATATCTGCCTCATCTGAAAATGACCCTAATTTTATATATTCATCAGAAGTATTTATTTCTCTATCATCAATATAAGTTTTTATAGTAATATATGGTGGTAGAACATCCAGATTTTTTATTTTTATAAATAAAGTCGTGACATCGCTGATATTACGTATTCTTAAAGAAATATCTTGCTCTTTTTTATCTCCTGGCATTAAGTTTTTTAATTCTGGAAAAAGATCTTTATTATCACTATTTATAAATTTAATTTGATTTTTTCTACCATCATAATATATTGTTGGATTTTTTTCGAGTGTATAACCTATTTTCGTGATAGAAAAAGCTAATACTAATATACTAACTAATATAATTATTTTTTTCATTGGTTCTCCTTTAAGTTAATTTCATTATTTATAATGTTTACATTCCATGCTTCCTCTACAGCTTTTTTAGGATTTGCTTGAATAGATTGAACAGTAATATTAAGATTAACATTATTCTTTAATTTTATAAAATCGTTTATAAAGATATCAGTATTTTCGTTTGGATTTACGATGTTTTGATAGTAATAATAACCGTCTTCAGCTTTTAACCAGTTAGAGGTGTTATTTATTGATATATTATAATCAGTATTTTCGTTTGGTGTTGTGGCTAGAACATTTTGATTTTCATCTTCTAGTTCAATAGTTATGTATGCTCTAATGTATATTGGTACATTACCAGTATTTTGTATATATATATTTTCATTTGTAGTTTCATTTTTAATTTCAGTTTTAACCTCACCTATAACGAATTCATTTTCTATAGAATTTGTTAATACTAAATAGGCCATTGAACCCATAATTAATAGAAAGAGAAATGGGATAATAATAATTAATACTTTATTTTTAGTGCGAAAAAGGTGATAAAGTTTATTTTTTGTCTTTTTATTCATAAGCTATCACCTCCTAGTTATTTGTAGTAAAATCAAACCATTTTGGATTTTCTTTTACTGGTATTAAATTTATATTTTCATTATTATAATTACTGCTTACAGAAATATCTTGTTCTAAAATGTTACTATATCTCCAAGACCAAGTATCTTTTTCAACTATTTTATATTTTCCATATGGCAATTTTAAAGTTTTTGGACTTTCTGCTGTTATTAATATTTCATTTATTAGATCGTCATCATATAGTTGTATTATAAAAGTTTCATTTTTATCTGCTTCAATATTAATATTAATTGTTCCAAACAAGTCGAGTGTGGATAATCCATTTTCGTTTGTTTTTCCAGTAGCTAAACTTACTAGAGGTAAGTCTTTGTTTTGATATAATGTAATATCAATATTTGGTGGGTATTCTATACTTTGACTATTTGAATTATATGCTGTGTCTTCTAATTTAAAAGTTATAGTTGGATCTTGATAATCAATATTTAAGTACGCAGACATTTTATTAGCAGATATTGACACATCAATATCATTAGCACTTTTACTGTTATTAATAGTTAGAGGATTACCCTTGGAATCCGTAGCACTTATTGTTCTTATAATAGGATATAAATCCATATTTTGTTTAATCTCTAATTTATAAAAATCATCCCATTTAATAATTGTTCCATCTTTTTCCCATTGCCAGTTTTGAAATATCTCGTTAGGGTCTAAAGTGGCGTTTATTTCTTGATAAGGTTCAAAATCAATAATTGTTTCTATTTTGTTTCCTTCACTATCAATTACTTCACTGACAAATGAACGATTTTCATCTTGAGTTATTTCAGATGTGTAGATTATATTACCATTTTTATCGTGATAATTTACTTTATAATACTTTAAATAAACAGCTGTATAAGTAGTATCTTTTAAAGACTCATCTTTTTGAAGCAGATAGGTTTGATTTTCTGTTATTAAATTTCCTTTATTGTTATTATCTTGATAATTTTGATACCAACCAATAAATTTATAACCTTCTATTTTTTCAGCATTTATTTGAGTTTTATCATAGCCTACTTTTGTAATGTTTCTAATTTGATTTGGATCTAGACCACTAGAAAGTAAATAATCATCAATATTGGAATTTACCTTTACTTTAATATTAATATATACAGGCCATAATTCTAATGAATTATTTATAATGGATGAAGAGTTTATTATATTTATAGAATTTAAGTCTTCATCTATTATATGATATTTACCATTTTCAGGAGATTCATTAGTCCATCCATAAAATATATAGTTATCAATATTATAAGTAGGAGATGGCATATTACCTACAATATCTCCAGAATTTTTTATTTCTAATTTTGTTTCAGTATCATTTAAATGATATAACAAGATATTGGTACTATATTTTGCCATAAATGTATACTGTTTACCAGCTTCAATTTGACAAGTATAAGTTCCATTTGTATTAGGATTTATTATCTCTTCGGTATTGCCACTTACTTTTACTAAGGATGTTAGTTTGTACTTTTCTGAAGAACCTTCACTTATAAAGGTATCTGTATCAGGTGTTAAAGTAACAGTTGCTTTACCCGTTTCTGTTTCTTCTATCGTATATTTAGGGTTTGAAGGGATGTTTATTCCTGGAGCTTTAAAATTGACATTGGTTGTTGTTTCCACATTGTACTTTGCATATACAGGATATACATCTATAGCCTCTTTTATTATTTCATCTTTAGATAATAAATATGGTTTTACTTTATTTATATCAGAGGTACAATAAGTATCATTTTCCACGTCATATATGTAATTCCACTCTAAAGAATTAGGGGTTACTTCTTCTGATGATATCCATCCTAGAAAACTATAGCCATCTATTTTCATTTCTTCTTCTGATGGGGAAGCTTGTAAGGTTACTGTTTTATTTAGACTTTCTTTACTATCTTCTGGATTTGTATCGACCTCTTCATCTTGATGAAAAAATGGATATTTATATGTATGAGTTATATCTTCTTTCATGAATAAATTATCGTTATACTTTCTTGTAACTGTTTTATATGTATTATCTTTTTTGTGAAAAGTTATATCTGCTGTTACCATTGCCATGCCTTTATACTGTATACTTGGATCTAATACACCTGTATCCATTGGGTTATTTATATATGTCCAAGCTTTATTTGAGCGTTCTAAGGTCCAAAAGTTTAAATGATATTTTTCACTAATTGGTGTAAAAGTAAAAACACCTCCTGTAATTGATTTTGAGTCATCAATTGCCCCTGGACCTGGAAAATCTGTTGTTATAAATGCCTGGTAAAAAGTCTCTCCATTTGTATCGTCTGTTGTATTATGAGAATAAACTTTTAAAGGTTTTACTATATTTCCAGTAAAAGCGTCTGATTTATCGTCATTTCGATTATGGTCTATATGTTCTATACCCCAGTGAGTTATTGATTCTTTGATATAACTTGGTCCACCAATGCTTATAAATTCACTATTATATGTTTGATATCTTGTCGTAAATAATTCAGATTCCGTAAATGATGCACCATTGTGTTGTCTAAAGGCTCTAACATAATATTCTACAGCATATTTGAATTTTGCAGTATAGGTGTGTTTTTGAGTTAAGTCTACGTTTTTCAATTCATAACTTTGGTCTTTAGATACCTTGACACCATTTTCATACCATCCAAGAAATTCGTATCCTTCTGGAAACTTTCCATCTATACCATTTACAGAGATAACAACATTATTATTTTCATTAAGTTTTATATTGGTAAAACCAACACCTTCTCTTTGACTTTCATCATTTAAATCGTCTTGTTCATGTCCCTCAAAAACAGTTGTTATATTTGATATTGAATCAACATAAACAGGATATAAATTCATTGTTTTAGTTATTTTGTCACCAGTTTCATAAAATTCATTTTGGTTTTTTAATGAAATCAATTCTGGTGTAGTGATACTGCTATAGCCTCCACCTTTTTCATTTGATTTAATTGTAGTCCAACCAATTAATTTGGCATTAGAACTATTTGGTTTTGTTAAAGGAGTTTCACAATTTATTTCGTCTTCATAGTCGTACCAATCATTATCTGTAATTTCAAACTTTTCTTTTCCTGTTTTAGGGTCTATAATATTTCCTTCAATATCATGGAACACTACTTTTGCTTGATAGTAAGCGACAAATAGATCATTATTTTTTATATCATTATTTTCTAAGGTAGCTTCGTCTTTGTATGGTTCATTTTTAAAGACTGTGTCAAAGTATAGATGGTTTTCTTCTGTACTATCAATTATGGAATCTTCTATTTTATACCAAGAAACAAATCTATAACCTTCATTAGCTTTTGCTTTAATGGTTACTTTATTTTCTGTTGGTTTTATTCCTTGGATAGCAAATGAATAAGGATTTTTAGTTGATACTTCTTCATCAACTAATTCTGTTTTTGATATTGTTACTTCTCCAGCTCCTTCAAAATCAAAAGTAGCAGCAATAGAGCTTCCATGTTTAAGTATTCCTTCATTAGGATCAATTATCCATTTATTTACATGATTAGAATTATATTTTGTATTTCTAATAATATTCCCGTGAAGATCATAATTTTCGCTTTTCCAAAAATTTTTATCTATATAATTTTCATCACTAAGTGGTCCATATGAAGAAGTAGAATCACTATTTCCTAATACTTTCATATCGACATCTGGATTTAAGCTTGGCTTAAAGTAAGTATTTTCTACTTTGCCCCCTTCATAAACATTTGTAATACCAGAAATGTTAACATTTTTTTGAATAGTAGGTATTACTAAAATTGAATTATACTGCTCTGATGTTGCTTTTCCAGCATAATGGCTTCGAATAATTTCGTTTCCATTGCCAAACATAGCACCTGTAATACCTCCGATATGACCAGTATTTCCAGCGCCTACAGAAACATATGTAGCACAATAGAAATTTAGTTCAGTGGTTGAATAACTATCAATAACTTTTGAAGTTCCATTCATTTGTCCAATTATTCCACCAACATATAATGTATTTCCACCAAGAGCTCCTACAGCGACATCATAGTATATTTTTACTAAGCCACCTTCTACTCTAGAGTATTCTACTTCAGTAGAATTTGAGGTTCCAACTAATCCTCCTAAGTATAGACCTTTTCCTGATAATGCTGCTACACCTGCCGTATTGTTAGTATTTACCATAGTGTTTATCGATTCACAATTATATAAAACACTATTATTAGCTTCACCAACAATAGCTCCACCTCTAATTCCACCATCTGTTATAAGAGATAAAACATTATTGGCAGCAGCAACAAATAAATGACTATCTTTAATAGTAATATTTTCAAAAACAGTTCCTTCAGAATAACCTGCTACTAAACCGCCACGATAATCAGCATCTATATCAGCATTAATAATTGTTAAGTTTTTAATAATTGCTCCATCACCAGTATAAGAAAACAGGCCTGTATCAGTTTTGGGTTCAGCTGTTTCTTCATATTTCAAATTGGAAATTGAATATCCTTGACCGTCAAATACTCCTTTAAATGGATAATCACTACTTCCAAATGAAATATATGTAAAATCGCTATTTAAAAGTTCTTGTTGATCTTCTTCAGTAATGACTATGTCTTTGGTTAAAATAAATTTATCTGTTTGGTGACCACTTTGCCTTGTTAGTTCAGCAGCATTTACTAATTCTTCAAAATTACTGATTTCGTATACATCAGGACTAGCAAAAGAAATTTTAAAAGTACACATTATAACCATGCTAAAAACTATTATGAAAAGCAATCTTTTGTGGTTCCTTAACATTTTATCTACTCCTTATCTGGCCATCCTTCCGCTTGTAAAACATCTTCAGCATTATTTTTAGATTGTACTGCTTGGAGGTCTGCTTTAAATTTGTAACTACTATCTGGATAATTACTTGAAATTTTATCAATATTAAAATTTATTTTTTTTAACAATGTTTCAGTACATTCATTAGGCTTTAAAGCTTTATGATAATAATAATATTCATTTTTGTATATCCAGCCTTGATTGTTTGTTACATAATCAACCAAATTATTTGCATCAAATTCTTGATTATTTTTATCAAAGCCTTTAGTATTTAAAGAAATTCTTAAATATATGTCTTGTTTTCCAACGTTACATGCTTTAATAAAACGATCAACAGATGAATCAGTTGTAATATTAAATTCATTATCATTATTAATTTCTATTTCTTCACCATTATTGTCAATAGTAGTTTGAATTAATTTCACTTTAATATTTCCAAATGTAATTATATTGTTTGCAGTTTCATTGGTTGTTTTAAAGGCTATAGTTCCTGATATGCATAACAATATAATTAAAAAAAGGAAAATAATCACATATTTATGTTTGTTCATATTTTATCCTTTAATACTAATTAATTCCAAATTCTGTTTTAGCTGCATTTTCTATGGTTTCATCAGGTATTAGTGTTCCTTCACCATCTTTAGCTTGATGTAAGAATACAGATACTTTAATTTCTGTTTTTTTACTGTCTTCTACAGTAAAATCACTAAGTTCAGCTGTATCATCAGCTTTGATAGTACTAAATAATGGTGTGATTGTCCATGTGTCTTTACTGTCTTGTCCTTGTAGTCCGTTAGTATATTTAAATAGTCCACTTGTATATGTTTCACTTTCTAAACCACTTGTTGCTTCTACAGCTTCCCATCCTTCATTTATTGTAAAATATATTTTATTTGAAAAATTGTTTTCTACATATACATATACTGCAGCATCTTCACTACCAGCACCTATTCCAACATATGGATCTTTTTCAAAAGATACTCCTGGAAGAAGCTTGTGTTCCTCTTCGACATTCCAGCTTGGTTCATAAATATTGCCATTGATTGTTATAGATTCTTCTGGATTAGTTGGTGAAGTAGTTGGAGGTTTAAAATCACCGACTGTAAATGTGTTTGTGATAGAACTTGTTTTTGTAAGCCAGGCGATTGTTCCTGTTGTAGCGATTACTAATACTAATATTAAACCTATCAATAATGTTAGTTTTTTCTTATTTTTCATTTGGGTACCTCTTTTCTAAAATATAATTTATAAATAACATAAGAATTGTAATAATAATGACAATATAGATTCCTGGTGGTTCTTTTATTAAGCTTACTATATATCCTAGATAAGGAATACAGAAAACTGGTTTTCCTATCAATGATGAGAATTTCACTGGTTCAGCATCATGAATAATATTTCCATTTTCATCTTTATTATTAATACCTTGAGTTTTGAACTCTTGGTTTTGCCTATCTATTTCATAAACTTGATGAGTAGCAACAGAACCATTTTTGTAAAAAGTTATGATGTCATTTTTCTTAATTGTGTTTGGATCAATATTTTTTACATATATTACTGAACCCACTGGATATAAAGGTTTCATACTACCACTTGTAACAACATATGTTTTTATATTCACTAATAATGGAGCAACAGTCAATAAAACCAATATAATTTCTAGTAATATCAATAAGTTTAGTATATATGTCCAGACGCGTTTTAGTTTTAAAATATTGTCATCTCCCTACTTCTTCTTCGCTATTTTGTATCTTTTATAATGATACCATTTTCTACAAAATAATGCAATATGCTGTTAAACCTGTAGCAATCGCAATAAAAAAATGACACGCAATATAAATAATTTCAAAAATATTGAAAATCTTATATTTAATGTCATTATTTGTATTTAATTATTTTTTCCACAGATACTGTGGATATTTTTAATTGTTTGATTTTTTTATATATTTTAACTCTCCCATACGTGATGTAGGGATGAAACCAGCTTCACTTGCAATAACATCAGGAATTCTATTAACAATGGCTGCACAAGTTAATCTTACTGTATCTGGTTTTTCAATTACTAGAGTTGTATCAGGTTCACCATAGATTGTCCACTCATTTCTATCAAACTCATCTTTATTGTAAACTTTACCAATACATTCTGTTTCTAGAGTAATACCTTCTTTTGTTTCTGTTGTAACAACTGCACTCATACCTGTAGCCATGCCGGATTTAACTGTCATTCCTAAAGTAGATGATTCAATATCATAATCATTGAACTGAGGTACACATTTCTGACGTTGGCTTACTACTGTTAAACCTAATTTATCGCAAAGCCAACCATTAACATTCCACATATATGATGGAGAGTAAGCACCACTTTCTATTACTTTCATTCTTTCTTCATCACTTATTTCATCGGCACTAGCTACTTGGGCATCAAACTCTTCTTTTGTTAGCCCTGCTCCATGAGCTTTAGCAAGAGCGATACCATAGTCTTCTACATTATAAGATGAACTTCCTTTTATCTTAGTAATATTATGACTTGAGCCTATTAGGGTAGTAATCAAATTACCCCAGAAAGCATCTTGATAACCACTACCTGTAATTGTACAATTATTCTCTTTAGCAAGTTTATCAATTTTTTCTGTTAAAGTAGGGTTAGAATTTATTGGGAAGAATGCTTCTTCACATGTAGTAATAGCATTAACTCCACATTTAGCACATACCATTAAGGCATCTTCTACATCTGCAAGTAAACTCATAGTTGTAACGATAACACAATCAGGTCTTAATTCAGTTAGAAGTCCTTCTACTTTATCAACACTATCAACAACTACTCCTACTTTATCTCCTCCCATTATTTCTCCGATATCTTTTCCTATGACATCTGGATTAATATCTACTGCACCAACTATAGTACCACCATTTTCTATGACAAATTTCATAGTATAGACACTCATTTTTCCACAACCATATTGGAATATTCTTAATCCTTTCATTTTTACCATCCTTTCTAAATTCATTATAACATTTTAACTCTGTCAAAATATGTAATTAACAAAAAAAGTTATACTTTTTTGCATAACTTTACAGTTTTGTTTTATATAAATGTTTTAACTTATTTATATTTAAATGACGTATTGTCTAAATAATTTTTATCTATAATAACATCATATCTACATTTTTATATAACTCACTAATAATAATTTTGTATTTATCGTTAGAAATTAATTGATATAATTCATCATTATATTCATATACAACCTTAAATTTATGATACTTTTCATTAAACAATAAATAATATATATTCCCTTCGAAATCTATTTTATTTAAAACTTTATAATAAATGTCATTGAAAACAACTATGCTATTTAGTTTTTGCATTTCGTTTTTCCTCTTTTTCCTCTTTCATTAGTGAAGTTAAATAAAGTGATATAATGGTGTCCAGTTGGCTTTTTGCAGTTATTTTTTTTAGACAATTAACTACTTTTGAATTATCAGATAATTTACTTGTGAAAAAGTCCAACATATATAATCGAAGTTCATTTTTTAAAATAGTGATGACAGTTGCTAATTTGTTTTTTTCCATATACTGTACCATTTGTTCTGATAAATTATATTCTGAAGAATGTTTATATACATCATTAATCGATATAGGTTCTAGTGATTTTTTTTCATCAATGTTAATTTGTCCAAAAACCTTTTTTTCATTATGAATAATTGCACAAAGTATTCTTTCTAATTCATTTGAATTATTTAAATAATTACCTAAAATTAATTGTTCAAAATAATTATAATTACTGAAAGTATATATTGTTGTAAGGTGGCTATCTTGTTTTAATTTTTGTAAATCTTCTTCGGTTATGCTTTTCTTTATAAGTTCTTCAGATTCAAAGCTATATCTATTTTTTAAATATAACATTTTTGACAGTAAATACGTATTATCTTTATCTTTAAGATATTCAGAAAAATTATCTATACCAGTTTTTACATTATTATACCATATTTTAGGTCCTTGCAAAAGAACATCTATATAGTCTTCTTCACTATACTCATATCCATAATATTTGCATATATAATCTAAAATAAATATATTATTATCTGGAAGATAAAAGGTTAAAAACTCTCTTATATTATTTGGATTTTCATATAAATAACTAGAAATTTTATGATTTTCTATCATATAATTTAAAACTTCGTTTTCATCCATATTGTAGAATTTTCTTCTATATACCGAAAAATACTCAGAAAATGAATTTTTTGATATGGAAAGCGATGTTCTATACATTAAATTGTTCATAATTATATGTGTTTCTATAAAAGTAGAAACTCCTTCTTTAAAATAATTATTTAATAAAATTTCATCAATTTTTCCATATGGCATTTCAATGTTAAAATATTTGCCATTTTTTTTGTCATAATCATTAAATTCAATATAATTTTCTTTAAAAATTACAAATCCATGTGAAACAGCATTTCTTAAATGAGCCATTAACAAATTGTTTGGAATAAATATTTCTAGTTCAGTGTCTTTGGCCATAAAACTTGGGTCCCAAACTATATTTTTTGCACCTTCTATATCCTCAATAAAATATCCTTTTTTAGCTAGTGTTAATATATCTTTTTTATATAATATTTCATCTTCAACCGATTTATATATCATATTATTGTCTTCATAAAATGATTTTATATTACGCTGTGACTCATCGTTTATTAATCTTGTATCATTAACTTTAACATCTGAAAAATCTATACTATAATCTATAAAATTCATAAATTTATCATAAATACTTTCCTTGTTATAAGAAAATAATAATGTCATTAATAATATATAACCGTATTTTTTCCCTTTAAGTTCTTTACCACTTGTTATTTTTTCTATCATTTCAAAACATTCTATTACAACATTATTATTAGTATTTTCAATACTATTTGAAACTTTTTTTAATAGATTTATTAAATCTTTTTTTTCAATGTGCATAGTAGTATTTCTGTTTTTTTCAGGATTATTAGGCATTGTATCATTAGAAATTATTAAATTGTTATCCTTAATTGTTATTCTTCCAGATCCGTGCACAAATGAATTTCTAATTGTTTTTAATATTTTTCTATTATTTTGTCCCACAATATAATTTGATTCATTTCTTAAAAATGTCACTCTTTTTAATTCTTCAGTGCAATTATATAAACCTCTATCTTGTTTAATATAATTATCATTATTTGCAATTAATATAATTAAATAGAGATATAAAATCAGGTTTTCCTTATCATTTGAGTCATTTATGCCATACCCTGAATCATTAATCAAACTTATTCCAATACTATATATTAAAGGATTTAATATATTCTTGAAATCTTTCATGTATATCACCTTATTTAATTATATCACATTTTTTTAATATAACTATCTATTTCTATACAAATAAAAGCTAGTCTAAATAATACACTAGCCCTCGTATTTTAAAATTGCAAACTTTTATCAACAAGTTACTTTCCACAGCATTGTTTGTACTTCTTTCCACTCCCACATGGACATGGGTCATTTCTACCTACTTTTTTTACTTTCTTAGGTGTTTTCTTTGTATCTTTAACATCATTAGTCTGTTGATTCTTTGCAACTTGTTTTCTTTCAATATTTTGTCTAATTTCTGCTTTAAGTAAGAATACTGTAATATCTCTATCTATTTTTTGAAGCATATCATCAAATAGTCCATAACCTTCTGTAGTATATGCTCTTAGAGGGTCATCTTGTCCATATTGACGAAGATAGATACCTTCTCTTAAGTGACTCATTACATTAATTTGTTCCATCCAGTAGTTATCTATAACTTGTAGTGATAAAGCTTTTTCAAATTCATTACTAATTTCTACTGGCACTTCTTTAATCTTAGCTTCATATTCTTCTTTAGCTTTTTCATAAATATATTCTATTATATCATCAGCATCTCTATTTTCTAATTCAACTTTACTTATATCATTCTTTAGTAAGTTTTCATTAGCAAAGTCTGTAATACTTTGTAATTCTTCATCAGTAATTGTACTATCTGCATTTCTTGATTTAACTAAATCTGTAACATGATTATGAATAGAGTTTAATACTGTTTCATGAATAGATTCACTATCTAGGATTTCATTACGTTTACCATACATGATTTCTCTTTGAGTATTCATAACATCATCATATTGTAGTAAATGTTTTCTAGCATCAAAGTTATTTCCTTCTACACGTTTTTGAGCAGTTCCTATTGCTTTTGTAAAGGTTTTACTTTGAATAGCTTGATCTCCAAAACCAAAGCTTTTCATCATTTCTCTAATGTGTTCGCTACCGAATCTAATCATTAAGTCATCTTCCATAGAGACAAAGAACTGAGTATAACCTGGGTCTCCTTGACGACCAGAACGTCCTCTTAACTGATTATCAATACGACGTGATTCATGACGTTCAGTACCTATTACACAAAGTCCTCCAAGTTCTCTTATTTCATCTGATAGTTTGATATCGGTACCACGTCCTGCCATGTTAGTAGCGATGGTAACAGAACGATGTTCTCCGATTTTAGAAATAATTTCTGCTTCACGAGCATGGTTTTTAGCATTTAATATTTCATGAGGAATATGAGCTTTCTTTAATAAGTCACTAATTAATTCACTAGTTTCAATGGCTATAGTACCAATTAAAACTGGTTGTCCTTTATCGTAACGACTCTTTACCTCATTAATAATAGCTTTATATTTAGCACTACGTGTAGCAAATACTAAATCTGGGGCATCTACTCTTATTACTGGTTTATTAGTAGGTATTTCTATAACATACATATTATAAATATCTCTAAATTCTTCTTCTTCTGTTTTAGCAGTACCAGTCATACCTGATAGTTTCTTATACATTCTAAATAAGTTTTGGAAGGTAATAGTTGCAAGTGTTTTAGTTTCTTGGTTAATCTTAACTCCTTCTTTAGCTTCTATCGCTTGATGAAGTCCATCACTATAAGCTCTTCCTTTCATTAAACGTCCAGTAAATTGGTCTACTATTACTATTTCATCATCTTGAACAACATAGTCTACATCTTTTTTCATAGCATAGTTAGCTCGTAGGGCTTGGTTAATATAATGAAGTAAAGTAGCATTTTCTATTTCATATAGATTTTTAATCTTAAACATTTTCTCTGCTTTTTCACTACCTTCATCAGTAAGTGATACACTGATGGTACTTTTACCTGTCTCATCACAGATATAATCAGTCTCTTCTTTAAGAGATTTTGCAAATTTATCAGCATCTATATATAGGTTGGCACTATGTTGTGCTCCTCCTGATATTATTAATGGAGTTCTTGCTTCATCTATTAGAATAGAGTCAACCTCATCGACGATAGCGAAGTTTAAAGGACGTTGTACTCTATTTTCTTTTCTAATTACCATATTATCTCTTAAGTAATCAAAACCTATTTCATTATTAGTTGAATATAAAATATCACAGTTATAAGCTTCTTGTTTCTCTTTAGGAGACATATCTCTTGTATTAACACCTACAGTTAAACCAAGAAATCTATGTATTCCTCCCATCCATTCAGCATCACGAGTTGCAAGATATTCATTAACTGTAATAATATGAACACCTTTTCCTTCTAAGGCATTAAGATAGGCAGGCATAACACAAGTTAAAGTTTTACCTTCACCAGTTTTCATTTCTGCTATATTACCATAATGAATAGCAAGTGCACCTAGTACTTGAACATAGAATGGTTTTTCTCCTATAACACGATATGCTGCTTCTCTTGCAACAGCGAAACCTTCTACTAAGATATCTTCTAGTGTTTCTCCGTTTGCTAATCTTTCTTTAAACTCTTCTGTTTTATGTTTTAATTCATCATCACTTAACTTAGTCATCTCTTCATCAAGTGCGACTATTTTGTCAGCTTGTGCTGTAAACTTTTTTAATTCTTTATATTCATGATCAAATAGTTTTCTAAATAATCCCATTATAAACATCTCCTTGCATATAGTATTTTATCAAAAAATAAAGATAATAAAAAGGTTTTAAGGTTATTTTGTCAAAAAAAGAATGATATTTTCATACCATTCTCAATTATTTAACTTTATTCAGCTTTACTCAGCTTCTATTATACCATAGCCACCATTTTTTCTTTTATAAACCACTGCTTCTTTGTCAGTGTCAACATTTTTAAATAAATAAAATTCATGACCTAGTAATTCTAATTGAAGTATTGCCTCTTCTTCATCCATTGGCTTTACTTCTATTTTCTTATGTTTGATAATATTATTTTCTTCATGTTCCTCTTCTTCAATATCTACAATACTAAAGTCAATTCTAGTCTTTGCTTCTTTAGCTTTAATCTTAGTCTTATTCTTTCTTATTTGACGTTCTATAACATCTATAGCTTTATCTACTGATGCATAGAAATCATCCTGTGTCTCTTCAGACCTAATAATAAAATTGTGAAGTGGAATTGTAATTTCGACAGTTTGCATATGTCCTTTAACTTTTACTACTACGTTAGCACGTACACTATCACTATTTTCTAGATACTTCTCTAGTCTTTTCAATTTCTCATTGATGTAGTCTTTCATAGCAGCAGTTACTTCAATTTTGTCACCACGAATAATAATTTCCATATTATCACCTTCCTTGATATTACTATACCACAAAAGGAGCAAAAAACCAACTATTTTGCTAAAGCTGGTTCTTTTATTGGTGTAACATCGACTGCTTGATATCCCTTGCTAGTTTCAAGTAATGTAAATTCTACATATTGACCTTCAGACAAAGTTTTATAACCGTCGCAATTAATAGTTGAATAATGAACGAAAATATCTTCGTTTTCTTTGTACTCGATAAATCCGTAGCCTTTTTCATTATTAAACCACTTTACTTTTCCAATCACTAGGCTCACCTCCACATCTTTCTATTCCTTCTTAGGTGGCTACTTCTTTTTCAAACGATGTGAGTCCATTATAACAACGGTTATAAGAATATTTAGAAATTTACCGTCAATTGTTAATTTGAAGCCTTAAAATGTATTTTTCATGAAAAAATATGTCGAAATTACAGTTAATTGCACGAATTATGTATTTTATGGAAAGTTTATATTTTTTAAATATTATAGGTCTATAATGTTTATAGCATAGGAGGATGGTATGAAAGAAGCATTTTTAAATCATACTATGAACTTTATTGCAAGTAATCAAGGAAACTTAAACGATGAAGAAAAAGAAAAATTACAATATGGCTTAGAAGGTTTATATATGACTATAACTAAGCTTGTAGTAATCTTTCTAGTAGCTTTTCTTCTAGGATTTATTAAAGAGTTTATTATTACGTTAATACTTTTTAATATAATTAGATTCCCTGGTTTTGGATTTCATGCAAGTAAGTCTATAGTTTGTTTAATTACGAGTACACTTTTGATATTAGGACTACCATATTTATTTACTAGTATCGAAGTTAGTCTTAATATTAAGATAATTCTATGTATAGTTTCAGTTATAACATTTATAATATGTGCTCCTGCTGATACTTGGAAAAGACCTTTAACTAATGAAAAGAAAAGAGTACTTAGAAAAGTAGTGGCTTGTAGTTTGGCAGTTTTATATAGTGTACTTATTATAGTGTTTAATGGTATGGAAATTAGTAATTTATTGATGGCAGCTTTACTTATTGAAACAATTTTAATATCTCCTATTATGTATTTAATATTTAAAGAGCCATATAGAAATTATAAAAAGGTTTAAACATTTTATGTTTAAATAAATAGTAATAAAGAAAGGAATGAGAAGGAAATGAAAAAAAGAATGGCTAAAGTTCTAGCAGCTGTTGCTATGTTAGCTACTGCAAGTGCTAGTATGGGATGTGTTTGGTTCTGTGCAGCTGAACCTAGAGCATTAAAAAATATGGACTAAAAAATTCGCTTAAAAACGAATTTTTTTATTTTATATAGATTTTTTGTATAAAATAATCATTTAAAAATACTTGTTCTGATTTTAACCATTTTGTTTTTGATAATACTTTATTTGCATAATACAAACCTTTCCCATGTTCTCCTCCTTTAGTAGTAAAGCCAGTTTTCTTCATTGTTTTTAAAGGAACTAATTCCTTGTAAGTGTTTGAAATTGTAAAATTAATTATTTTGTTTAATTCATAAACTTCTAAGGTTACAGTTTTCCTTTTTGACATTTCAGCTGCTTCTAAGGCGTTATCTAAATATATTCCTAAAATAATACATAATTGGCGAAGACGTTTTTCTGATATTTTTTTTAATAATGTATTAACTTTTGGACTTACTTCTATTATTAATTTAACATTTTTATTCTTGGCTAGTGCTACTTTATAATACAGTAATCCTTTTAGTCCACCTTTAGGTATATTCTTTAAATCTTCAATTGCTTGCTCATCAATGATAATACTGAATTTTAGCATTTCATCTATTTTATTGATTACTTTCTTATTATTTGTCATGTTCCTAATAATTGACAAATTATTTTTTAATTCATGTCTATACATCTGTTCATCATCTATCCAATTTTCAAATGTTTGAACATAATCAAATAAAATTTCATACTTATCTTTTAATCTACCATAATTATTTAATTCTGAAATATAAAAATAATATAAAATAAAAAGAAAGAAAATACTCAATATGGTTATTATATAGTGTGTATTTAATTTAAATATTTCTGTGATATTAAAGAATGCTATTATAATGGTAAATAAGCATATTACAACAAATGTAATAATATTATAATTAGGAGTTTTTTCAATTTTTTTGTGTAAATAATTAATTTTATTTTTTATACTTGGAATCATAGAAATTAAAAAGGCTATACATCCTATTAAAACAGTATTTAAAATAACTATATAATTTGTTGTTCTCAATTCCTCATATGTCAAAAATAAGGAATTTATAGTTGCTATTAGTATATCTACAACGCCTATTAAAATCATTCCATAACTGCAAATATAAATAGATGATAATAAGTTAATTTTAAAGTAATTCCTAAATAGCATAATTGCTAAAATATAGGTTATTAATGAAGTAAACATATTATATTCTGTAGTGTAAAAAAGTAAAGTCGGGATAGATAAAACCAAAACTATTAGAATAGTTTGAAGGGTTATCTTGTGTTTTAATTTTAAACTTTTTTGTACAATAAGCAATAGAATTATTTCTAAAAATATTGTTCCTATGAATTTAGCTATTATTAGTGACATACTCAATCAACTCCTTCTTACCTGACCTAGATATTAAGTTAGTAGTAACACCATTATCAAATAGTACTTCATTTTCTTTTATATCGTAACTTCTTATTTTATCTGTATTTAAAATTAGACTCTTATGTACTTTTAAGAATCTCTTATCTAATTCTTTTGATATGGCATTTAATGTGAATGGTGCTTTAAATGTACCATAGTCAGTATGTATTATACATCTTTTACTATCTTGTTCTTTTTCAATAAAGATTATGTTCTTTAGCTCTATTTTGTATAAAGTATAGTTATATTCATAGTTAAGACATTTTTCTCTGCTGTTATATTGTTTATAAATTATCTTTAAAGTTTCCTTTAACTTTGTTTTACAGTTATCAAACTTACTAATAAAGTCTAAAAGATATAATCTATTAGATAAAGCTTCATATCTATACTCTGCAAAGGCAGTTACGATTATAATAATAGAATTCCAGTCATCTAGTTCTTCTCTTATAAATCTCGCTGCATCTAATCCTGAACCATTCTTAGTCTTAATATCAAAGAAATAGACTTTAAAACCCATTTCTTTTCTGGCTAAAGCTTCAAAATCTTCTTCATAACTTTCACATTCATATTTCTTATAGTCTACATCATAATTCATCATGAATTTATCAATCTCACCTTTGATTAAATCTCTGAATTCTTTTTCATCATCACATATAATAAAATTTAACACTACTACCTCCTCCTTCTAAAACTGCACACCCTTAAATTTTACCATATATTTCCAGTTTATAGGAATTTTGTCAAAAAAAAATAGTAGCTATTTAGCCCTATTTTTAGTTTTTTTAGATTTAGGTTCTTTTTTTATAACTTCGCCTACTTTTTCGATTATATTATCAGTTACTTCTTTATTCTTTTTAGAGATAACTGTCGTTCTTAAAACAAACCAAACTACTATGATAAATATAATTATATATAATATTTTACCCATAAAAGGATCTTTTAGAGAATAGAAGATTGATGCAAAGGCAAATAGAATATTAAAGCCATAGATAATTAATACTGTTGTTCTTTGAGAAAAGTTCATGCCTAATAATTGATGATGAATGTGTTCTTTGTCTGGTGAGAATGGTGCTTGATGTTTTAATAATCTTCTAATGATGGCGAATAATGTATCTAGTATAGGTATTCCTAAAATCATTAAAGGAACAAATAAACTTGTTAAAGCTGGTCCTTTAAACTCTAGAAGAGTAATTACTGCTATCATAAAGCCTAGGTACATAGCACAGTCACCACAGAATATTTTAGCAGGATAGAAGTTATGTAATAGAAAGCCTAAAGTCGCTCCTAGCATAATAAATGTTAATATCATAACTAAAGTACCACTACGTCCTTGGAAATAACCAATTATACCTATCGTTAAGAAGAAGATACTACTAATTCCTCCACTTAATCCATCTAGTCCATCAATTAAGTTTATTATATTAACACATGCTACTATAAAGAGGATTGTTAAAGGATATGAGAACCATCCAAAATTTATCGTATAACCAAAAGCGGTTATATTATTTAAGAGAAAGCCTCCATAGAATACAAGAATTGAAGCAGCGATTATTTGTCCTATTAATTTTGTCCTTGCTCTTAATGATTTAATATCATCTGCTATTCCTGTTAAAATTATAATAAAACTTCCTATTAATATAGAGTTCATCTGAACACTTTCTGTTCCAAATAACATATAACCTATTAGAAATGCTAAAAATATTCCTACACCACCTAATTTAGGAGTAGCCTTGGTATGAATATGTCTATGTCCTTCATCACTTCTTGGTATATCCATCGCTCCTATATGTTTAGCTATTCTTTTCATAAAGGGCATTATTAAAGCAGAACAGATAAAGGTAGTTATAACTATCTTTAGAGTCTCTATTATTTGTTGATTCATAGTTCTTCCTCTTTTCTAAAATAATTATAACAAGTGTACTTAAAATTTACAACAAAAGAAAAACTAAAGCTTATCTTTAGTTATCTTCTAATAGTTTAATATTGTCTAATAGTACTCCTGTTCCTTCTACTACACAAGTTAGAGGACTATCTGCTATTAAAACTGGTACTTTTAATTCTTTTTTTAAGACTTCATTTAAGCCTTTAAGCATTGAACCTCCTCCAGTTAATATTATACCTTTATCCACAATATCTGCGGATAACTCTGGTGGAGTTTGTTCTAAAACATTAGTTGCTGCTTTTACTATTTTATAAATTGATTCATGCAATGCTTCTTCTGTTTCAGTTTCATTTATTTCAATCGTATTAGGAAGCCCTGTTACTAAATCCCTTCCTCTTACTTCTAATTTATTTTTCTTATCAGGTTCATATAGGTTGGCAAATTCTATTTTTATATCTTCTGCTGTTTTTTCTCCTATTAATAACTTATATTTTTCTTTAATATATTTAACAATATCTTGATCAAAAACATTTCCTGCTATACGGACTGAAGAACTACTAACTATATCATTTAAAGAAAGAATAGCAATGTCTGTTGTTCCTCCTCCAATATCTATTACCATGTTAGCACTAGGTTTAGAGATATCCATACCTGCTCCTATAGCTGCTACTTTAGGTTCTTCTTCTAAATATACTTTTCTTGCCCCAGTACGCTCTGCTGCTTCTTTAATAGCATTCTTTTCAACTGGTGTTACATTAGTAGGACAACATATTAATATTCTAGGTCTTGATATGAAGTTTCTAGCATGTATTTTTCTAATAAAATAATCTAACATTATTTCTGTAATCTCAAAATCTGCTATTACACCATCTTTCATAGGCTTAATAGCTTTTACTTTTTCAGGAGTTCTTCCTAACATTTCACTAGCTTCTTTACCTACTGCTACAACTTTCTTATTATCTGTATCAATAGCAACAACGCTAGGTTCATTTAAGACTATTCCTTGTCCTTTTATATATATTAATACATTTGCAGTTCCTAAATCTATACCAATATCTTTTGATAACATTCTATCACGTCCTTTTACTGTTAATATTTTAGCAGAAATATATTATAATGTAAATTACTTTTCTAAGAAAAAAACGGCATTTACTCCGTTTCTTCATTAGTGTTACTATTATCATTTGTATCTTCAGTAGTTGTTTCGTTAGAAGTACTATTCTCTTCAGTAGTATCACTAATTACTTGATCAAAGTATTTGCTAGGATCTACTACTTCACCTGATTTGTAAAGT
Organism: uncultured Bacilli bacterium; assembly: GCA_944332025.1. Lineage (GTDB taxonomy): Bacteria > Bacillota_I > Bacilli_A > RF39 > UBA660 > Onthousia. The sequence goes on from CALVJB010000001.1 coordinate 88,566, forward strand.
TCAAAATGTAAATGATTACCTAAGTCTTGATCAATTGTATTTGTACCACTTTTACCTATTACTTGTCCTTGTTTAATTGTATCATTTTTCTTAACTGATACTTCACTTAGACTTTGATAACTACTAATGAAGTCATTATCATGCTTTATTTCGACAACTGTACCAAGAAGTTCATCTTCTCTTACATCTACTACTGTTCCATCTAAAACTGATACTACATCAAAGGTATCTGTTAGGCCAAAGTCCATACCTGAGTTTTGGATGTAAGTATTTTCATGATAAAGTATTGATTTTTCTTGATTAGCTGCTTCTGCTTGATAATCATAGAAGTATTTAAGAATTTGTACTTCTTCATTTGTATATGGTTTTACCATTTTAACATCTTCTTTAATTACTTCTCTATCCTCTTTATCATCAATAATAGATGAGTTAACATATTCTATGTCTTCTTCAGTAGGATTATTTGCTTGCATATTTTGACTTACAAAGAAAGCACTCATTCCTGTTAGGGAGAAAGCAATTAGGTATGCTCCGATAATAGCTCCTTTTTTTAATCTTAATTTTTTCATTAAATCACCTCATTAAGAGTTTTAACGAAAATGAAAAAATTATACTTTAAATTTTATTTTTTAAACAATAATTGCAGATTCGTATAAGTCATAGATACAGTTTGTTACTAGGTAGATTAAGGAAATTGCTAAAAAGAAATAGAATACTCTTGCTTGCCAAATTTTATTTTTTTTAAAAATAGCATTGATGTTAATTGAATCTAGACTCCATATTACAGCAATGGTAACAAAAAAATATAAAAAATATTTAACGCTCATTTCCTACCTCATATTCTTTTATTTGATTTATTCTTCTAATATGTCTTTCTAGATTAGAAAAAGGAGTTGTTATAAAGGTAATAATTAAGTTATATGCCGTATCAAGAGACATATTTTCATTTAAACAGATAATATTAGCATCATTATCTCCTCTTGTCTCTATTACATCTTCTAGGGAGATGACTCTAGCAGCACGGATACCTTTTACTTTATTACAGGCGATTGATATACCTATGCCACTACCACATATGGCTATACCAAAGTCTATTTCTTTATTTGTTAAAGCTTCTCCTAATTTAAAAGCATATAAAGGATAGTCAACATTTTCTGTTCCTTTAGCACCATAATCTATTACTTCATAATCTTTTTTTAATTTTTTTAAAAGTTCTACTTTTAATTTATAACCTCTATGGTCATTAGTTATTCCTAGTCTCATTTATTTAACCTCCTTAAAACTAGTTCTCCTCCCATTACTTGATTAAGATGGGAATAGTCTATATAGTTATCTTCTATTTGTAATTTCATTTTATAGTTTAGTTCTTCTAATTCTGTAATATTTGTAGGTAGTAAATCAAAATATGCTGGTTCTACTTTAATACTTCTTTTTAAAACATATACTTTCTTGGTAGTTAGATTTTCTAACATAGGACGATAGTTTAAATAAAGTCCTCCTTTTTTAATTAAATTAGCAGAAAAATCACAAGCTATACTTGTTTTAGTATGATATTCTTTAATACTTTCATGAAGCAAAACTGTGTCTCCTAAAAAGAAATCACTATCCATGCTAGTATTAATTGTTTCTTCTTTTAATATGGCTTCATATATTTTATTTATACTTTCACCATACATTCTTTCCACTATTTGTTTTGCTATTCTATTAGTTTTTAAAGTTTCTAATTCTTTAAGATATGTTTCATATATTTTTTTATTATTAAGAGATAATATTTCATCTAAAGTAAAATCATACATTTTTATTCCCCTACTTTAGTATAACATAATTTAAAAGAAAAAAGCAGTAAATACTGCCTTATTCTCTAATCTTTTTTATTAAAACCATATTTCTTATTAAACTTTTCTACTTGTCCTGCTTTAGATGCTCTTCCTTGTTTTCCTGTATAGAATGGATGACAATTTGAACATACTTCAACTGTAAGTTCGTCTTTGTTAGACATAACTTCAAATGTAGCACCACAAGCACATGTTACTTTACATGGTCTATAGTTTGCTGGATTATTTTTTGCCATTTTTCTTCTCTCCTTTCGCCATGATAATTTATTTATCATAGAAATCATCCCTTAAAGGAACTAATTCGCTACTTAATATATCAAATTATTTAAAATTTGACAAGGTTTTTAATGGATTTTCATACCTAAAAATCAAAGCAAAAATGATATTTACGAAAATTCGTAACTTTTTTATTACATTTTTTTCTTGTACTAGAAGAAATAATATGATACTATTAGCTTAGGAACATTTAGTAGTTGGGTGAAGCCAAACTCTATAAACGAGGGAGGTGTTAGAATGAACAAGAAAGATTTTTTAATTTTTTCTTTAGTAATTATAATCTTCCTTTTACTATTCTTACTGTTTATAGTATTAATATAAAAGAAAGTCACCTAACTCACAACGTGGATTAGGTGGTTTAACAATTATATGTTGGCTCACTCAACACGGAAATATTAAGTGTTCCTTTTACTATTGTATGAATTTTTTCTTACATATACATCTTATCATATAAGTATCTTTTGTGCAAGTAGTGTTTTGCTATAAATGGTAGATTTTCACACTTAGAAATTAAATCTAAAGTAGCATTTACGAAAATTCGTAACTAATTTATTACATTTTTATCTTGCTATCTAGAAGTCAATATGATACTATTAACTTAGGAACATTTGATGTGAGTGTCGCCTCCATTCCATTAAGGAAAGGAGGAAAAGGTATGAAGACAAAGACTTTTATCTTAAAAGTACTGAAGCTCATTCCTTCTATTTTGATTAGCCTTGCCTTCTTGGTACTAGTCTTAAAAATAGATTAGACACTCTGCATAAGAGTGTCAACTATTCATTAATTATGAGGTGACATTCACTTGCAAAATCGAATGTTCCTCATTTTTTATTGTATGTAAATTTCTTTTTACATATACATCTTATCACATAAGTATCTTTTTAGCAAGAGTGTTTTCACTAGAATTTAGTCTATAGATAATTCTCTATTATTTTTGTTGCAATCATTTGATAGGCTTCTGTTGTTGGATATATGTTAGTAGGATTATCTATGTAATCTTTATTTTTCTTAAATAGATTATAAATATCTAAATATTCTATATCATAGGTTTTACATAGATTTTTAGTCTTTGTTATTAGGTAAGTATAGAGTCTTTCTGCGGTGAGTGTTTCTTCTTCTAAATGATTATAAAAACCTATAAAGATTATATCTTTTTTAGCATATTTCCTTAATTCTTTAAAAAGAGAATCTAACTCATTTACTGTTTTATCTACTATTGTAGTTATTTCTTTGTTAGATAGATTTTCCACAGATACTGTGGATAAAGTTAATTCTGTTAAGATATCATCCATTCCTACTGATAAAGTTACTAATTCAGCTTCACGAAGACATTTTTTTAAAGATAAAGATTTACCATCTTTTTTTATAGTCCAGTTTGTTTCAAGTTTATTTTTTAAATCTATTATTCTAGTACCACTTGTAGAAAAATAGTTATTGTAACTTTTTAATAAATCTTTATCTTTAAGATAGTTGGCAAGATAATTACTATAACCATAGTTTGTATTACCATTAGAGTCTATTCCGACACTTAAAGAGTCTCCTATTGATACATAAGTTATTTTATCTGTATGATTAAAGTAATAAATTGCATAAACTAAAAGACATATGATTAAAAGACATAATATTTTTTTCATTTTTACCTCCAAAAAAGACTAGAGTCATATATTATAATTATATTTCTCTAGTCTCTTTTTAATGCTTCTATATGTCTTTTAATTCTAGATTAGCTCCTACTCCTATTAGTTTTTCAACGATATTTTCATAACCTCTAAGTATGTGTTCAACATTAGTTATTTTAGTTGTTCCTTTAGCCATTAGGCCAGCTATTACAAGAGATGCTCCTGCTCTAAGGTCTGTTGCAACTACATCTGTTCCTGTTAATTTAGTAGGACCAATAATAGTTGAGGTTTGATTTTTTACTCTTATATCTGCACCCATTTGATTTAAGTATGGAATATGCATAAATCTATTTTCATATATTGTTTCCTCTATTTTACTTCTACCATTACACATAGTAAGAAGCGGTGTTAGAGGTTGTTGTAAGTCTGTGGCAAAACCTGGATAAGTTTGTGTTTTAACATTTACTGGTTTATAGTCTTTTCCACTACTTACAATTATATAGTCTGTTCCTATATCAAGAAATACTCCCATTTCTTCTAATTTACTAGTTAGTGCTTCTATATGTTCTGGAATAATATTAGATATTTTTAGATTATTACCAATAGCAGCGCCAAGTATTACATAAGTACCTGCTTCTATTCTATCAGGGATTACTTCATGGAAACATTTACCAAGTTTTTCTACTCCTGTTATTTCAATACTACTTGTTCCTGCTCCTCTTATTTTAGCACCCATATTGTTAAGGAGAGTTGCTACATTAACGATTTCTGGTTCTTTAGCAGCATTATCGATAATGGTTGTTCCTTTTGCTAAAACACTTGCTAACATGATGTTAATAGTTGCTCCTACACTTGCAAAGTCAAGGTAGATATTGGCACCTTTTAATTCTTTAGCTTCTACGGTATAAATATTTTCTTTATTAGTTACAGTTGCCCCTAAAGCTTCAAAACCTTTAAGATGAAGATTAATTGGTCTTGCCCCGATTGAACATCCTCCAGGTAAAGCCATAGTTACTTTTTTATATTTACCAAGCATTGCTCCCATAAAGTAGTATGATGCTCTTAATTTTTTAGTATACATACTAGGTATTTCTTTATTTTCCATGTTTGATGGATTAATAACTAGACTTTCTGTTGCCCGTTTTACATCAACATTTAAAAACTCTAATATTTCACAAAGAGCAGCGGTATCAGTAATATCAGGGACATTACAGATTGTTACTTCTTCACTTGATAAAATCGCCGCTGGTATTAATGCCACAACACTATTTTTAGCCCCACTTATTCTTATTGTTCCAGTAAGAGGATTACCTCCTTTTATTTCAAGCATTTTCATAGTTAATCACACACTTTCTACTATATTATATTATTAATTTAATTTTTGGAACTAATATGATTTGGGTTAAAAACATCTACAAGTTCACTTACTTTATCTTTCATAGCAGCTTCTCCACTACCTATTACTTTTCTTGGGTCATAAACACTAGGATTTGCGTTAATAAAATCAGCTACTGCTTTATGCCAAGTTACTTGTAGTTCTGTATTTATATTTATTTTACTAATTCCACAACTTATCGCTTTTTTTATCATATCATAAGGAATACCTGTTCCTCCATGTAGTACTAAAGGAATAGATAAAGTTTCATTTATCTCTTGCATCCTTTCAAAGTCAAGATTAGGTTCTCCTTTATATAATCCATGAACTGAACCTAGGGCAGGTGCTAGAGCATCTATACCTGTTTTAGATATTTCTATACAGTCTTCTAGCGTTGCTCTAAAGATATCACCATAGACATTATCTTCAGTACCACCAACATGTCCTACTTCTGCTTCTACTGATACACCTTTAGAGTGAGCATAATCTACTACTTCTTTAGTTATCTTTTTATTAGTTTCTAAATCATATTTACTAGCATCTATCATAACACTAGAAAATCCAGCATCTATCGCTTCTTTGCATGATTCAAAACTACTTCCATGGTCTAGATGTAAACATACAGGGATAGTTATATTTAAATCTTTAATTAGACCTTCTACCATACATCTAATTACATAGAAACCTCCCATATATTTTTTAGCACCTTCACTAACTCCTAATATTACTGGAAGATTCTCTTCTTGCATTTTCTCTAAAATGTATTTTGCCCATTCCAAATTATTAATATTAAAATGAGGAACGGCATATTTCTTTTCTTTTGCGTCTTTTAACATTTCATTAAAATTAACTAACACTATTATCACCTTCATATATATAATAAAGCAAGTATCTAGTGTTTGTCAAAAGAAAAAGAAAGATGTTCCTTCCTTTCAATTGCTTACTATTTATTATATTAATATAAAAATCACAATTTTGCAGGTTTTTACGGCAAAATTATCACATTTTTGTTTTGAGCATCAAAAAAAGAAGTGTCATTTAACTTCTTTTACAAGTGGGTTTACAGTATGAAATCTTAATGGAAGTATTTCTTTTTTGATAATCTCTTCCATCTCTTCATCACTGATTAATCTTTTTATACTCATAAAACTTCACCCAATTATAGTTTTTACAAAATTTTACTTTTTATTCGAAGAAATAGGTAAGTGCTAAAATTAAAAGTAAAATACTTCCTATGATATTGGCGATTTTACCAAATTTTAAAGTTAAAAATTTACCTATATTAAGTCCTAGGAAGGTAAAAATAAAACTTGTTATTGCAAATATAGTTCCTGCTAAAATAATATTTTCATTATGAGTTCCTAATGCTATTCCTACTGAGAAACTATCTATACTAACACTAAAACCAAATATAAAAGCATTCGCTAGACTTTTAAAATCTTTTTTCTCTTCATCTAATTCTTTTATATTAAGTAACATCTCGATACTTAGAACAGTAAAGATTATTCCTACTAAAATATCAGGATTACTTATTATATGATTTACAATAAATAGTCCCAATATACTTCCTAATAGTGGCATTATAAAGTGAAATATTCCTACTGTTATACTTAAAAAGTTTTTAATTTTATTAGATAATAAAGCAGTACCATAGACGATAGATAAAGAAAAGGCATCCATACTTAGTCCTATCGCTAGTATTATTAACTCTAAAATATTCAAAGTAATCACCTATCAAATTTTATTCAGATAGGTATATATTTATTATAAGTATTTGTCTATCATTTCTTTAACAAATGATTTATACTCTACTTCATCAGTATTTGTTTCTTCACCTTCCATTAGACATAGAGGAGGAAATAAAACACACCACCAGTTTTCTCCATTACCACTTCCAAGTGTTACAACTAAAGATTCGTAATAACCTTCTTCATAGATAACTCCTTTATAGTTTTTTTCTGGGAAGTAATTAATTCCAAAATTAACTTTATAAGTTGTATTTATTTTATTAGTTAAAAGAGTTCTTTCTACTAGAGATTCAAAATGATTTTGATTTTCTTTTAAGATAGATCTTGTTTCATCAATTGAAGTACTATTCTTTAAAAGTGTATCTAAATCTTCTTCTAAGACTTCTTTTACTATTGTTTTAGTTTCTTGGTCTTCTTTAGTATTAGACTCTGCTACTACTCTAAATCTAATCGCTTCATCAGGAATAATTATTTCATCACTTTCTTTATTTAAATTTGGTATAAATACTAAGATTAAACTTGCTAAGATTAAATATTTTTTCATATAAAAATATCACCCTTTCTACACTTAATTAATGAGTGATATTTTAATTTTTTAATCAATATTTTTTTCGACAAAAAGCATTCTATCTTTATTACTTAAATCTTTTTTAATAATTACTTTACTATTAGGAATAGTATTTTCTACTAATAGCTTTAATTCTTCTCCTTCAAGATAACCTATTTCAAAGGCAATTAGATAGTTATCTTTTAAATAGTTATTAATATCTTTTAAAATATTTCTATAACAGTCTAAGCCATCTTTTCCACCATATAAGGCTAGATGAGGTTCATTATCTCTTACTATCTCTTCTATTTCTTCATTAGTTTTAATGTATGGGGGATTTGAGACTATAACATCATACTTATCTAAAGGGATATTTTTAAACCAATCACTTTTTATAAAATTGACATTTAAACATAGACTTTTAGCATTATCTCTTGCTACTTCTAAGGCTTCATCACTTATATCAACTAAAGTAACATCAGCATCTTTAAAGAAGTGTTTTAAAGTTAGACCTATAACACCACTGCCACAACCTAAATCTAATATTTTAGGATTAGTTATATTTTTATTTTCAAGATAGTTTTTTATATTTTCAACTAACTCTTCTGTCTCAAATCGTGGTATTAGAACATTTTCATTAACTTTAAACTTTAATCCATAGAAATTAACATGACCTATTACATATTGAATAGGTCTATTTTCACTTAAGGCTTTTAATGATTCTTTATAAAGATTAATAATACTATCATCTACTACTTTATCTAGTATAGTTAATAGTTCTAGGGGGTTAACTTCTAGGAATGTTGCAAGTAGCATTTTAGCATGAGTACTACTTGTATATTTTTTACCATAGACAATTAACTCTTCAACGGTCATTCTTCTTCTCCTGCTAGTTTTCTTCTTTGGTCTTCCATAGTTAAGGCCTCTATTATTTCATCTAGGTCTCCGTTCATAACTCTATCTAAGTTATTAGTAGTAAAACCAATTCTATGGTCTGTTACTCTATTTTGAGGATAGTTATAAGTTCTTATTTTTTCTGCTCTATCTCCTGTTCCTATTTTATTACGACGAGACTCACCCAGTTCTTCTTCTTGTCTTCTTAATTCTTGTTCATAAAGTCTTGCTTTTAATACTTTCATAGCTTGTTCTTTATTTTGGATTTGACTTCTTTCATTTTGACAAGTAACAACAGTATTAGTTGGTAAATGAGTAATACGAACAGCACTATCTGTTGTATTTACTCCTTGTCCTCCACAACCAGATGATCTGTAGATATCTATTCTAAGATCAGATGGATTTATTTCGATATTAACATCTTCTGCTTCTGGCATTACAAGTACTGTTGCAGTTGATGTTTGAATTCTTCCATTACTTTCTGTTACAGGTATTCTTTGAACTCTATGGGAACCACTTTCATATTTAAGTTTAGAGTAAGCACCACTTCCTTTAACCATAAATTCTACTTGACTAAAGCCTCCTGCTGTTCCTTCTTCAGCATTGATTAATTCTGTTTTAAATCCTACTTTGTCAGCATATTTAGAATACATTCTATATAGATCACCTGCAAAGATATTAGCTTCATCTCCTCCAGCTGCTCCTCTTATTTCCACAATAACGTTTTTATTATCATTAGGATCTTTTGGTATTAAAAGTATCTCTAAGTCATGTTCTAACTTTTCTTTCTTTTCTTCTAAATCTTTTAACTCTTCTTTAGCGATATCTTTTAATTCATCATCTTTTAACATTTCTTTAGTCTCAGGAATAGCTTCAATAACTTTTTTATATTCACGATAAACTGTTACAACTTCTTCTAGTTCAGACATTTCTTTTGATAATTCTCTTGTTTTATTAATATCTTTTAGGACTTCTTCACTCATTAGTTCTTTTTGTAAGTCCATATATTTCTTTTCTGTAGCTTCAAGACGTTCTATCATAATAACCAGTCCTTTCTTTTTCTTTGTAATTATAGCATAGCTTATCCCTAAATACAATCTTGTTTTCTATTAAATCAATATCTATAGTTGTAATCTATAGTTCCCCATTTGCTTTTTACTATTCTTTTAGGCTTTTCTTCTATTACAGTTCCAAGTGGTAGTTCATATAAATCTTTTTTTATACTGTAATTAGTAAAAGTATTACCTAAATATACTCTATTATTAATATGTCCTATTACGACTGGGGCATTTATAGATGGATAATCTATTAAATTTTCTAATACTTTATAGTTAGATTTTTTTATCGCTTCTTTATAAATCTTTAAATGTCTTCTTTTTTCACTTGCAGATAATTGTTCAAACTCATGTGAAGGAATTGCATAACAATCTTCATAACTGCAAATTTCTTCTACATAAATATTTCTATCATTAATGTAATTTATTGTCTTTTCAATATCTTCATTTGTTTCTTTAGGAAAGCCACTCATTAATATTGTATTTATTACTTTTCCTTTTTCTTGTAATCTTCTTACAATAAAGTCATATTTTTCAAGATTATGGCCTCTATTCATAGCAGTTAATAATTTATCACTAGCACTTTCTAATTGAATAGTTACATCAATTACTTTAGGATTATTAGCAATCTCTTCTAATAATTCTTTGTACATATTCTGTACTGTTATTTCATTTAATATGATGTATTTTAAATCTTCTTCCATACTTAAATCATGAATAAATTCATGAAGGACTTGTTTTTTATAAAGGTCTAGTCCATAAAGAGTTGTATTTTCTCCTGATAAAGCGATTATTTTAGTGCCTGTTCTTATTTTTTCTTTTAAATAATTTAAAGCTGTATAATATTCAATTGATTCTACTTTCTTAGGATAGTAATGTTGTTTACAAAAACTACATTTATTAGCACAGCCATCTTCTAACATAAACTGGATATAAACATCATTAGAACATAATTTTCTAGTAGCATGTTCTAAGGATATTTTTTTGGTAGTTCTTTTGTTTTCCTCATTAATATAATTTGTTATTGGTACTACAAAGTCTTTGTTTTCAATTATTTTAATATCTTCTCTATTTTTTACAAAATCTAGTTCTTTTATGAGGCTTGATGAGCATCCTGTTATTATTAGAATAGATTCTTTCTTTTTTGCAATACTAAAATAGTAACTTGTTCTTATACAATCATCAATAGCAGGACCTGTTCCAGCACATGTTGTATAAACTAATATGTCGGCAGTCTTATAATTTGTTGTTATTGTATGATTAGCTGCTTTTAGTCTTTCCTTTAAACTTTGTGTTAAAGTATCTTCTCTTACACAACCATCATTTAATATAAATACATCCATAGTATCACTTCCAATTTATTGCATACTATAACATGAAAGCTACTTTTTTTCAAGATTAAGGTCTTTACTTATAAATTATTATTACTTACACTACTACTATCTCTTAAATTTAAATAGTAATTATTATTTTCTAAAGACTTGGGTGTACCATCAGCAACTTTCTTTCCTTTATCAATAATAATTATAACAGAAAAAAGAACTAAATATTTTTAGCTCTCTTCTAATTCATCTTCATCAACTACAACTAAGTCTTTTAAATCTTCATTAGCATCATCATAGTCATCATCGTCATCTGTATCACCAGAGTCATAGTTATCTTCTTCAGATTCATCTGGTAAGATTGTATCTTCTTTAATTTCTTCATCCTCTTCTTCTTCGTCCTCATCATCTGTTACTTTAACTATCTTATCAGATGTATGACGACTTCTTAAGTCCCAGTTACCATCTTCTAAAAGAATGAATCTTTTATCAGTTGTAAGAAGTGTATAATAGTCACCTATTTTCTCCTCAAAAGTTTTATTAGGAAGCTCTAGCAATGTTACTACTCTTTTAAAAAGGTCAGCAGTATTCATTTTTCCTTCTTCTTCTAATATATAATATGTTATATCCTTATACGATAATAATTCTAAATCTTCTTTTTTCATTTTAGCTAACTTCATAAAAATTCCTCCTATAGCTAAGACATTATATGTAATAATTTTTTATTTGTGTATTAAATCAGATAAAGTTATAGCATGATTTCATATAAAAGGCAATACTTTTTTATATATTTATATTTTTTTACATTTTTTCTGGCACTTCAATGGCAAGTATATCTAGTAGTTCTTCGTTAGTTTCTTTAACTAATTTTGTTAAGGTAAGCCAACTTTCTCTTACTTTTTCATCACTTTCAGTTAAGATGTGATTTGCCTCATAAAATCTACTGAATAAACTTGTTAAATTATATAGGTAATCTGCTATAGAACTTAAATCTTTATTATTATAAGCTTTATGTAAAATATTATTCTTCTCCATTAATAAAAGGATAATTTCTTTCTCAGTATCTGTTGGTTTATTGTAATAGTTACTATAGTCTATACCCATATCATTCGCTTTATTCAAGATAGATTTCATTCTAATAGTATTATATAAAATGTATGGTCCTGTTTTTCCTTCTACATCAATAAATTTACTTGGTTCAAAGATATAGTCTGTTGTTCTATTAGGTAAAAAGTCAGCATATTTAATCGCAGCGATAGCGATTTTTTCAGATATTTCTTCTTTATTATCCATATCTTTATTCATATGAGTAAGTATTTCTTCTTTGACACTTTGAATTAGGCTTTTTAGAGTTGCAGCATTACCATCTCTTGTTTTAAATGGTTTACCATCAGTTCCGTTCATTGTTCCAAAGCCATAATACTCTAAAACTGTATCTTTAGAGACAAGTCCTGTTTTATATGATGCTCTAAATACTTGTTCAAAGTATAATCCTTGACGCATATCTACTATATACCATATTTCTTTAGGATTAAATCTTTTCATACGAGATGTGATGGTTGCAAGTTCCCTTGTGGCATAAAGAGTTGCTCCATTACTTTTAATAACTACAAGTGGTGGCATAGGTGCTTTATCATCATCTTCTATTACTTCAACTATTTTCGCTCCTTCACTTTCTATTAAATAACCAGATTTTTCCATTGTATCAATAGTTTCTTTTATATAAGGAAAAGCATCACTTTCTCCTTCCCACAAATCAAAGTCTGTATTTAATTCTTTATAAATACTCTTTATATCTTTAGTAGATATTTCTTTTATTTTATTCCAAAGAGCGACATATCCTTTGTTTTTACCTGATTCTAATTCGGCAGTTATATCTCTTACTTCATCCATTATCTCTTCGTTTTCTTTAGCTTTATTACTTGCAGTAGGATAGATTTCTTCTAAATCTTCTCCTGTTATAGGTAATTCATCCCAAGTAGTTTCTTCTTTTCCACTAAAATAGTTAAGATTAGGATATCTTTCTTTTAGTTCATAGATTACCATTCCAGATTGACGACCAATGTCTCCAAAGTGAACATCAGAGATTACTTCCTTACCAAGATGTCTTGCAAGTCTTTTTAAAGCTTCACCAATATTTGCACTTCTTAGATGTCCTACGTGAAGAGTTTTAGCGATATTCGCACCACCATAGTCAATGATAATTCTGTTTTCGTTAAGTTTTTCCACATCTTTTGTGGAGTCCTTAATAACTTTTTCCACATATTCTGTTAATAACTCGTCTTTAAAACTTAAGTTAATAAAGCCAGCTCCAGCGATATTTATATCTTTGAAATATCCTGTCTCTTCTAGACATTTAACTAGAGCTTCTGCAATATCTCTTGGAGATTTATGTAGGATTTTAGCAAGCTTCATGGCATCATTTATTTGATAGTCTCCTAACTCTTTTTTACTACTTGTTAGTAGTTTTACTTCATCAAGTGGAATATTATTTTCCTTAAATTTATTTAATATATCTTTTTCTACAGTATTTAAAAAATTCATAGTATCCTCCATTCTACCTTAAACTCATGTTTAAAGTCATTACCTTCAATTTCATATATTACTTCAAAAGATTCTCTATCTTTATTTATCTTAAATGTCTTCATAGGAACAAAACCTGTTTGTTTTAAATCTTTTAGAAATACTTCAAAATTAGTTTTTTCGTTTTCCACAAATTTATAACTTAAAATAGTATCTTCTGTTTCTCTTAGCATAATATTGTCATCTAGGAAAATAGTTAGAAGTGCTTTATCATCTTGATACTGGATTAAGTTTTTTTCATTGTCTAGAGTTCCTTTGCCTTCAAAAGGTAATTCTTCATCTTTATTTTTAATTTTTGATTTTATTAATATGTCTTTCATAGAGATTCTCCTTTTTCTGCTTAGATTATAACAAAAAACTATTAAAGTTACAACTTATTTGTTTGAATGATAATTTTTTGGACATGATATATAAAGAAAGGATGATTTTGTTTATGAAAGTTTTGAAGAAGTGTTTAAAAATATTTATAATTCTTATAGGACTTTTTATTGTTGGTAATATCTGTGTTTATACTTATGCTAAATTGAGTCCTAAGATTGAGATAAAGAATGCTAATAGTTTTATGCTTTTTGATAGTAATAATGAAGTTTTTTTTCAAGGAAGTGGTTCTAGGGAATGGATTAGTCTTGATGATATTTCTCCATATTTGATAGAAGCGACAATAAATACTGAAGATAAAAACTTTTATAAACATATTGGTTTTGATTATCTTAGAATATTAAAGGCAATGGCAGTTAATATAACTAGTGGTACTACTAGTCAAGGAGCAAGTACTATTACTCAACAATATGCTAAAAACTTATTTTTAGACTTTGATAAGACTTGGAAAAGAAAATGGGATGAGATGTGGTATACAATAGAAATAGAGTCTCATTATAGCAAGGATGAGATACTTGAAGGGTATTTAAATACAATAAATTATGGTCATGGTAAATATGGAATAGAGACTGCTAGTAAATATTACTTTGGGAAGAGTGCTAAAGATTTAACTTTGGCGGAAGCTGCTATGCTTACGGGAATTCCTAAATCTCCTAGTAATTATTCTCCTTTTGTAAATTTAGAAAAAGCGACACAGAGGCAACAGATGATTTTAAATAATATGTATGATGATGGAGTTATTAGTGAAGCGGAGTATAATAAGGCCATTGATGAAGAATTGAAGTTTGTCGGTGAAGAAGAAGAGGACGAGCTTGAGAGTGTTATGTATTATCAAGATGCTGTTATTAGTGAATTAAAAAGCTTAAAAGAAATACCTGAGTCTTTTCTTGAGACGGGGGGACTTAAAGTCTATACTAGTCTTGATATGGACGCTCAAAAAGAGTTAGAAGAAACTGTTAAAAATACAATGCCTGATAGTGAATTAGAGACTGCTAGTGTTATGTTGGATCCTAATACTGGGAGAGTAATCGCTTTAGTAGGTGGAAAGGATTATAGTAAATCTGAATTTAATAGAGCGGTCGATGCTAAAAGACAAGTTGGTTCTACGATGAAAGCTTTTCTTTATTATGCTGCTTTAGAAAATGGATTTACGGCTTCTACTACTTTTACTAGTGAAGAGACTACTTTTACTTTTAATAATGATCAAACTTATTCACCACAGAACTATAATGGTACTTATGGTAATAAACCTATTTCTATGGCAACTGCTATCGCTTATTCTGAAAATATTTATGCTGTTAAAACTCATATGTTTTTAGGAGAAGATACTCTTGTTGATATGGCTAAAAGACTTGGTATTACTTCTAAACTTGATGAAGTACCTTCTCTTGCTCTTGGTACTAGTGAAATAGGTATGTTAGAGATGGCTGGGGCATATTCTGCTTTTGCAAATGAAGGATATAAAGTTACACCACATTTTATTACTAAAGTTGTAGATAAAGAGGGTAATGTTTTATATGAAGCGGATGAAGAGAAAGAACTTATACTTAATTCTAGTTTAACTTTTATCTTAAATAATTTATTAACTGCTACTTATGATGCTAATTTTATTGATTATAACTATCCTACTGCAGTTAATCTTGCTAGTAGAATGACTCATAAATATTCTTTAAAAAGCGGTACTACTAATACTGATAACTGGTATATTGGTTATAACAAAGATATTGTAACGGCTGTTTGGTGTGGTTATGATGATAGTAGAGACTTGAAATCTAGTGAATATAAATATGCTCAGAATATTTGGTTAAATACTATGGAAAACTATATGAAAGATAAAGATGATGCTTGGTATAGTCAACCTGAAAATGTGGTAGGAGTTTTGGTTAATCCAATTACGGGGAAACCTGCAACTGATAGTGATGAGAAAAAAATAATTGAATACTATGTTAAAGGAACAGAACCTAGTGCAGATGATCCTGTTTTTGATGAGATAAGTGGAAATACTAGTAGTAATTAGTATAATTTAAAATTTTATTAATATAATTACTTTGAGAGGATGATTTGATGAATAATAATTATGATACTTATCCTAATCAAAGTACTGATCCACCTTATCAAAACTTTGATTATGATTATAACCCTAATATGAATAATATTCCTAATAACAATGATACTGTTCCAATTAGTGGTGATATGGATTATGCAGAGAATATTTTAGAATTAAATGTAGGAAAAGAAGCTAGTTTTTATATGTCATATTCTGATTCCCTAGAATGGCGTGATAGAGTATTTACAGGTACTATTATAGGTGCAGGTAGGGACTATGCTGTTGTTAAAGATAGTGAGAACCGTATTTTCTTACTTTGGACAGTATACCTTAACTATGTAGAGTTTAGAGAAGATATTACTTTAAGGTAATTTACTTTCTCTTTTTATTTTGACACATTTTTACATATAGTTTATTTTTTTCATTGACATATATATATATATATATATATATATATAATGGTCTTAATTAGAAATCAAAGGAGGAAAATATGGATTTAAAAGAGATTTTAATGGATGAAAAAAGATATAGGGAAGATGCATTAGCAATGGAACAACCTGCTTTTGAGGAAGCAATGAGTAAAGTTAATGTGATTGAAGGTAAAGCTGATGTTAGTAACCTTACTCCACATGATAAGAATATGATTGATAATTACAATGTTGAAAGTTTTTTAAATTCTCTTTATACTGACTACGTGAGAACTCGTTCAGGTTTAGAATACGATACTGAAGTTTTTCGCTTAGATCATCATTTACAAAATGTTGATCCAAGAGATATGATTGATTTTAAAACTAAAGAGAAATTATTTCAAGCATTTGGACAAACTTATCCTATTGATGATAGATATGATACTTTAGAGCCTGCTGAGAAAAAAGAGTACTTGTTTTCTATATACGATAGAGCTTTAAGTGAAAAAGGTTATACCGATATAGATATTAAAGAAGCTTGTTCTAGTGTAGCACAAGAACTTTGGAATTCTGAACTTGTAAATTCAACTGGAAAAACTAGATAGTTATAAATATAATATTATTAGGGATGATTTAAATCATTCTTTTTTTATATAAAAGAAAGTTTTATCAGCCACAATAAAGAGCTATATTTATTTTTCTTTCTTATAGATTTTAAGCTTTTCATTTGTTATAATAAATTTAAGGATGTGATACTAATGATTTATGCTATTATTGGGGGAATTATTGTATTAATTATTTTAATTTGTGTGATTATAGTCTTGGTTTATAAAAATAAATATAATTTTTTATATATTAAAGTGAAGGAAGCAGATAATAATTTAGATATCTTATTGCAAAAGAAAGAAGAAATATTACTTAAGATAGTACCTATTTTGGAAGAAGCTAAAATAAAAGATATTCCTGAAGTTATTAAATTAAAATCAAAAAGAATTAATCATCATGAGTTATATCAAGAGTTAATGAATATGACTAGTGAAATTTTAAAGTTAATAGATGATTATGAAGATAAGTTAGATTTTAAAAAGTTAGATTCTTTAGTTGATAAATTAAATGAAAACGAAAATGACTTAAGAGCTGCTTTAAAATATTATAATGATAATGGTGAAGAAATAATTTATCTTTCTCATAAGTTCCCTACTAATTTAATTAAAGTTTTTTCTCATTATCAAGATATAGAAACTTATAAAATAGAGAAAAGAGAACCTTTTGAAATATTAAAGCATTAAAATAATTGTTTAAATGTAAGAAAATGCAGACATAAAAGTATGTCTCTTTTTTTATAATAATTTGTTTTAGTCGTGTCATAAATATTTATATTTTTCCATTTATTTCCATTTTTACCACAAATAAAAACTAGTATGGTTAGTACTAGTTAATCTATTTTCCAGTCTATTGGTTTTAATCCTTTAGATATTAGAAAGTTATTTGTTTTAGAAAATGGTTTACTTCCAAAGAATCCATTGTAAGCTGATAGTGGTGAAGGATGTGCTGATTCTACAATATAATGATTTTTGTTAGTTATTAACTTCTTTTTATTTCTTGCAAAGCTTCCCCAAAGAATAAAGACTATAGGCTCTTTTTTTTTATCTAATAGTTCTATTATCTTATCAGTAAATATTTCCCAACCTTTATCTTTATGAGATGCTGCCATATTCGCTTCTACTGTTAATACGGCATTTAGAAGTAAGACTCCTTGATCTGCCCAAGGAATAAGACTACTTGTTTTTGGAAAAGGGATTCCTAAGTCATCATTTAATTCTTTAAAGATATTTTGTAGTGAAGGTGGTTTTCTAATACCATTCTTTACTGAAAAAGATAGTCCTTCTGCTTGATGTTCTCCATGGTATGGGTCTTGCCCTAGTATTACTACTTTAACATCTTTATATGGAGTATGCCTTAAGGCATTAAATATCTCATTTTTAGGTGGATAAATAGTCTTTTCTTTATATTCTTTATTAACAAAATCTATTAGTTTTTTAAAATAATCTTTATTATATTCTTCTTTTAAATAAATATCCCAATCATTTCCAATCATACTTAATCTCCTACTTATGATAATTTTCATTATTTCTTATTTTATAAGTTCTATATATTTGTTCTAATAATATTACTCTAAATAATTGATGAGGAAAAGTTAGTTTAGAAAAAGATAAACTAAAGTTAGCACGTTTTTTTACTTCCTCACTTAAGCCATAACTTCCTCCTATTATAAAGGTTATATTACTATTGACTGTTTCTAATCTACATAATTTATTAGTAAGTTCTACTGATGATAGTTCTTGTCCATTAATGTCAAGAATGATTACATTATCAGTTTCTTTTAGGTGCTTTAAAATGAGTTTTCCTTCCTCTTTTTTCACTTTATCTATTTCATTGTAACTACTATCAGGTAGTTCTACTATGTCTAATTTTGTATATTTAGATAGTCTCTTTTTATATTCATCTATCGCATCATTTAAATATTTTTCTTTTATCTTACCTACACATATTAACTTCATTATACACCTCTATTTCTTCTAGGGCTTCACTTTGTTTAGCGACTACTATTTTTATATCACTTCTATCTTTTAATGATTCTCTTGAAGTATTGTAAGCGATTTCTTCTTTATTATTGTGTTCACTAAGATGAGCGAGTATTATGTATTTAGTATTATCTCCTACTAATTTCTTTAGATATTTTGCAGTAGTCTCATTAGATAAATGGCCTTCATCGCTTATTATTCTTTGTTTTAAATAGTAGGGATATGGTCCATCCATTAACATTTTCTCATCATGATTACTTTCTATATAATAAATATTTTTATTCTCAAGTAATGGGAAATACTTACGATTTAAATAACCTGTATCTGTTATGTAGACTAGGGAGTTGTTATCTTCAGTTATTAGAAAACCAACGGATCCTTTTGCATCATGGCTTGTTTTAAATACATTTATTTCGGTATTATTTAAATGTATTAAAGAATTATAAAGTTCTACTCTATCATTATCTATATCTACTGTTAATTCTTTTATGATATCTTTATTAGCATAGATTTTAAAATCACTATGTTTTAAAAGAACTTTAAGGCCACTAGTATGGTCATTATGAGCATGGGTTAAAAGTAAGTCGTCTATATCGTCTACTGTTAAGTTCATCTTCTCTAATTCTTTTTTTAATCTCTGATAGGTAATTCCTATATCAATAAGAAAGCGAGCAGATTTTGTTTCTATTAGGGAACAATTTCCTTTAGATCCACTCGCTAGTACTTTTATTTTCATTAGAATAAAGACATGGCATTTAGAGAAGTTGAACCTCGACTATATGGAAAGCCTCGCCATAAACCAAAATGTAAGTGAACTCCTGTAGCGAAACCAGTTTGTCCCATCGCTCCAATGGTATCACCCTGAGATACTTCTTGTCCTACGCTAACATAACGTTCTGAAAGATGGGCATATAAAGTATAATAACCATTATTATGATTGATAATTATATACTCACCGTTATCCCATTTATATGAAGATGCGACTACAATTCCATTGTTTGAGGCATAAATTGGTGAACCAAAACCTGCTCCTGCTATATCTGTTCCATCATGAAGTGTACCCCAACGGTAACCATAAGGACTACTTATATAATATGGAGTTCTAGTTGGCCACAACCAGTAGCCTTCAACTTTACTGTTACCACTTAGACTACTATCAACGCCACCACTACCTCCTCGTTGTTTAGTTCCTTTAACAATAATTCTTTTAACAGGTTCTTTTAGTACTTGTGTAGCACTATTATCAATAACAGCATTTTCTACTTGACCATTTACTTTTTCTACTTTTGATGTTACAAGTTGAGATCCTACTTGCCCTTCTTGGATAGTTTCTTCATATGTAGTATACTGTGTATTATCATATCTTGTCTCTGTTTCATATGGAATATCTTGAGCCCGTACTTGATGGTCTATTTCTATTAATCTAAACTGTGGTTTAATAATACTTATTGTAACATTTTGTCCTTCATATAAAAGGTTATTAGCATCAGTAAACTCAGGATTTGCTATTAGAAATTCTTCGTTAGATAGTTTGTTATTGAAAGCGACATCACTAATTGTGTCTCCTGCCTGAACAGTATATTTTTGTTGTTCATCAAGAGTTCCAAATAATAGATATTTACTTAAATCATCTACATTTTCATAAATAGTTTCATCTGAAGGAATATTTGTCTCTTTAACAGTTATCTTATTTTCTATATAAATATTTTCAATAACTGTACCTGTATCGCCACTTTCTATTTCTTTTTGTTCGTTATTAAGATATTTATCATAACTATCACTATCTACAAATGATCTTATCGTTCTATCCATAGCTTCTTCAAAGACTTCTTTATCAAGGACATAGATAGTTTGGTCTTTCCCTTCTACTTTTTCTCCTTCTTCATTAGTAGTATCAATACCTTCTATAGTTATTTCATAACCTTTGATAGTAAATGGCTCTATATCTTTAATCTTGTTATATATTTCTTTAGTTGTAGAGATATTTTCATTGTAAGTTACATCTTTTACTACTTCTAAATCTTCAGGTGCATATACTTTATCGGCATTATATTTATCTTTTAAAGTTTGTTGTTCTTTATCTATATATTCATCAAGGGAATCTTTATCACTAATTAATCCTACTGATTTACCTGCAAGGTAGACTCTGTATACATTTTTAGGAGTTAATGTTTCTTCTTTTGGTACTATAAACATTATAATTAAACTTACCATTAAGGCAATTACTATAGTCATTATAGTTTTTATATTCATCTTATTCCTCCTCTATTTCATTTTTACTCATATTTAAGAATGTTGATGTGTCTTTCTTGAATAGTAGTTGGATTGTCGCTTGTGGTCCACTACGATGCTTAGCGATAATAAATTCACTGATACTTGTGGCATCATTTTTAGCTTCTTTATTGTAGTAATCATCGCGATAAAGGAATCCAACAAGGTCAGCATCTTGCTCTATTGAACCTGATTCTCTTAAGTCTGATAACATTGGTCTTTTATCTTCTCTTCCTTCAACACTACGAGATAATTGAGCTAAAGAGATTACAGGAATATGTAATTCCATTGCTAGGGTTTTTAGACTACGAGAGATATCTGCTACTTCTTGTTGACGGTTTGCACCATAGTTTTTACCACCTGATATCAATTGTAGGTAGTCGATTATTACTAGGTCTAGGCCATCTGAAGATGATGATAATCTTCTACATTTTGCACGGATTTCTCCTATTGTTATACCTGGTGTATCATCTATATAAAGTTTGGCATTGCTTAACTGACTAACTGCTTGGTCAAACCTTTTCCAATCATTATTTAACATCTTACCTGTTCTAAGTTTATAACCTTCTATTTGACCAAGAGACGAGATAATACGGCTTGCTAATTGCTCGGCACCCATTTCAAGGTTGAATACGGCTACTGTTTTATCAGTGTGAGTTGTAACATAGGTTGCAAGGTTTAAAGCGAAAGCAGTTTTACCCATACCAGGACGAGCGGCAAGGATTATAAGCTCATTTTCATGGAGTCCTGCTGTTACTTTATCAATATCATACCATCCTGTAGGAATACCTGTTATTTCTCCTTTAGTTTCTGCTAGTTTTTGTAAGTCTTCTTCTGTTTTTTCTAGAACTTTTTGAATTGACTTAAACTCACTTGCTTTTCTATTTTTAGCGATTGTTAGTATTTTACGTTCGGCATCGTCTAAGATGTCACCAATACTTTCTTCACTGTTATAACCTGTTGAAGCAATGGATTCTGCTGTTTCTATCAATCTTCTAAGAAGTGATGTATTCTCTACTTCTTTTATATAGTATTCTATATTACTTGCTGTTGGAACAAAGGTTGTTATTTCTGTTAAGTAGGTAACTCCTCCTACATCATTCAAATAGTCTAATTTAGTTAAAGTAGTAGTTAAAGTAGTTAAATCTACTGGAGTTTTTTCTTCTACTAACTTTTTTAATGCAGTAAATATTTTAGAATTTCTAGCATCATAGAAGTCTGTTTCATCTAAAGTTTCAATTGCCATTAATAAAGCATTATTTGATAAGAAACATGCACCTAAGACACTTTTTTCTGCTTCTAAATTTTGTGGGGTTTGTTTTAAAGCCATTATCATCACCTACTTAACTAAATGTATTTTCACTTTGGCATTTATGTTTTTATATAGTTCTACTTCAATATTATGAAAGCCTAAAGATGAAGGAGAACTTGTTAGTTTAATCATACTTTTATCAAAGTCATAGCCTTTTTCTTTTAAGGCTTCTTTTATTTGTTTAACACTAATACTTCCAAAGACTTTATCATTATCTCCTGTTTTAACTTTAAAAGTTAAAGTTACTTTTTCTAACTTTTCTTTTATACTTAAAGCTTCTTTTTTAGCTTTCTCTTCTTCTTTAGCTTTAGCTTTGTTCTCATCTTCTAATTTTTCTAGGGAACTTTTAGTAGATTTAATAGCATAGCCTTTTTTTATTAAGAAGTTTTCAGCATAACCATCTTTTACTTGTTTTATCTCACCCTTTTTACCTTGTCCTTTTAAATCTTTTATAAAGATTACTTCCATACTATTCCTCCTCTTTTTTTAAGATTTGTTTTAGTTTTGTTTCAACTTTACTAATAGTACTATCACTAATTCTAGCGGCTCCTACTGTTTTGTTACCTCCTCCACCTAATGGAGTAAGCGTTTTAGAAATATCATAGTTACCTAGACTTCTACCACTAACAGAAATTGTTTTAGAAGTAGTTTTAGCGATAACAAATGATGCTTCTATATCATTGAAGAATAGAAGGGTATCGGCTATTTTAGCGATATCTTCTCTTCTATATATCATATAAGGACTACCTTTAGCGATAGCGATTGTGCTATCTATAATATCAACATTAGTGATTAGTTTCTGTCTTTCTATATACTCTTTTAAATCTTGTTTTAAAAGATACTGAACTTTCTTAGTACTTGCTCCCATACTTGCTAGATAATATGCGGCATAGTATGTTTCAGAGTTTGTCTTTAATGTAAAGTTATTAGTATCTAGGACTATTCCTGATAATAAAAGAGTTGCATAATAAGGGTCTAGTTCCATTTTATAAGTCTCTATTAAATTAGTAATCATCTCACAAGTACTAGATATATCATTATCTATTATTCTAAGTCCAGCATCAATTGATGTTTCTCCTAGTTCATGATGGTCTAGTATTACTATGTTTTCTTTATCAAAGTAATTAATTGCATCACTTGATTGGACTAATTCTTCTTTATTTGTATCTAGTATTACTAGTAAATTCTTCTTACTTCTTATATAAAGATTAGTCTCTATTTCACTATCTTTAATAATATTTAAACATCCTTCTAGTTCTTTAAATACTTTAGATACACCTGATTCATGTTTTGTATCATTAATAATTAGAAAACAATTTTTATTTAGTTTTTCTAAGATAATGTAAAGACCTATGGAACTACCTAAGGCATCTAAATCTAAATCTTTATGTGCCATGATAAAAACTGTTTTAGCAGATTTTATTTTTTTTCTTAGTTCTTTTTTTCTTTCTATTAATTTCATTAGATCCTCCTTTTATCCCTTGTTAATATTATATACTATTTTAAGTGATAAGTAAAACTTGTAATGAAAAAAGTAAATAGTTGTTTCTATTTACTTTGTAAATGGTAATAAACCAATAGCTCTTGCTCTTTTAATTTCTCTTGCTATATGTCTTTGATGACGAGCACAAGTTCCTGTTACACGACGAGGAACTATTTTACCTCTATCGTTTATAAATCTTTTTAATGTATCTACATCTTTATAGTTAACGTCTTTTCCAGTACACATTATACATACTTTCTTTTTACGACGTCCAAATTCTTTATGTTCTTTAAAGTCTTTAGCCATAGACTATTCCTCCCTTCTTTTAAAATGGTAATTCACTATCATCAATTTCAATACTTGCCCCAAAATCGGCGAATGGATTACTTGAGATATCAGTTCCATTATTTGATGATGGTTCATCTTTAAAGTCATATGGAGTTGGCTCTGCTGGTTGGTTAGATTGAGCTGGTGCTGATTGATTGTTATAATTGCTAGTTCCTGATGATTGATTATCTCTTTTTGAACCAATAAATTCAACACTATCAGCGATTACTTCAGTAACATAACGACGTTGTCCGTTTTGATCATCATAGTTACGTATTTGAATACGTCCTTCTACTGCTACTTGACTACCTTGTGATAGATAATTTTTAACACTTTCAGCTTGTCTACGCCATACAACAACTGGTATAAAGTCTGCTTCTCTCTCACCTGCTTGGTTAGTATAAGTTCTATTAACGGCAATAGTAAAACTTGCTACTGCTGTATTGTTACCTGTATAACGAAGTTCAGGATCACGAGTTAAGCGACCTATTAAAAATACTTTATTCATAAATACCTCTTTTCTTAATCGTCTACTCTAATAACTAAATGACGTAAAATATTTTCATTTAGACGAGCTAGACGGTCAAATTCAGAAATTGCTTCATGAGTTGCTTCTACAACATATAAGAAATAATAACCATTTTTATATTTGTTCATTTCATAAGCTAATTCTTTTTGTCCCATTGCTTTTTCTTCATTAATCTTACATTTTCTATCAGTTAAAACTTTCTTTAGATTTTCTGCTTCTTTTTTGATAGCAGCCTCATCTAAATCTGGTTTAACGATAAACATGATTTCATAATTTGTCATTAAACGTACACCTCCTTCTGGACATAAGACCTATTTCTAGGTAAGGAGCATTTTAAATACTCGGTAGTATTATAGCAAAAGAAAAAAGAAAAGTCTATCTTTTTCTTTAGTTTTTTGTAATTATGAGACTTAATGTTAAGTCTTTTAGTATTTATAAATTTATAGCACTTATTTATTTTTCTTTGTATAACTAATACCTTGAAACTCTTCTACTCTTCTTATAGCATCTTTATATATTCTATCAACTTCTGTTAAGGTTATACATTTCATTACATCATCATAATATACAGAAACATTTTTTTGATTTTTATTTTTTAATATATCCTCTTTTAAACAAGATAAAGTATGTATACTTTGAGTTAATGATTCTATTTCTATTTCTTCAAGTGGTTTATTTAGATAGTTTATTAAAGTTCTTTTTACTGCTTTCTCACTTTCTCTCGCTGCTCCTAAAGGATGGGTAAAAGATGAATAACTTTTTAATGATGGTATAACTGATGTATCTCCATTTATCAAACTATCAATATAATCTACAATAAGTGGATGTTCATATTCATCATATTCGATTTTATAAATATCTCTTATTTCTTCAAAATAATCTTTTTTCTTTCCTGTTTCAGTAAAGTGGTAATTTCTAATATCATGATTTTGAAGAAAATCATGAGTTAATTCATAATCACTTTCATAACAATAATGTGATATCTCACTACATTTCTCTATTATTTCGTCTTTTAAGCTCTTTAACCTCTCAATATCTAGTTCTACTTCATATTTTATTACTTCATTATTTGTTTCTTTTATATAAAACATATTTTTCTTCCTCTCCCTATACATTAAATCTAAAGTGACAGATATCTCCATCTTGCATTAGATAATCTTTTCCTTCAAGTCTTGCTTTACCAGCTTCTCTTGCTTTTAATTCACTTCCACACTCTATTAAATCTTCATATGAGATAACCTCTGCTTTAATAAAACCTTTTTCAAAGTCAGTATGGATAATACCGGCACAGCTTTTGGCGTTCATTCCCTTTTTGAAAGTCCATGCTCTTACTTCATCAGGTCCTACTGTAAAATATGTGGCAAGTCCTAATAAATCATATGTTGCAGCGATAAGTGAATCTAGACCACTCTTTTCAAGTCCTAAAGCTTCTAACATCTCTTTAGCATCAACATCATCTAACTCACTTAACTCTTCTTCTACTTTAGCACATATTTCTATTACTTTAGCATTTTCTTTACTAGCATATTCTTTAACTTTTTTAACGTAATCATTGTTTGTACCTAAATCATTTTCATTAACATTTGCAAGGTAAATCAATGGCTTTTCTGTTAGAAGATTAAAACTTTTGATAATAGACTTCTCTTCTTTTGTCAAGTCAAGTAATCTTATTGGAGTATTTTCTTCTAAGGCTTTTCTTAACTTTTCTAGTGTTTCATACTCTAAAAGTTCATCTTTATCTTTACTCATTCTAGCTTTCTTACTAATTCTATTTATTCTATTAGTTACTGTTTCTAAGTCTGCTAGAGCAAGTTCTAAGTTAATTGTTTCTATATCTCTTATAGGGTCTATATTACCATCTACATGGATGATATTACCATTATCAAAACATCTTACTACTTCACAGATAGCATCTACTTCTCTTATATGTGATAAGAACTTATTACCTAGACCTTCTCCTTTACTTGCTCCTTTTACAAGTCCTGCAATATCTATAAATTCATAACTGGTATAGATTGTTCTTTTAGGATTATACATACTAGATAGTTTATCAATTCGCTCATCTTTAACATTTACTATTCCAACATTAGGATCAATTGTTGCGAAGGGATAGTTTTCTGCTAAAATATGTGTTTTTGTTAAGGCATTAAATAATGTACTTTTACCTACATTAGGTAGTCCTATAATTCCTGCTTTTAAACTCATAATATTACCTCTTTTCTTACTTCCATATTATAGCATTGTTCTATACAATTTAAAAGAAAAAAATACCTTGCGGTATTTAAATTGTAGCATATACTCCAGGTCCTAATGGTAGACCTATTAAGTACCAACCTATTACTAATAATATCCAAGTTATAGCGATTATTCCAAAATATGGAAGAACGTATCCTATACTCTTATGGATTATTATTGGTTTAGATTTATCTTGGTTATAAATATTTAAGTAGCCTATGTAGATAGCAAAACATGCTAGTAATGGTGTTATACCTGCTGTTATTGAAGTACCTGCTCTTAATATAAATTGAGCGAATGGAGCAGATAGGTTTGATTGCATAAAGGCAGGTACCATAACTGGAGCGAATATTTGCCATTTAGCACTTGGCGTTGGCACAAAGAGATTAGCTAGTCCTATCATAATGATAGCAAAGATTATTAGAGGTAGGCCTGTAAATCCTATATTACCTATAGCATTAGCACACCAAGATGCAATTACTGTTCCTATGTTTGTTTCTCTAAATACTGATGTAAACTGTGCTACTACAAAGATAAGCATTAATATTTCTCCCATAGGAGCGAATGTTTCTTTACAACCATTAATTATATCTTTATCATTTTTTATACTTTTAGCACCTATTCCATAGGCAATACCAACTAAAGTTAGAAGTAAAGCCATCATGTATGTAAAACCATCTTGGAAATATGAGTTTGTACCAAATAATTGTCCTAAGTAAGTATCTTCTTCCATATCAAGTAACATTCCTGAATAAGGTAAATCTGGTATTATAGAATATATAAATAATATGATAACTACTATTCCTGTTATGATAGCAGCTTTAAGACCTCTTTTTTCACGTCTTTCTTTTTCTATCTTTTGTTGTTCTAATTCTTTAGCATCTACTTCATCAACTATTACTAACTCTTCTGTCTTTGATAGTTCTTCTTTTTCTTTATATTTACCAAGACGTGGAGCGATTATCTTTTCAATAATAATAGTTCCAACTAGTGATAAAATTAAAGAGAAAGCGATGATGATAAATAGATTTGATGTTAAACTGATATGAGCTGATGCATCTATAAGACGAGCGGCTGTTGTCGTATCTGGTATTAGATTTACTTCCATACTACCTACAAATATAGAAACTCCATAACCAAAACTAACTCCTGCAAAAGCAGCAATGATACCTAGATGAGGGTTTCTATTATTAAGTAAAAATAACATAGCAGATACTGGTATTAAGATAACATAACCTACATCGTTTAT
Source organism: uncultured Bacilli bacterium (assembly GCA_944332025.1). Lineage (GTDB taxonomy): Bacteria > Bacillota_I > Bacilli_A > RF39 > UBA660 > Onthousia. Next base: position 116,643 of record CALVJB010000001.1, read on the forward strand.
TAATGATGAGATAGTTGCTAAAAATATAACAATAAAGGTTAATATTTTCTTATCTATTTTAATTAATACTCTTTTACATAGGGTATCTAAGAATCCTGTTGACTTAGCAATACTAAGGCCAAATAGTGTTAATAATAACATACCTAGAGGTGCAAAAGATAAGAAATTAGTCATAGCATTACTAAATATATATTTCATACCATCAAAGTTAAATAAGTTTTCTACTGTAACTAAAGTACTTTCTAATTCATTAGTAGTAGGACTTATTGTATTATAAGTCGCTTGCATTTGAAAAGCAGATAAAATAGCACTTAGTATTAATACAAGGAAAGTAAGAAGTAAGTATACTGTAATAGGATGAAGATAGAATTTTTTTAGTTTTAATTTTCGTCTATTATGATGCATCTTGACTCTCCTTTTCTATTATTTTTTTAATTTTCTTATTTAGTTCTATTCTTGGAATAAATACTAATCTTCCACAGCCTGTACATTTTAGTTTTATATCAGCGCCAAGTTTTACTACTTCCCAGTCATTAGTACCACAGGGATGTCCTTTTTTTAATATTAGTCTATCTCCTAATTTGTAATTTTTACTTTCCATTACGAACCTCCATATGTGTTTGTGGCATTTTAATACCTGCTTTAGTTAAGGCATCTTGTAAATCTTTTCTCATCTTTCTTTGAATATCAAAGTCTTTACCTGTTTTAGTTTTAACTGCCAATTTATATGTTACAGAATTTTGATCTACCATTTCAACTCCCCAAAGCTCAGTATTACCTTTAAGAAAGTCATAAGTTTTATCAATTGTTTCCATAGTCTTTCTAATAATCTTTTCAACTTTATCTAAATCATTATCAGAATCTACAGAGATGGTAACTTCTGCTAGTGATGGATTTAAACTATAGTTAGTAACTTCTGTTATCATGTGATTAGAAATAATTTGAACAGCACCTTTATAATCTCTTATTCTTGTTGTTTTAAGTCCCATTTCTATAACATCTCCACGAAAGCCATTAATCATGACATTATCGCCAATTTCAAATTGGTCTTCCATAACTATAGAAATACCAGCGATAAAGTCTTTGGCTAAATCTTGAAAAGCAAGTGTTAGAACTGCTGCTACTATTCCTAATCCTGCTAAAATACTACTTACATTGATTCCAAAGCTATTTAGAATCAATAGAATTGTTAAAAATATTATTATGTATTTTAAACAGTTATTTATAAGACTTAGTGTTGTGTTGACTCTTTTTTTATTTTTATTTTTTAAATATTTAGTATGTAGAGCTTTAATTAGAAAAAATGTAATTATTTTATATAATATATAGGCAAGACCGATATATATTACTGGTCTTACTATATATATAAATATCTCTGAAGCAAAAAAATCTTTCAAGGGGATTACCTCCTTTATTTATCTAAATGCATAATTTCTAATATTCTTGTTAAGTCATTAGCATTTGTAAAGTTTATTTCTAATTTATTGTTTCTTATTTTTACTTTTGTACCTAATTTTTCACATAAATCACTTTCTAAATATGAGTACTCATTATCTTTAGATTTTGGTTTATGAGGAGTTATTTCTTTTTTACGATGATATTCTTCTTTAGAATTAGTTAACTCTTCTAACCTTCTAACACTTAGATTTTCATTTATTGTTTTTTCTGCTAGACTTATCGCTTGTTCTTTATCTTCTAATTTACTTAAGACTCTAGCATGTCCCATACTTAATTCACCTTTTACTACTTCATCTTTTATTTCATTAGGTAAAGTTAATAAGCCTAACATATTAGTAATATGACTTCTTGATTTACCTACTTTTTTAGCAAGTTCTTCTTGAGTTAAGTTTAGTCTAGTTTTTAAAGCATTATAGGCCTCTGCTTCTTCCATAGCACTTAAGTTTTCTCTTTGTAAGTTCTCAAGAAGAGCGATTTCCATCATTTCTTCATCTGTGAAATCTTTAATGATGGCAGGTATTGTAGTTAAGCCTGCTAGTCTTGAGGCTTTAACACGACGTTCTCCTGCTATTATTTCATAACCTTTAATACTTTTTTTAGCAATTATTGGTTGAAAAACACCATGTTCTTTAATAGAAGAAGCTAGTTCATTTAAGCTTTCTTCATCAAAGTTTTTACGAGGTTGATATGGGTTACTTCTTAATTCATCTAGATTTAGATTTACTATTTGGTCTTTTGGTGTATTATTAATTATCTTTTCTTCTACATCAGAAATGTTTAATTGTTCACTATTGAATAATTCCTCAAGACCTTTTCCTAAAGCACGCCTTTTATTTTCCATTTCTATCAATCACTTCCTTTGCTAAGTTTAGATAAGCTTCTGAGCCTTTACTTTTAGGATCATATACTATTATAGGTTCTCCATGAGAAGGAGCTTCTGTTAATCTAATTAATCTTGGTATAATAGTATTATATACTTTTTCTTTGAAAAATTTTCTAATATCATCTACAACTTCAAAACCAAGGTTTGTTCTTGAATCTAGCATTGTAAGTAGAACTCCTTCTATATCTAGATTAGGATTTAATTGTTTTTGAGCAAGTCTTATTGTGTTTAATAGTTGCATTATTCCTTCTAGAGCAAAGAACTCACACTGTACTGGAATAATAACTGAATCACTTGCTGTTAAGGCATTAGTTGTAATTAATCCTAATGATGGAGGGCAATCAATTATTATAAAATCAAAGTTTTCATCTTCTAGTTCTTTTAAATGATATTTAAGTTGTGCTCCTTTTGCAAAACCAGGTTCACTCTGACTTTTTTCTAATAGTTCAATATCAAGTCCTGCTAAGTTTATTGTTGCAGGTAGTACATATAATTTTTTATATTTAGTTTTAATCATGGCATCTTTGGTACTACATTTATTTGTTAGAACATCATATACACTTAAATCAATATCTCCTTTATTTATACCTACTCCTGTTGTGGTATTACCTTGAGGGTCTAAGTCTATTAATAATACTTTTTTACCAAGGAATGCTAATGAGGCAGAAAGGTTAATACTTGTTGTTGTCTTTCCTACTCCACCTTTTTGATTAACTAAAGAAATTACCTTTGCCATTTTATCACTCTCTTCTTCTATTTGTCTAATTTATTGTATCAAAAATATGTTATTATGAAAAGAATTTTATCTAAAAAAGTAGATTTAACTCTACTTTTATCCTTCATTATTTTCTTTTGAAATTTTTATAGTTATCTGATAGTTATTAACAAGGTCCATTTCTTCACTATCTACTTTAAAGCCAGAGTCTTCTATTTTCTTAAGAGTTTCTCTTACTAGATTTATAGATTCATTTAAGGTATATTTAGGTTTCAATGCTGCTTGTTGTTCTTCATTGACTTTTACATTATCACTAAAAATAGGATTATTAGCAAATGGATTATTAAATGTATCTATACTTGGAATATTTTGTTCTTGATGGCTATTTTCTTTAGTAGTGACCCCTGCTAGTAAATTGTCCATAGATGTACTTGTAGAATCTTTTATATCTTTTGTTTCTCCTCCTAAATTAAATGGATTATCATTGACGAAAGGAGCATTAGTTGGGGTTGGAGTTTCAAACATTGATATATTTGGTTCTTGTTTAGGTTGTTCATTTTTTGTTTCTTCTTCAAGCGGTGTAAAGAATTTGAAATCTTTTGCTGGTTCTTTTGTTTCTTCTTTAGCTTGTGGTAAATTAAATAAATTATTTGATGGGTTAGAGATATTATTATCATCTATAGATGGTGAATTAAAGTTAATATCTTTTGCATTATCTTTTATAGCATTAATATCTATAGATTTATTAGCAGTCGTTTCTAAATTATCATTTATATTAGGAATATCATAATCAATAAATTTTGGTGGTGTTGAGTAATCAATTCCTATGCTCCTATTAAAATCGTCTTGGACAGGAGATGATGAACTCTGTTGATTTGGAATATTTAAAGAGTTTGTATTTGATATAGTTGCACTAACTGGAGTTGGGTTTAGTAAACTGTCGATATCACTTTTGGTTAATTCTTCTTTAGGATTTATTTTTTCCTCTAATTCTCTTACTGTTAGTTTGTTATCTATAACTTCTTTTAATAGTTGTTTTTGAGTCTCAGAATCTTTGGCATTTAATAAGGTTCTAGCATGACGTTCTGAGATTTGATCTTTTAACAAAGCATCTTGGACTTCATCAGTTAAAGATAGAAGACGTAGTTTATTGGCAACGGCACTTTGGCTTTTTCCCATAGTTTTAGCAAGTTCTTCTTGAGTCATTTGATCTAGTTCAAGAATTTTTTGATAAGTTTTTGCTTCTTCAATTGGGTTTAAATTCTTGCGCTGTAAGTTTTCAAGGAGAGCGACTTTACTACTTTCTTTATCATCTAAATTACGAATAATTGCAGGTATTGTAGTAAGACCTGCCATAGCAGATGCTTTATAACGACGTTCTCCTGCAATTATTTCGTATTTATTACCAATATTACGTACAATAATAGGTTGAATTACCCCATGTTCTTTGATAGATACTGCTAACTCTTTTAAAGCTTTCTCATCAAATACTTGTCTTGGTTGAAATCTATTTGGAATTATATCATCTAAATGTAGATATACTACTTGATTTTCTTGTGTTTCCATATACATACCCTCTATTCTATTCTTTTTATTTTTTTACTAATCTCATTATATCATTAATTGTACTAGTTTACTAGGCTTTATTTTTAATTTCTAAAATTGTTCTAATATCTTCTTTATTTGGTAAAGTAAATTTTTCTTTATTGTTAACATACCAGTTATGTTTTTTCATAATATCTTTAGATAGTTCTAGTTCATCTTCAACATTACCTTTCATAGCAAGAAAACTACCATTTTTATTTACTAAAGGCATAGTCCATAGGAGTAATTTAGGTAAAGCACTTACGGCTCTTGCTGTTACGATATCAAATTTTTTACCATCACTAATTAAGTCTTCTGCACGATTGTGATAGGCTTTTATACCAGTTAATTGTAATTTATCTATTAGATTGTTAAGATATTTTACTCTTTTTAAAAGAGAATCTACTAAAGTTATTTCTAAATTAGGATAGAATATTTTTAAGACAAGACCTGGAAAACCTGCTCCTGTTCCAATGTCACAAAGAGTATTAACTTTGGATAAATCATATACTTTGGCTAGAGTTAGACTATCATAGAAATGTTTTAGGTAAACATCTTCTTTTTCTGTTATTCTTGTTAGATTCATTGTTTTATTAGTTTCTACTAAAGTATTATAAATAATATCTAGTTGTTCTAGCTTTTCTTCTGTTACATTTAATCCTAAAGCTTCTACTTCTTTTATAAATTCTTCAATAGTCATTTATATTCCCCTTTTCTTTAAATATACAGAAATAATTGCGATATCTGCAGGATTAACGCCACTAATTCTGCTTGCTTGTCCTAATGTTAGAGGCCTAATATTTTCTAGTTTTTCTTTCGCTTCACTAGCAATATTAGGAATATCTTGATAGTTAATATCTTCTGGTATTACTTTATCTTCTAGTTCTAACATTTTTTTAGCTTCTTCCATAGATTTTTTAATATAACCTTCATATTTTACATTTATCTCTACTTCTTTTAATACTTCTTTAGAATAATTTAATTCTTTAAAATTAGTTAAATCTTCAATAGATAGTTCAGGTCTTTTTAATAAATCATATAGTGTAATACTATCTTTTAGAGGAGATGTATTTAATTTTATTAAGATATCGTTTATTTCACTCTTAGGTGTAATTTTTGTTTCTTTTAAAGTATTAGTTAATTCTTCTATATCTTTTTTCTTTTGTAAGAAATTATTATAAATATCATCTTTTATTAGTCCTATTTTATGACCATACTCTCTTAATCTTAAATCAGCATTATCATCTCTTAATAGAAGACGATATTCGGCACGTGATGTTAAAAGGCGATATGGGTCTTTTACTCCTTTTGTTACTAAGTCATCTATTAAAACACCAATGTAAGATTCATTTCTTTTTAAGATTAATGGCTCTTTACTTTCTAGTTTTAGAGAAGCATTTATTCCAGCGATTAGTCCCTGCCCTGCTGCTTCTTCATAACCACTTGTTCCATTTATTTGTCCTGCAGTATAAAGATTTTCAATTAATTTAGTCTCAAGAGTTGGTTTAATTTGCCTTGAGTCAATGGCATCATACTCTATAGCATAAGCATATTTTAGTATCTTAGCATTTTCTAAACCAGATAGACTATGAACCATTTGTTCTTGGACATAATGAGGCATACTTGTTGAAAAGCCTTGTAAATATAGGTCATCATAATAAATACTTTCTGGCTCTAAGAATAATTGATGACGTTCTTTATCACTAAATCTTACTACTTTATCTTCAATAGATGGACAGTATCTTGGTCCTACTCCTTCAACATAGCCCCCATACATACTAGATTCGTTTAGATGTTCTTTGATAATTTTATGAGTTAAATCGTTAGTATAAATTAGATAACATGGTAATTGGTATTTATAAGCAAGAGCGGTAGTGTTATCATATGAGAATGTTATATCTTCACTACTTCCTAATTCTTCTTGCATTTTAGAAAAATCGACACTACTCTTTTCAATACGTGGAGGAGTTCCTGTTTTTAATCTTAAGATATTAAATCCTAAATCTTTTAAGAAAGGACTTAAGTAATTACTAGCTTTCTCACCATGAGGACCACCTTCTGTTTTTTGGTCTCCTACTAATATTGTTCCTTTTAAATAGGTTCCTGTTGTTAAAATAACAGCTTTAGAACTTATTTCCTCGCCACTTTCTAATATTACTCCACTAGCTTTGTTATCTTTTATAATAAGTTCTTTTACTAATCCTTCTTTAATATCTAAGTTATCTTGACTATTTAGAGTCTTTAACATTTCTTCTTTATAGATAACTTTATCTGCTTGAGCACGTAAGGCTCTAACAGCAGGTCCTTTTTTAGTATTTAACATTTTCATTTGTAAAGAACTCTTATCAGTATTTTTAGCCATTTCACCACCTAAGGCATCTATTTCTCTTACGACTATTCCTTTAGCAGGTCCTCCTATGGAAGGATTACATGGCATATCGGCAATATTATTAGTATTACCAGTTACTAAAAGTGTCTTGTGGTTAAGTCTCGCACTGGCAAGACATGCTTCTATGCCGGCATGACCTCCTCCTACAACAATTACTTCATAATTCATCTAATATCACGTCTTTCTTTTTCTATTTTCCTACACAGAAGTTTGCAAATAACTCATCTAATAGTTCATCACTATAACTTTCACCAGTGATTGAACCTAAAATATCAAATACTTCTTTTAAGTCTATTTCTATTATATCAACAGGTGCATCAGATTCTAAACTAACTTTAGCATCTCCTAAACTCTTAAGAGCCTTCTTAGCTAGTGTTAATTGTCTTTCATTAGCAAGATAAGTGTAATCATCTTCTTTTATTTCTGATAGCTTAAACATACTCTTTATTTCTTCTTTTAATGGTTCTATTCCATCTAGGCTATTAGTATTAGTACTTACAATATGTTTAAAGTCTAACTTATCTGTATCAATTTTCTTAGGTAAATCATTCTTATTTAAAACTATAATTGGATTTTTATCTTTTACTTTATCTAAGATGAACTTATCATTATCATTTAACTCTTCACTAGAGTTTAGTACTACTATAATAAGGTTAGCATTATCAATTAAAGATAAACTCTTCTCTACTCCTATTTTTTCTGCTAAGTTATCGGTATCTCTTATACCTGCTGTATCTATTAAAGATAATTCTATACCATCAAAGATAATACTTCCTTCTACAATATCTCTTGTTGTTCCTTCAATATCAGTAACAATAGCTTTATCTTCTTTTAGAAATCTATTTAATATACTACTCTTTCCTACATTAGGTCTACCTATAATAATAGTCTTAATACCATTTTTAATAATTTGTCGTTCTTCTGACTTTTTTACTAAGTTTTCTAAATCTTTTTCAAGGTCATTTATTACTTCTTTTAACTCTTTCTTAGTAACTTCTTCTATATCATAGTACTCAGGATAGTCTATATTTACTTCAATGTTTGCAATAACATGTTTTAATTTATCTCTAAAACTATTGATATATTTTTTTAGCGAACCTTCTAGTGATGATAGTGCTAACTTTCTACTATTATCAGTCTTACTATCTATTAAATCCATTACTGATTCAGCTTGGGTTAAATCTATTCTACCATTAAGAAAGGCTCTTTTAGTAAACTCTCCTCTTTCTGCTTTCCTTGCTCCTTTTTCTATTAAAAGTTCAAAGATACTAAGAGTTGTAGCGATTCCTCCATGACAATTTATTTCAACAACATCTTCTCTTGTAAAGGTTTTAGGAGACCTCATAACTGTTACTAATACTTCATCTATATCTTCTTTTCCATTATTAATAAAACCATAGTTGATAGTATGAGATTCTACTTTAGTTAAATCTTTTCCTCTAAAGACTTTATTTACTAAAGATATAGCATTTTTACCACTTACTCTTACGATGGATATAGCTCCTACTCCTAATTTTGTTGAAATCGCTACTATTGTATCAGACATTTTTCTTTGCTCCTATTCTTTTTACTTTAGCTTGTTCTTTAGATATGCCTAAAGCTTTATGAGCCTCATTTCCAAAGAAAGCTTCCTTTTCTCTTTCTGTTAAATTATCTTTTTCATATAGATATTCTAAATCTATAGATGGTAGTTCTCTTACATTCTTTATATCATAATTTTTAGGATTTTGATATACTTTAAAACTTAATATTTCATCTATTACTTTATCATCTTCATAATGAGTATTATCTTGTAAAGTTTTTCTTACAGCATCTATATATCTATTTAACTCTTCAATGGTAAGAATTAATGGCAAACCTGCTCTTTCTTTTAAAGCCATTAAATGTTTTAAGACCTCCTTAGCTGAATAATAAATCTTATCATCTTTTACTTTATTATAAATAACTCCATCTATAGAAATTAAATTATCTAAATTTGTTAAATCTTCTTCATAATCTTTTAAAGCTTTTATACTTTCTATATATTGTTTTACTTCTACATAAGTATCTATTAAAGTATCTATTTTGTCTTTAAGTTCTGCTTTTAAAGGGTCCTTATAGATATTATTTTGCTTTAAGTTCTCTCTTTTCTTTACTAAACTTATATAGTTTTGTACCTTTGGATAAATACGTAAATCACCTATATTTATTTTTATCCCATCTATTTCAGTAGTTAATTGTAACTTTAAAAATTCTAAATCATTTATTGTATCTGCAACTATTTCTTGCATATAACACCTTCCTTTCCTTTTTTCAGTTTTATTATTATATTGATATTTTGTGATACTGTAAAGGTAAATAAGGAAAGTTTTATAAATTAGTCACTTTTTTACAAAAAAAGAACCTAGTCGCGAGGTTTTATAACAACACAGCGATTAGGTTCTTCTCCTACACTTTCTGTATATACATATTTATTATTATTTAATATGTTATGAACAAGTCTTCTTTGATAGGAGTTCATAGAGTCCATTTTTACTTCTACCTTTGTTTCTTTTACTTCCCTTGCTAACTTTTTGGCAAGTCGCTCTATTCTTCTATCATTTTTTTCTTTATAATCACTAACATCTATTAAGAAACGATAGTTAGTATTTATTTCTTTAGTAAGAATAGCATTTACTACTGTTGTTAAGGCTTTTAAATTCTTACCATCTTTTCCTATTAATAAAGCATCATTAGTAGAATATAAACGATATGTTGGAGTATCATTATTAACTGTTATTTCTATTTCTACATCGAATCCCATATCTTTTAAAAGGCTCTTTATTTGTTTTTTTAGGTACTCTTTTACTTCTCTTTTTTCAATTACTTCTATCTCTACTTTTTTAGAAAGAAGTGTTTTCTTCTCTTCTTTGGTATTTATTATTAAGTTTTCTTCTAATTCCTGCAAATCAATTTTGGCTTTATTAACTGCTTCTTCATATGTTTTTCCAGTGTAATTATGTTTATTTACCATGTTTTTCCATCCCCCTTTGTACTACAATATTTTGAACTATAGCGAAGATATTACCTACTGACCAATATATTCCTAAAGCGGATGGCATAAAGAATGCTGTTATGATAATGATTGCACTCATCAT
>CALVJB010000002.1 GCA_944332025.1 uncultured Bacilli bacterium
GGAAAAGCCGCACGTACGGATTTGTGAGGGCTATATAGAGTAATCTATATTTCTACTCGATAAGGATTAAAGTTACACTATAATTTAGAATGTTTAGCATAGATAATGTTTTAGATGAAATAACAATTAAATAACAAAATCAAATTAGTACGGTAGCGACTATCGGAATTTAAGCCTATGGAGAATAAGGGATACCTTATCTATGAAGTAGGAATCCTTGGAGGTAACGACAAGGTAAAAACAAACTTGTTTGTTTTATTTGTTCAAATATGTTGACGAACAAAGTTTTTGTATGATAGTATGAACTCATTGGGGGTGTTTTTTGATGAAAGAAACTTACATTGCATATTTTGATGAAACTGGTGATGATGGGAATAATACCAATTCTTCAGATACATTTTTATTAACTAGTATTTATATGCCGGTTAATAGTTGGCAGAGAAATTATGATATTATTACTAACTTGAGAAAAAAATTGAAACAAAAATATAATTTTCATATAAAAGAAGAAATGCATACAAAACATTTCTTATGTGATAAAGACCCTTATAGAAAATATAATTGGACTAAGGAACAAAAACAAGAAATTTTAAAAGAATTTACTTTGGTAATTTGTAATCTTGATATTTCAATAATAAATGTAATGATTGATAAAAGAAAAATAAAAAGAAGTGATTATAAAGTATTAGAAAATGCTCTTACTTATAATATTCAGAGAATAGAAAATGATAGTAACGGTAAATGGAACTATATTATTATAATTGATAAGGGAAGAGTGGTACCTATGAGAAAAACTGCTAGAGCTATTAGGGCTTATAATCCCATTTATTCTAAATTTTCTATGAAAACAAAAAATCAACCAATTAGAAATTTAATTGAAGATATATTGGAAAAGGATTCTAAGGAGTCTTATTTTATTCAATTATGCGATTTTGTTTCTTATTTTACTCATTTATATCAAAAATGCTGTGTAGAAAAACAACCTTTACCTAATAGGATAGCAAATTGTATAGATGAAAGGTTTATTGGTAGTGTAATGCAAACATTAAAATCAAATAATAAATTAAATCTTAACGCTAATAAAAAGAGTACTTTTGGAATTGTTAAGTACCCTAAATAAAAAGCACTACCCTACGCACATTCGTGCTTTGAGTAGTTCATAATTATTATATAATAGATTATAATATATGTCAAAAATTAAATTAAGAAAATTGTGTTATACTAGGAGGTTTAATAATGGAAAAAATATTATTTACTGATTTAGTTGATACTTTAATTAATAGTGATAATGATAGAACTAAAGAAATAGACGTTGTATCTAGATATTTAAATGAATTTTTAAGTGCTGATAATTATGTTGCAGTTGTTACTTCACCAAATGGACATGGTAGTATTGGTTATATATTTAATGATATGTTAATACCTTTACATGAATCCATTGACAAAACTTTTAGGGATAGACTTGTATATTATTTACAAAGTAATGGTAGGATTTATGATGATGATAATGTTATTAAGAAAAATACTCATGGTAAAACATATTACTTAGGTAATAATGGAGTTTATGGTATAGGTGTTTCTAAAAAAGAAGAAGCGATAGATGATTTTTTACAAGTTCAAAAAGAGCCTTTTAGTATATATGCAATAGGGGATAGTGATAGAGATATACCTATGCTTTTAAGAGTTCAAGAGTTAGGTGGTTTCTCTTCTTTTATAGGTAATAGTATTGATTATGAGGTTAGTATTAAAGATATTATTGATGAACAGTTATTTGTAGAGTTTCACTTTCCGTTGCAAGATGAAATAAGTAAGAAAAAAGGGATTGAAGATTATAATAAATTAACAGAAGAAGAGATGACTATATTTTTAAAAAGGGAAGAGCGTAGAAAAGAGTTATATCAACTTTTTAGTGAAGGTAAATTAGATATAGATAAAATAAAGAAAGACTATTATAAAATCTATGAACTAAGTAATTATCAAACCTTTAGTTGTAAATTATGGCGAAATGATTATGATTATTATGCGAACTATCCTTTTAATAAAGATATGATAGATAAAATTCTTTCTATGGGATGTTTTAACTCTTTTGAAGATTATTATGCCAAAGTATTAAAAAGATAGTATAATAGGATAAAGGAGTAAGATACTTATGAAAAACTTATTAAAAAGTCCTTTGTTTTATGGAGTAATCTATGTAATATTATATTTTATTGGTTACATAGTCCTTGCTCATTATAATTATACTTATTTTGGTGTTATTAAACTTATCTCTATTATAATAATTTTATTAACTATAGTTTTGGGTATTATAAGTATATATAAGACTAAGAAAGAAAAGAAAATTAAGCTTTTTACGTCATATATATTTATTGAAATAGTGACTGTTATATTGTTTTTTCTAGTTTTAGGTTATTTTATAGGAGATAGAGAAAGTGCAGTTACTCTATATAATAAAAAGATGGTAGAATCAAGAAGTAGATTTTTATCAAGTGACTCTGTTTTCTATTATGACTATATTAATCCTTTTGTTAGAGGAAATACTTTAAGAAAGAAAATGCACTATGATAAAGAGATTAGTAAAGAAAATTATTTAATGACAGAGTTTTTTGATGCTGATGGAAAATTAATTAATTATACATATAGTCAAAATATTGAAAAAGAAATAGAAGTAATGGATGTTAAAAATGGTAGTTATGGTTCTACTACAATAGAGAGCTTTTTAGGAAATATTTTATATGAAAGTAGATTTAATAAAACTGATATAATTAGAGTAAGAGTTATTGATTCTGCTTTAGCAGGTAAAGATATAATTATTGTAGAAAAATCTACTGATAATGGCTTAAGTTTTAAAAATATCTTAGAAAACGATGATAAATATCTAGTTGTAAATAGAGATACTGATGTTACTTTTGTTAATGAGAATATTGGTTTTATCTTTGACTTAGGACTATTAGGACGTGATGATAGATATAAAAAGTTCTTAGTTACTACTGATGAAGGTAAGTCTTTTAATGATGTTTCTATTACAATAAATGGTTATGGTAACTTAGATTACTATTATATTAATAATACACCTCGTCTTAAAAAAGATAAGTTATTTTTAGATGTATCAGTTCCAGTAGGGAATGATTTAAAAGATATAGAGTTAGTTAGTAATGATAATGGTTTAACATTTAGTAATTAAAGGAAGGAGAGATATAAATGAGTAAAGCTTATGTTGGTAAAATTGGAAATATTAATAAAACAAAAGAAGTAGAAGAGGTTTTAAATTTTCCTGATTATGTTTTTGAAATAGATGGTGAGGATGTAAAAGATGCTAAAGTTACTTATTATTATGATAATATGGAGAGTGTTGAATTTGTAGACGGAAAAAGAGGTAAGGAGTTTTTAAGTCCTTTGCTATGTTTAGAAATATCAGGTATTGATGATAATAGTAAAAATGCTTTTCTTAGTTTTATGCTTAAATTAGATTTAGAAACACTAAATAGTTTTAATAATGGAATAGAGAATATTACAAAATATATGTTAGAAACAGAAGCATTTATTAAAAAGCCTAATGAAGATAAGTCAGGTTTTTTAGATTTTTATCTACCAACTGATAAGAAAGATGATATGTTTCATAAATTAACAAGTCTTTATGTTTTAAAACTAGATAATAATAAATTTCTATTTAAATTAACTGTTCCTAGTGAAAATGTTTTTACATATTTTGAAGTCAATTTTAAATAAAAAAAGTATTGACTCTCCCCTTAAGGTCAATGATATATTTGTGGTGAAAGGAGGAAGAATATGTATAGAATAGGTGAATTTTCATATCTTTGTGAGTGTACTATTAAGACACTAAGACATTATGAGAAAATGGGTATTTTAATACCTAAAGAAGTAGATGACTTTACAGGTTATAGATATTATAGTGAAGAACAAGTTAGTACTTATCATAATATTAAAACATTACAAGAAGCAGGATTTACTTTAAAAGAAATAAAGAATATTCTTGATAATCCTAAGGATAATAATATTATTAAAGAAGTTAAAAAACTAACTGAAGATTATCAAGATAAGCTAAAGAAGTTAGAAAAGATAAAAAATAAATTAAGGGGGGAAGCTTATATGGAATTAATTAAAAATCCTAAGTTTGTTATGATAGGGGAGTTTAAAGTATTAAAGACAAGAGATGATTTTAAGAAGGAATTAGAGCTTATTGATAAGAAAGTTAATGAAAAGAGTTATACTAATCTACCTAGTGTTTTAATTAGTTATGAAGTTGGTTTTAAAGAAAGTGATATTACTTGTTTTATAGGTAGAGTCTTAAGTGATGATTTAAAAACTAATTATGGCTTTATTAATAAACTTCAAAGTATGGGATTAGAAGTATTAACTGATAATGTTGTAGAAACTTTATTACATACATCTAGTAATGATGAGGTAATAGATGCTTATAAAGAAATGATTAAGTATGCAAATAATAATAATATTCAAATAAGAGGAGAATTTATAGAAATATATAATGGTGATAGAACTGATATTTATGTAGAAGCATATGACTTAACTAAAGAAAATGAAGATGCTTTAATTCATATGAAAAAATCAGAAGAGAAGTTTAAAACTACTGAACCTACTTATGATTCTAAATATGTTGGTAAGTGGATATTACAGGGACAAATAGTAGAACCAGATAAATTATTTAATCCTAATAAAGAACATTTTATGCCTGATACTAAATACAAAGAATTAATTTTATATAAAGATGGTACAACTAATTATGACAATGTAACTTGGAGAGATGATTATTTGATAATAAATAAAAATGGTAAAATAATAGATAATCGTTTATATCAAGAAACATCCAAAGATGGAACTAGATATTTAGGAATATTTATGAATGATCTAAATATTAATGCAAGACCTTATAGATATTATTATAAAGAAGAGAATGATAGTTAATTCTTTTCTTTTTTTGTTGTGGTTATTAAAACAAGAATATATAATATTGTTAATAGAGGTGAAAATATAATGTCTAAAGTTAGCAATGTACTTACAATGCTTGAATATTTAAGTACTGGAAGAAAATATACTATCGCAGAACTATCAGAAAAGTTAGAAGTAAGTCCTAGAATGGTAAGAGTTTATAAAGATGATTTAGAAAAAGCAGGTATTTATATAGATACTATTAAAGGACCTTATGGAGGATATGTATTAAATCAAAATATAAATGTACCTAAAAGATTTATTACTCCTAATGATATAAATGTTGAGAATAAAGAACTGTTTAATTTAGTAAATAGAGCGATTAAAGATAATAAAAAATGTTTTATTGAGTATTATTCTAAAGATAAGAAAGATATATCTAAAAGAACTATTAGGCCATATGATTTAATTTTGTTAGGTAATGAATGGGGTGTTGCTGCCTACTGTGAACTAAAAGAAGAAATAAGGCACTTTTATATAAATAGAATAAAGTCTATAAAATTATTAGAGAAATTTAATAACTGACATATATATTTCCTCTTCTTTTGTTAATATGTAATTAAGAAAGGAGAGAAGTGATATGGAAGATTTAACTTATGTTACAGGAAATTATGGTAAATATGTTTCTGTAAAAGAAAAATTTGAAAGAGTTGGTGTACCAATTAATTATTTTAAATATGATATGAAAGAACCAGAGATTAATGATATTGAAGTTATATCAAAAGAAAAAGCAAGAAAAGCATATGAAATAGTAGGTAGACCTATTTTTGTAGCAGATACAGGTTTTTATATTGAAAATTATCCTAATAACCCTAATTATCCAGGAGCTTTTGTTAAAAGAAGTGGAGTTAGTTCTAATATAGATAAATTGCTTGAAGTTATGAAAGACGTTACTAATAGAGCATGTAAATTTATTGATTGTTTAACCTTTTATGATGGGTATGATTACTATACCTTTTATGGAGAAAGTAAAGGGACTTTATCACTATCAATACGTGGTAACATAGAAAGAAAGGCTAAATCTAATTTATGGAGCGTTTTTATTCCCATAAATCATGATAAAACTTTAGCAGAAATGACTGATTATGAAAGAAATCATCGCCATGATAATCATACATCTGCAACAGATGAATTTATAAATTGGTATGAAAATAAATATTTAAAAAAGAAAAATAAAATATTAAAACTTAATTAGGAGATGATACTTATGGAATTAGTTGATATTTATAATGACAAACATGAAAAATTAAATTATACTAAAGATAGAAAAGAGTTAACAGAAGGAGAATTTAGACTATCTTGCTTTATATGGATTATTAATGATAATGATGAACTCCTGATACAACAGAGACCTTCTACATCTAAAAAATACCCTAATTATTGGGAAACAGTATCTGGTGGTGCTCTTTTAGGTGAGGATGCAATTACAGGGGGAATTAGAGAGTTAGATGAAGAATTAGGAATACAAGTAAATAAAGAATATTTAAGATTTATTGGTTCATATGCTCGAATAAATGATTTTGTTGAAGTGTTTTTATTAAAAACTAATATTGATATAAAAGATTTAAAATTACAAGAAGATGAAGTACAAGATGTTAAATGGGTTTCTATAAAAGAGTTTGAAAGTATTATAGAAAGCGGTAATGGTATTGATACGGGATATTTTATCTTTAAGGAATATTATGAAAAGTATTATAATAGATATGTAGTATTTGAAGATAGTAAAGTAGTATATAAAAAGTATAATAATTAGGAGAGTGTTATGAAAAAATTAATTTATTTAACAACTAATCCTCATAAGGTTGAGGAAGCAAATGAATTTTTTGGAAAGAAATATGGTTTTAACTTGGAAGTAATGAATCCAGATTTTGAAGTGATTGAAATACAAGCTAAAACTTGTGGCGAAGTAGCAGCTTTTAGTGCAAAGTATGCAGCAGAAAAATTAAAGCAACCTGTTTTAAAGTCGGATTCAGGATTATATATTGATGCTTTAGGTGGGCTCCCTGGACCATATAATGCTTACTTTGATAAACAGATAGGAATAGATAAGTTTTTAGAACTATTTAAGAATGAAACTAACAGAAAAGCTAGAATTGAACACACTTTTGCTTACTGTGAGCCAGGAGAAGAACCAGTAGTTTTTACTGGTGGTGGTACTGGTACTATCGCTAAAGAAGTAAGAGGAACAAGAGGCAGATGGCATGATAAATTTTATATACCAGACGGGGAAACAAGAACTTTAAGTGAACTAAGAGATATTGATCATGAATATGAAGCTAGTTTTTGGGGTACAGCCAAAGATGATTTTGCAAAATGGTATATAGAAAATAAGCTTAAATAGCTATTGTAAGGAAGTTAATATTGTTATAGATAGAGCTTTAGGTACTAAACATCCTAAACATGGCTTTGTTTATACTGTTAATTATGGTTATGTACCTAATGTAATTAGTGGAGATGGAGAAGAGTTAGATGCTTATTTATTAGGAGTATTTGATCCAGTAGAAAATTATAAAGGTAAGTGCATTGCAGTTATTCATAGAACTAACGATGATGATGACAAAATAATTGTAGTGCCAGAGGGTATTAATTATACTGATGATCAAATAAAAGCTTTAACTGAGTTTCAAGAAAGATTTTTTGAATCTGTAATTATAAGATAATTAGATGCAATAAAGAGAAAGATAGAAAGTAATCTTTAAACTTTCTATCTTTTTAAATGTTTAAATAGACTATCTCATTACCATGATCTTCTATTAATTTAACTAGAGTCTTAAAGTTTATAAAAATAGTGCAGTTGTTTCTATTAGGATGAACTCCTATAGTTTTATTAATCAATTCTTTATCAAAGACAAAGATTACCTCAGAGTTTTTATCATAGATAAAGCCAAGTGGAGATACAGAACCTTTCTCTACATTAAGATATTTTTTTAATCTATCAGTACTTGCAAAAGAAAGATGAGTACTATTTAGATTACTAGCAAGACTCTTGATATCTATCTTTTTATCAGGATGACAAGTAACTAAATAATGGACTTTGCCATTAGCATTCCTTAAAAATATATTTTTAGGGATAATACCTTCTTTATCGAGATTAATATCTTTAATTTCTTCTATAGTATAAACTTTTTTATGTTTAATCATTTTACATTCAATTCTTTTATTATTTAGTAGTTCTAATATCTCTTTCATAATTTACCTCTATTTACTTAAATATTAACATAAACTTGATAAAATATATAGTTATAATTGACAAATTAAATGTATTTTTTCTATAATAAACTTGGAAAGGAAAAGTGTAGAAATATGGGTTTGATAGTGAAGAATACAAGCTTTGATGAAACAGATGATGATATTGAGATAGGTAGCGAAGTAGTTATTAAAGATACGGGAATAACAGGGGTTGTTGTTATGAAAATAGGATCTATTTATCAAGTGAAAATAGGTAATGCAGTATCTTCCTATACTTATGATGAAATAGAGATAAGAAAGTAAAGGAGAATTTGTATGAAGAATAATGATTTAAAATACAGTGAATATACTGATATTGATTATTACAATAATGGTGCTAAGGATGCTACTATTCCTGAAGAAGTAAATCCTTATGAATTTCAGTTACATGAAAATTTAAAATATATGAATAATGTTGCTCTAGTAACAGAGAAAGGGGAAAAGATAACCTATGAAGAGTTTCATACTAGAGTAGATGAATACGCTAAGGCTTTAAAAGAGAAAGGTGTTAGAGAAGGAGATAGAATTGCTTTTGCTGCTGGTAATGTTCCATCTGCTTTGTATCTAAAAAGAGCTCTATATAAATTAGGAGCTACTGTTTGTGCTATTAATCCAGTTCAGAAAGATTATCTAAAAGAGGCAGATATTGAACTTGTTAATCCAAAAATGCTTATTGGTATTAATATGTTTTCTAAAAGTTTTTCTACTATTACTAAAAGATATGGGGTAGATACACTTTATTTTTCACCATATGATAGTGTGAATGCTTCTAAGAAAGAAAAAGCTATATTAAATCTATTTTTATTAGCTTCTAGAAATTTTGTTTTAAATAAAGAAAAGAGGATATCTACTTATTTAGATAGAACATCTAATAGTGTTATAGATGTTCCTATTGCTAATACTATGGACAAATATATCAGTGATATAACATTTACTGGTGGAAGTAGTGGAACTCATAAAGGTGTTATGCTAAATGGTAATGGTTTAAGTACTGTTACTAAAGGTGTCAATTATGTATTACCACTTAAGCCTGGTGATAGGTTTTTAGGTAATTTACCAGAATTTATGGCTTTTGGTGGTTTTGCAATGCAGTATGCTTTAAATAGAAGTTTAGAGATACATTTGACTTCAAAAGCAATGCCTAAAGATTTTCCTGAGTTACTTTATAAAGAAAAACCAAATGGAGTTTTTGGAGGACCTATCCAGTGGAATGCATATATTGATTATGTTTTGAAAATAGCTGGTAGCGATGTTTATGAACAATATAAAAACTTAAGCAAAATGGATGAAAAGAATCAAAAAGAATTTTATAAAATAGTAGGAGAAGCTTTAGAAAATTTAGATCCATCTGTAAAAGAAAAATTAGATATGAGCTTTTTGAAAACAGGTGTTTCTGGTGGGGAACAATTAACTTCTAAAACAGAAAATTTAACAGATATTATTTTTGATACATTTAATGCTAAAGATAGTATTTATAATGGTTTAGGAATGACAGAAATGTGGGCTCCTGTTGCAGTTAAACGTGGTAAATTAAATGCATCTGGTACTATTGGTCATATGATACCTTTCGTTGGCGCTAAAGTAGTTGATCCTAAAACTTTTGAAGAAGTTGAAAAAGGTAAAGCTGGAGTTTTACTTGTAGCAGGACGTGGTATGATGGAAGGATATTATAATAATGAAGAAGAAACTAAGAAAGTTATTATGACAGATGAGAATGGTACACGTTGGTTAAATTCAGGAGATGTTGCTATTATTGATCCAGCTACAAATGAAAAGAAATTCATAGATAGAGTAAAGAGAAATTTTGTTTGCGGTGTAGAAAATGTTTACCCTCAACAGATAGAAAATTTGCTAAGTAATATTCCAGAGATTAAAGAAAGTATTGTTACTAAAATACCTAGTGATGATTTGCAATTTGTATGTAAATATCATATTAGTTTAGAAAATACTGATATTGATATAGAAAACCTTGAGAATAAAATAAATACTTTAATTTATGGAACTTTAGGAGAAGCAAAACTTCCTCATTATATCGAATATCATGAAACACTTCCAAAAAGTGCTAATGGAAAACTTGCTTGGAATGTTTTACAGGCTGCTGATAATGAGAAATATAAAAATAATGTTTTAGAAGAAGCAAAAAGTATTAATGTTAAAATATTAAAATAAACTCGATTAATTTCGAGTTTTTTGCACTTTTATTTTTTTTGTGATATAGTATTTATAAAGATAGGAGTAATGAATATGGGTGCTTATTTTACAATTTGTAGTTTTGTTTATATATTAATATTTATATTTTTCTTTTTTAGTAAAGGAAGTGTAGTTAATACAGAAACAAAAATATATAAAGTTTTGATTATTACAACTGCAATAGGTTTATTTTTTGATATTTTGGGATATGCCTTATATATAAATGGTTATCCATTAAATAGCTTTTTGTATTTTTTAGTTGTTAAAACAGAACTTGTATATTTTGTAGCTTGGACTTTTACATTTGCTTTTTATATTTACGTTATTTCTTATAATAAGAAAAATATTGAAGAGAAGCTTGAACATTTTAGAAAAATTTTCCATTATTTATTGGGAGTTTTTGTTTTAATCACTTTCATTATTTATATATTACCAATTGAATTTAATTTTGCTAATAATGTTGTTTTTCCTATGGGTTCTTCTGTAACTCTTACATATTTAATTGCAGGTGTTGGTATTCTATTTTCAATTTTTTGTGCTATAAAAAATAGGAAAAATATTATTTTGTTTAAGTATACACCATTATTTGCAATGGCTGTATCTATGGTTGTTATAGTGGTGGTACAAAGATTATTTCCTGATTTGTTTTTAGTTAACTTTTGCCTTTCGATTGTCGTTGTCATTTTGTATTTTACAATAGAAAATCCTGATATAAAACTTATAAAGGAACTTAATTTAGCAAAGGTCCAAGCGGAAAAAGCTAATCAAGCTAAGACAGAATTCTTATCTAATATGTCTCATGAAATTAGGACACCTCTTAATGCCATTACTGGTTTTGCAGAAGCATTAAAAGATGAAAAAGATTTACCAGAAAAAGCAAGAGATGATGTTAATGATATTTTAATGGCGAGTGATAGTTTACTTGAAATAGTTAATGGTGTTTTAGATATATCTAAGATAGAAGCGAATAAGTTAGAGATAATTAATAATAATTATAGTCCATATAAAATGTTTAATGATTTAACAACTTTAACTAAAGTAAGAATAGGTGAGAAACCTATTGAGTTAATTGTTAAAATAGATGAAACTATTCCTAAAGTATTATATGGAGATCATACAAGAGTAAAACAAGTAATTCTTAATATTTTAACTAATGCTGCAAAGTATACAAAAGAAGGACATATTATATTTAAAGTTGATTCACTAATTAAAGGCGATATTTGTAGACTTATAGTATCTGTAGAAGATACTGGTATTGGTATAAAACGTGATAAAATAGATAAACTATTTGATAAGTTTGAACGTCTTGACAAAGATAGAAACACAACTATTGAAGGAACTGGACTTGGACTTGCAATTACTAAGAAATTAGTACAACTTATGCACGGACAACTAGTAGTTCAAAGTATTTATGGTAAAGGAAGTAAATTCACAGTATCAATTGACCAAAAAATTGCTCCATCAACAGTAATATTAGAAGATACAATGGAAGTAAGTAGAGAAGAACTTACTAAAGGTGGAGAGGTTATTGGTAAAAGTGTTCTTATAGTTGATGATAATAAATTAAATATTAAAGTTGCTACTAGACTTTTAGAAGATTATGGTATTACTGTTGATAGTTGTATGAGTGGTGCTGAATGTTTAGAAAAAGTTAAATATATTAAATATGACTTAATCTTTATGGATGATATGATGCCTAGAATGAGTGGTACAGAAACATTCCATAAATTAAAAGAAGATCCTAACTTTAGTACCCCTGTAGTAGTTTTAACTGCTAATGCTATTGCTGGTATGGAAGAGAAATATTTAAGTGAAGGCTTTGATAGTTATCTTTCTAAACCTATTGAACGTAAAGCACTTGATAATGTTATAAATAAGTATTTGAATAATGAGTAATTTATGCTATACTCTATAGTATGGAGGGTATTATTATGAGAGATGTAAATTTACTTATTAATAATGGTGTTAATGTTAAAAAAAGTTTGGAGTTATTTGGAGATATGTCGACTTATGATGATACATTGGGCGACTTCCTTCAAGACATTAATGAAAAAGAAATTAAGATTAAACAAACTAAAGAAAATGGCGATATGGCTAATTACGCTATCTTGGTTCATGGCCTAAAAAGTGATGCTAGGTATTTTGGCTTTGACACTTTAGCTACGTTTGCGTATAATCATGAGATGGCTAGTAAAGAAAATAATATGTATTATGTAACTCTACATTTTGATGAATTGATAACTGAGCTCGATCGAATAGTCCACTTAGTTAAGCAGTATTTAGGAATGGAAGAAATTGGTACTGCTACTACTTTTGTGGCCCCTAAAAAAGATCGAGCTCTTATTGTAGTTGATGATTCTGCAGTTATAAAAAACTTTGTTAGTAAAATATTTAATAATCAGTTTGAAGTATTAGTTGCTAACGATGGGAATGAAGCTTTACAAATGATTGCTAACAATCAGGGAATAAAGATTGTAGGAATGCTACTTGATCTTAATATGCCTAACTTTAATGGGTTTCAAGTATTAGAGTACTTTAGAAATAATAATTTATTTGATTTGATTCCTGTTTCTATTATTACAGGAGTTGGTGATAATGAGTTAGTTGCAAAAGCTTTTAATTATCCAATAGTTGATGTATTAAGAAAACCATTTAATGAAAGAGATATAAAGGAAGTAGTAGAGAAAACAGTACAGTATGCTCATTAATTTGAGTATACTTTCTTTTTGGAGGA
The DNA here is from genome assembly GCA_944332025.1 of uncultured Bacilli bacterium. Classification (GTDB taxonomy): domain Bacteria; phylum Bacillota_I; class Bacilli_A; order RF39; family UBA660; genus Onthousia. Next base: position 13,121 of record CALVJB010000002.1, read on the forward strand.
TGTATGAAAAAGATAAATAATAATACCTATGAAATAGAAATTAATGACGTAAAATATTTAGTAAAAGAAAGAAATATAGATTCTAATAAAGGTGATTTTGGTAAAGCTGGAATATATGGTGGAAGTATTGAATACTCTGGGGCCTTAAAGCTTGCCTATTTATCATTATCTGCTTTAAGAAGTGGGTGTGGTATCAGTAGAGTTTTAGTTAAAAAAGAAATATTACCATTATTAGGACCTAATATATTAGAACAAACTTTGTGTATATTGCCTGATTATAATGATAAATTTTATGATAAATTGAAAGACTCTATTAAAGATTTAGATTCTCTTGCTTTTGGAATGGGGCTAGGTAGTGATAAACATCTAGAAGAAGTATTAGAGTTTCTAATAAAAAATTATACTGGTAACTTGATAATAGATGCAGATGGATTAAACACTTTATCTAAAATGAATTTAAATATATTAAAATATAAGAAATGTAATATATTATTGACTCCACATTTAAAAGAGCTTTCTAGACTTACTAATAAATCTATAGAAGAGATAAAAAAAGATTCTTTAAACTTAGTTAAAGAATTCGCAGGTACCTATAAAGTAACCATTCTTTTAAAAGGACATACTACTATTATAACTGCTGGTAATACTACTTATCTAGTTAAAACAGGATGTGCTGGTATGGCTACAGCAGGTAGTGGAGATGTTTTATCAGGGATACTTGTTGGACTTCTTGCTTATTTAAATTTTAGTTTATTAACAATATCTCTAGGTGTATTAATAAATGGTATAGCAGGATGCTTAGCAGAAGAAGATAATACTGATATATCAATGATAGCAAGTGATACTATTAATAATATAGGAAAAGCTATTAAAAAGATTAGAGAGAGTTAATTATTTCTTTATAAAGATTCTTGGAACTCCTTTTCTATCACTTGTTAGAGTATACTCCTTGATAAAATCTTCTAATTCATCTTTAAAATACCTATTATCTTCATTAGAGTTATAAAGTAACTCTAATTTTTTTCTTAACTCAGTATTTGGAAAATTTACATAGTCTAAGAAATCTCTAAATTCATCTATATTTTTCAATCTATGACTAATTGGATCTAATTTAGTTGTAAGAAATAAAAACTCTATTCCCATCATATAAATATCCATATTATAATTTATTAATCCTTCATTAATGTATTTTTCGTTTTTAAATAAGAAACGATTGTTACCATTAAAAATAAATTCATTAAATTCTCTTGAAGTTATACCTTTAATTTGCATACCATCATAGTCTATGGCATAAATGTTTTCATTTTCATCAATAAAGAAGTTATTATAAGAACCATCTGGAAAGTTAATATCTTCTTTATTTGCATCCATAATAATATCATGCTTTTTAATATAGAACATGCCAATATCTTCAAGAAATATTTGTTCTTTCCTTTTCCTTTTATTTCTTAAATAATCTGCAAAAGATGTACCAACTATTTTCTTTTCAATAGAACCATTTATTTTACCATTTTCTTTATATAGAAACTCTGGACTAATTAAGTTCTTGATATTTATATCTTTGGCTAGTATTAATTTTTTTCTATATATATTTAGCATTTTTTCATTTAAATTTATATATCTCTTTAAAATATAACCATTTTCTAAGTCATATATTTCTTTGCTATCTGTTATTTCTAATAGTTTTAGATTGCTTATATCTATATTTTTCGTTTTCATAAATCCCCCTAAAGATAAAGAAAACAGTCCGAAGACTGTTTAATTTCATAAATGGTGTCCACGACGTGATTCGAACACGTGACCGATCGCTTAGAAGGCGATTGCTCTATCCAGCTGAGCTACGCGGACAAATAAGACATTACTAATATATAACAAACTATTATCTTTTTCAAGAGTTTTTTGAAAATTTACACTATATTTTGTAAAAAATGTTCTTTTCATTGACTAATTTTATAGAAAAGCTTTACAATAATTAAAAAGAGGTGTTTTCTATGTATCAAAAATATTATCGTAGACATATGATTAAAAGTGCAATAATTATTATCTTTTTACTTGCTTTTGCTATAGTCTCTACATATTTAATATATCAAAATTTTTCTAGTGAAAGAGAACGAGATATAGATACTGGAGAGATGGAAGTAGTTTTTCATAGTAAAGAGGGTAATAAAATTAACTTAACTAGATTTACTCCTGTTAGTGATGCAGTGGGATTAAGTTCTACTGAATATAGTTTTACTGTAAAAAATGGAACTGCTAATAGTGTTAGTTATAAAATAGTATTAGAACCTAATACAAATAGAATAAATAGAGATGAATGTTCTACTAAAACTATTCCATCTGAATTATTAAAACTTAGTTTAAGAGTAGATCATCAAACTCCTGAGGCTAAAATACTTAGTGAGTACCAAGATAATGTTTTATATGAAGATACTTTAGAAGCAGATAGTGAAGAAGATTATTCTATTAGACTTTGGGCTATTAATAGTGATTTTGTTATAGATAGAGATAGTCATTATCATGCTATTATAAAAGTAATAGAAGAGGGATAAATATGAGATTGAATAATAAGGGGTTTGCCATTTCTACTGTTTTATATAGTCTTTTAATTATGGCAACATTAATTTTATTTTTGCTATTAGGTAATCTTAGTTTTGAAAGAAGAACTACTAGTGATTTAGTTAATAATATTAAAAGTGAATTAAATGCTTTTGCAAATTCTCATTAGGTGAAAAAAAGTTAGCAAAAAGAGTTGACAAGTGCTAACTTTTTGCATATAATGATATTGGCAATGGAAAAGTGAGAATGCTAAAATTAGTATTTAAAATGCCTAGGAGGTAGTTATGCTTAGTGATAGACAAAAGAAAATATTAAAATTAATTGTTGAGTCTTATATTAGACAAGCTAAGCCTGTTAGTAGTAATCAACTTTGTAAAAAATTAAAGTGTTCTAGCGCTACAGTTAGAAGTGAGATGGCTAGTCTTGAAGAGATTGGTTATTTAGAGAAAACTCATACTTCTAGTGGTAGAGTGCCTAGTGAAGAAGGATATCGATATTACGTTGATAACTTAATGGAAGCTAAAAAGATGAATGGAGAAGAAATGTTAAAGTTACAGATTATTTTCCATAATCAAACATTAGAATTAAGTGATTGTATTAATAAAAGCTTACAAGTTATCTCTGATATGACTTCTTATACTGCTGTAGTCTTAGGTAAAGCAAGTCATGAGAACTTACTTAAAGAAGTTAGAGTTGTACCACTTGATGCTAACCATTTAATAGTAATAGTAGTTACTGATAAAGGTAAAGTGGAACATAAAAATATTACTTTAGATAATGTTAGTACGGAAGATATTAAAAAGACAGTAGAACTTATTAATAACTTAATAGTAGGAACACCTATTGATGAAGTTAGTACTAAGTTAGAGTTTGAGATTAAACCCATTATCTCTAAATATGTAGAAGGGCATCAACAATTATATAATGCTATTTATAATGTCTTTAATGATATTACTAATACTGATATTAATGTTGTAGGTAGAACTAAGTTCTTAGAACAACCTGAGTTTGATAATGTTGATAAGATTAGAGACTTGTTTAAGAAACTTGATGATAAAGAGATACTAGGGGAAATCAAGAAAGATGACTCTAATAATATTGAAGTCTATATAGGTAGTGAGAATAAGCTTGATGATGATGTAACAGTTATTAAGACTAACTTTAAGACTGATAGTGAAGAAGGAACACTTGCTATCATAGGACCTAAGAGAATGGAATATGATAGAGTTGTTAGTATCTTAGAGTACTTAAAAGAAAATATAGAAAGGTAGTGAATAGATGGAAACTAAGGAAGAAGAAGTAAAAGAGACTCTTGAAAATCATGAGTGTAATTGTAAAAAAGATGGAAATAAGACTTGTGAATGTAAAGATAAGTCTAAGAAAAAAGATAAACATCATGAAGAAATTAAGAAATTAAAGGAAGAACTTGCTAGTAAAGATAAAGAAATAAGTGAGTTAAATGATAAGATTAGATATCATCAAGCAGAACTTATTAATTATCGTAAAAGAAAAGAAGAAGAAGTTACTAATAGATTAAAATATGCTAATCAGGATTTGATTAGTGAGCTTATTCTAATATTAGACAACTTTGAACGTGCTATTAGACTTGATGATAATGATTTAAGTGATGAATTATCTAAATTCTTAAAAGGATTTAAGATGATGTATGCTAGCTTTGATGATGTTTTGAAAAAATATGGTTTAGAAGAAATAGAAGCAGAACATAAAGAGTTTGATCCTAATACAATGGATGCTTTAATGACTGATAATGATAAAGACTTTAAGGATGGAGAAGTTCTTGAAGTGTTACTTAAAGGTTATCGTCTTAAGGATAGAGTTATTAGACCTGCTTCTGTTAGAGTAAATAAACTAGAAGAAGATAATGATAATAAAGATAATAATGAAGAAGGAGAGGATATAAATGAGTAAAATAATTGGTATTGATTTAGGTACAACTAATAGTTGTGTCTGTGTATTAGAAGCTGGGGATGTTAAAGTTATCCCTAATGCAGAAGGAGATAGAACTACACCATCAGTAGTTGCTTTTAATAAAGATGGAGACAGAATAGTAGGTGCTGCTGCTAAAAGACAAGCGATTACTAATCCAAATACTATTTCATCTATTAAGAGATTAATGGGTACTGATAAAAAGGTTGAAGCTAATGGTAAGAAATATAGTCCTGAAGAAGTTTCTGCTATGATTTTAGGTAATCTTAAAGAATCAGCTGAAAACTACTTAGGAGAGAGCGTTACTAAAGCAGTTATTACTGTTCCAGCATACTTTAATGATGCACAAAGACAAGCTACTAAGAATGCTGGTAAGATTGCAGGACTTGATGTTGAACGTATTATCAACGAACCAACTGCTGCTGCCCTAGCATATGGACTTGATAAACAAGATAAGAATCAAACAATCTTAGTATATGACCTTGGTGGTGGTACATTTGATGTATCTATTCTTGACCTTGGTGATGGTGTTGTAGAAGTTAGATCTACTAGTGGTAATAACCATTTAGGTGGAGATGACTTTGATGAAAGAATTATTGACTATCTTGTTAGTGAATTTAAGAAAGAAAATGGAGTTGACCTTACTAAAGATAAAATGGCTATGCAACGTCTAAAAGAGATTGCTGAAAAAGCTAAGAAAGATTTATCTGGTATGACAAGTACACAAGTATCTGCACCATTTATCTCTCAGGGAGCAGATGGTCCACTTCACTTAGATATGACATTAACTCGTGCTAAATTTGAAAGCTTAATTAGTGATTTAGTTGATTCTACTTTAGAGCCAGTTAGAAATGCCTTAAGAGATGCAGATATGAAAGCTAAAGACTTAGATAAAGTTATCTTTGTTGGAGGTTCTACTAGAGTTCCACTTGTATATGAAACAGTTAAGAAAGAACTTGGTATGGAACCATCTCGTGAAGTTAATCCTGATGAAGTAGTTGCTATGGGTGCTGCTATTCAAGGTGGTGTCTTAACAGGAGATGTTAATGATATCGTTCTACTTGATGTTACACCATTATCACTTGGTATTGAAACATTAGGTGGAGTTATGACAGTATTAATTCCTAGAAATACTACTATTCCAACAAGTAAATCAGAAGTATTCTCAACTGCTGCAGATAATCAACCTGCTGTTGATGTACACGTATTACAAGGTGAAAGAAGTATGGCTGCTGATAATAAAACACTTGGTAGATTCCAACTTACTAATATTCCACCTGCACCAAGAGGAGTTCCACAAATTGAAGTTAAATTTGATATAGACGCTAATGGTATTGTTAATGTAACTGCTAAAGACCTTGGTACTAACAAAGAACAATCTATTACAATTACATCATCTACAAATCTATCTGATGAAGAGATTGAAAAGATGAGAAAAGAAGCTGAAGAAAATAAGGAAGCTGATAAAAAGCGTAAAGAAGAAGCTGATCTTAAGAATGAAGCAGAACAACTTGTATTCCAAACTGAGAAATCACTTAAAGATTTAGGAGATAAAGTTGATAAAAAAGAGAAAGAAGAAGCAGAAGATTTAATTAAAGACTTAAGAGAAGCTTTATCTAAGAATGATTTAGATGATATTAAAGCTAAGAAAGATAAACTACAAGAGAAAGCTATGGCACTTGCTACTAAAGTTTATGAGAATGTTCAAAAAGAAAATCAAGCAAATGCTAACAATAGTGAAGATACATCAGATAAAAAAGACGATGTAAAAGATGCAGACTTTGAAGAGAAGTAGAAAAATTAAAAGTTCTAGGTAACTAGAACTTTTATCTGATAAAGATAAGAGAAAGGGCTAAATATGAAAGAATATAAGAATAGGGATGAAGTAGAAGAAGAGTACAAATGGGATTTAAGTGAGTTTTTTGGAAGTAATGAAGCATTTTTTAAAGCAAGTGAAGAAGTAGATAGTAAAATAGATATCTTTAATGATTATAGAGGTTGTACCAAAGATGGTAATAAACTTTATGAATATTTAATTAAGCTAAAAGAAGTTGAAACTATTGTTGAGAAGATGGATGCTTATGCTTGGTTAAAGAATGATGAAGAGTTAGGTAAAAAAGAAAATCTTGAGATGCTTTCTAAAAGTAAAGATGCTGTTGCAAAAATTAATAATGTCAATAGTTTCTTTGAACCAGAACTTTTAAAACTATCTAAAGATGAATTTGAAAACTTATTTAGGGAAAATAGTAAGTTAGAAGAGTATAGAGCACTTCTATTAGATATTTATAGAAATAAAGAACATACTTTAAATGAAAGTGAAGAGAAAATAGTTAATTCCTTAGTGATGGCTACTAATAACTTTTCTGATATGTCATCTACTTTACTTAATATGGAACATGATTATGGTAAAGTAACTCTTGCAGATGGTAAGAAAGTAACTCTATCTACAACTAATTCTAGATTCTTAAAGTCAAATGATAATAGAGAAACTAGAAAAGAAGCAGATACAAAACTATTAAAGAAAGGCTTAGAGTATGGTAGTACTTCTGCAGAATTATTAAATAGTTATGTTAAGTTAGAAGATACTCTTGCAAATATATATCACTTTAATGATAGTTTTGAAGCACGTCTTTTTGAAGATAATCTTAATAAAAATATCTTTGATGTTTTATCTAAAACAACAAGAAGTGGGGTTAATACTTTACAAAGATACTTTAAATTAAGAAAGAAAATACTTAATCTTGATACTTTATATAATTATGATTTAGGTGCTAAACTAAGTCACTCTAAAAAAGAATATAGTATTAAGGAAGGTATTAAAACAGTAAGAGAAGCGCTAAAACCATTAGGAAAAGAATACCTTAATAAATATGATAAACTTATTAAAAATCGTAATATTGATTTTTGTGGTTATCCTGGTAAATGTAGTGGTGGTTATAACTTAAGTATTCCTTCGTGTGATTCACGTATTCTTATGAGTTATCATTATGATTTAGAGTCTTTATCTACTATCGCTCATGAAGCAGGACATCATATTAATTATCAGTTCATTAGAGAGAATAACCCCCTACAATATTGTCATAATGCAATAATAATGGGAGAAGTTGCTTCTTTAACTAATGAATTCTTACTATCAAATTATATCTTTAATAATGCTAAAGATAAGGAAGAAAAAGTTCTTGCCCTTGAGAATTCTCTAAATGTAATCACTAGTAATTTATTTGGTGCAGTTAGAGAAGGAGATATGGAAAGATTAATGCATGATAAAGTTCATGATGGTGGAGCCTTAACAAAAGAGTTTATGAATGAAATATGTGAAAACTCTTTAAAATATTATTATGGTGATACTGTTAAGTTAAGTCCTTATGCTAAAGGAAGTTGGATATTTAGAAGTCATTATTATAGTAATTTTTACCTTTATAATTATGCTATTTGTGTAAGTGTTGCAAGCTACTTTGCATCAAAAATTACTGATGGTGATAAAGAGACTTTAGACAAATATTTAGAATTCTTAAAGTTTGGCTCTGATATTTATCCTCTTGATGCTTTTAAAAAGTTAGGAATATCTTTAGAAGATGAAAATGTATATAAAAATGCTATTCTCTATTTTGATAAATTAATTTCTATGTTAGAAAGTCTATATTAGAAGGAAGGTGTAGTATATGGCAACTAAAAGAGACTATTATGAGGTGTTAGGTGTATCTAAAAGTGCTACTAAAGATGAGATAAAAAGTGCCTTTAGAAAGCTTGCTAAAAAGTATCACCCTGATATAAGTAAAGAAGAAAATGCTGAAGAGACGTTTAAAGAAGTTCAAGAAGCATATTCTGTTCTTTCTGATGATAATAAACGTCGTCAGTATGATCAATTTGGTCATGCTGGTGTAGGAGGAAATGCTGGCTCTGGCTTTGGTGGTTTTAATGGTGCAGGCTTCGGTTTTGATGCAAGTGACTTAGGTGATATCTTTGATGACTTATTTGGCGGTGGCTTTGGCTTTGGAGGTTCTAGTAGAAGTCGTGGAGGTAGTAGAGCAAGACGTGGTAGTGACGTGTTAATGCAAGTAGAACTTACCTTTGAAGAAGCTATCTATGGTTGTGAGAAAGATTTTGACTTAGATGTTGTAACAGAATGTGATAAATGTAGTGGTAAAGGTGGTTTTGGAGAAGAGACTTGTTCTAGATGTCATGGTAGTGGTACTATTACTAGTGAACAAAGAACAATACTTGGCTCATTCATGACTAAAACAACCTGTCCAGAGTGTAATGGTAAAGGTAAAACATATAAAGAGACATGTAGTAAATGTCGTGGTAAAGGACAAGTTAAATCTCATAAGACTATCACTGTAAATGTTCCTAGTGGAATAGATAATGGTGAAAGACTAAGAGTACCAGGTAGAGGCCATGCTGGAGAAAATGGTGGAGCCTCAGGTGATTTATATCTAGAATTTCATATTAAAGAACATAAATACTATGAACGAGATGGTCTTGATATCTATCTAGAAGTGCCTATTAATATGGCTGAAGCAGTATTAGGTTGTAAAAAAGAAATACCTACAATCTATGGTAATGTTAAATTAACTATACCAGGAGGTACTGATAGTGGAGATAAACAAAGACTTAAAGGTAAAGGTATTAAAGACTCTACTAGTAGAAGAGTAGGAGATATGTATGTAATCTTTAAAGTAGTTACTCCTAAGAAGCTAGCACGAGACCAGAAAAAACTATTTGAATCTCTTGCTAAAACTCCTTTAGATGATAGTGAAATAGATAGATTTAATAAGTTTACTAAAAACAATGATTAAATTTATAGAAAAAAAGTTACGAAAATTCGTAACTTTTTTATCACATTTTTTCTTGCTATATAGAAATCAATATGATACTATAGTTATAGGGAAAACTTAACAATTGGGTACTTGCCTACTCTAAATAAGGAGGGGCTTGATATTATGAGAAAAATAGACTTTTTAGTTACTGCTTTAATCATAATTATCTTCTTATTAATCGCCTTGCTTTTCGTAAAGTAACACCATATAAGAAAAGTACTCAATCGCAAGGTTAAGTACTTAAACCTAAAAAACAATAGGGGCAAGACTCAACTCTGGCAAGTTAAGTTTTTCCCTCTTTTTTATTGTATGAAAATTTTTCTTACATATACATCTTATCATATAAGTATCTTATATGCAAGCCTCAAAAAGTAATTAATTCTATTTCTTTACCATTAATTAAAATTATGGTAAAATAAGCGTACTTAGGGGGAATATTTATGGGTATTTGGAAAGAAGAAAACTTTGAAGATAAAATATATGATGAAGTGGAGAGTTTTTTTAATATACATGAGCTTAAAGAAGAGGATGAAACACTTGCTTTAGATATTATAGATATCCTAAGAGATAAAAATATCTTAGTAGTAGAAAAAGATGATAATAATTATGGTTATTTAATACCATTATTATATGCCAGTAAAGATAAAGAAAATTTTAAAGGTTTTCTCATTTCAACCGCTACAATTTTCTTACAAAATAAATTAAAAGAAGAAATAGATAAACTATCTAAATTAATAGATGTAGATATTCCTGTTACCATTGCTAAAGGACATGTTAATTATGTATGTATGAAAAGATTAGAGAAATATCTTAGAAGTCACCAAGAAAATAAGACTTTAAATGAGATAAGTAGAAAAATAGAAGAGGAAATGATTGATAAAGAAGATTATCCTAATATTTCTAATGAGATTTGGACTAATATTAATGTAAATGGAGAAAACTGTAGGAAGTGTCTATATAAAGATGAATGTAAATACTATTTAAATAGAAAAAGTTGGCCTAGTGCTAAATATGTACTATGTACACATGATTTATTAGTAGCATCTTTAAAAAGAAAAGATAATTCAATGTTTAAAGATCCTTCTCTTTTAATAGTAGATGAAGCATCTATTCTAAAAGAAAAAGTTAGTAACTCTTATGAAGGTTATATAACTAAAAATATGTTAAAGTCTATAATTAATGAAATAAGTTATATTATTGGAGATAAAGAACTAGGAGAAGGATTTGTTAAATTAATTGAAACCTTTTATGATAAACTTGGTACTCTTATTAAAAGTAAATATATGAGTGGTGATAATAATTATAAAATATATAGTAAAGAAGTGATTAATACTTTAAATGATGATATTTTATTACTGTTTAATAGTTTAAGTAATTTTAGGAAAGAGTTAGATTTTTATCAAACGAGTGATGATTTAACATATTTAAAGAAACTATTGAAAAAATATACTAATATTTTATATGATATGATTGGTAAGGAAAGTAAACATATATATTATTTTCATTTTCAACCTAATAGTAGAGGCCTTGTATCTATTAGGTATGAAAGAAAAGATATATTAGAGTTTTCAGCATCTTTATTTGCTAATAATAAATATGGTAAAGTCTTTACTGATTCTAATATAGTAGGTAATGATGATTATAAAACCTTTATAGAAAGTCTAGGATTAGATAAAATAGATGATATAGAGATAGTTAAAGAATATTCTTTGAAGAAATTTAGGTATTAGAGAACGGTTTTTTCTTTACTTTTTACTTGTATTATGGTATAATAATGCTACTTTAAAGGGGGAGTGGTTATGAGTAGTATATGGAAAAAAAAGACTGATTATGATTCTAAATTATATGAAGAAGTAGATAGTTTTTTTGAAAATTTACATGATAATGAAACATTAGAATATCGTTCTGTACAACATACTATGGCTTTAGATATAGTAGATGCTATTAAAAATAAAGAAATATTATTGATGGAAGCTGAAGTAGGTAGTGGTAAGTCTTGGGGCTATTTAGTTCCTTTGTTATATGCAAGTAAGAATAATGAGAATTTTAAAGGATTTTTAATTTCTACATCTTCTATTGCATTACAAGAACAGTTAAAAACAGAAATAGAAAATATTTCTAAAATGATTGGTATAGATATTCCAGTTACTATTGCTAAGGGACGTAATAATTTTATTTGTAAGAAAAGACTTGATGATTATATTAGGCATCATGAAGAAGATGAAAAATTAAAAGAACTAGAAAAGAAAGTTAATAGTGGACATATTGATAAAGAAGAATATCAAGATATACCTAGTCACATTTGGAAAAGAATAAATATTAATTATGTTAATTGTTATAATTGTGTATATAAAGATAGCTGTGAGTATATGTTGAATCGTAAAAAATGGCCTGGATCTAAGTATGTTATTTGTAATCATGATTTACTTGTAGAATCATTAAAAAGAGATAATAATGATTTGATATTACAAGATCCATCTATATTAGTCGTAGATGAAGCACATAATTTAGAAGATAAAGTTAGGAATTCTTATAAAAATAGTATTTCTAAAAGTTATTTAGAAGCTTTAATATTAAAAATTGATTTTATGATAAGTGAAGATGAAAGTCTTGATACTTATGAAGATAACCTTATTATTGAATCTTTAAATAAAGTATTTAGAATGATAAGTACAAAGGCAAAGTATAAGTATCGTAAAAATGCTAAAGAAAATATTGAAGTTTTTGATGAAGAAACAAGTGGTTTCGATTTATCTTTACCTTTAAAAGAAGAAATAAATAAACTAAATAAAATGCTTGCAAGATTTATTGATAATGCTATTAATTATAAATATTTAGATAAAAGACTTATTGCTTCTATTAACACATTGAAAAGTTATGCTAATGTTTTTAAAGATTTAGTTAGTGATAATAGTAATAATATTTATTGGGTATCTTTTCTTCCTAATACTAAAGATCATATAACATTAGAATATGTTAGGAAAGATATTTATAAAGAAGCTTCTAGACTTTTAGGTAATAATACTTATGGGAAAGTATTTACTTCTGCTACTATGACTACTGGAAACGGTGATTATTGCTATTTTGCTAATAATTTAGGTCTTGATAGAATAAATGGTATTCCTATAATTAAAGAATTTCCTGGTAAATCTCCTTTCGATTATGATAATAATGCTCTTTTATATTTAAGTGATGATTGTCTATCTCCAAAAAGTTTGGATCGTGATTTATATCTAGATACTCTTGCTAGCAAAATAGATGAGTTAATTAATATTACTGAAGGAAGAAGTTTAGTGTTATTTACTTCTAAAGAAGACATGAGAAGAGTTTATCAAAAAGTAACTATGAATAATTATGATTTTAATATTATGTTACAAACCGATGATGTTAGTGCTGATACATTAAAAGAAAGATTTAAAGAGGATAAACAATCTGTTTTATTTGCAACTGGTTCATTCTTTGAAGGAATTGACGTAAAGGGAGAAGCCTTAGAAAATGTTATTATTACTAAGTTACCTTTCCCGGTAGTTAATCCTATTATAGAGGAAAAAGCAAGCCATTTTAGGGATGGTTTTAGAGAAGTGTATTTACCTGAGATGATTATTAAACTAAAACAAGGAGTAGGTAGATTAATTAGAAGTTCTACTGATAAAGGTATTGTTTCAATACTTGATCCTAGATATAAGGAGTATGAAGATGTAATATTAGAATCTTTACCATTTAATAATGTTACTACTGATATTGAAGAGGTAAAAGATTTTGCTACTAATAAAATAGGCAAAAACAGAATAAAATGTTTGACAAGTGCGTAAAATAATAGTATATTAATAACATCAAAACATTGATGAAAAGAAGTAACTATTTCTAATCTTTTATAGAGAGCTTGTGGTTGGTGGAAACAAGTAAAGTGTGAGTAGTGAATAACATTTCGGAGTGCTTAAAGAAATTAAGTAGACTAAGCCGGGTGCAGACCGTTACATTTGCTAGATTTGATAGAATCGAAAAAGTGATTATAAAGTTAATAATTCCTTTATAATAAATTGGGTGGCACCGCGGAAGACTAGTTTCGTCCCATAGTACTATAAGTATTATGGTATGGACTAGTCTTTTATTATTTATTAGAGAGGATGATTTTTATGTATGAATTAGGAATGTATGATAAGTTATCTAAAAGCTTTGTATTATCTAAAGAAGAATCTCATCGTATTGAGATGACAAAGAAAGCTGTTAAGTTTTGTAATACTTTAGAAAGAAAAGGGATACAGTATGATTATTGTATTAGACATAAAGAAGCGACAGGATGTGTTGATTATAGTAGATGGAATGATTATTTAGGAGATGATTATGCTATAGGTAAACATTTACTAGTACAAGAAAGAAAAGGAGAAAAGAAGAAATATTTAGTGATAACAGATAGTTCTAAACAAGTAGATCTAAAATCTTTAAAAGAAGAATTAGATTGTCGTAAATTAGAGTTTGTTAGTCCTAGTGATATGGAGAGCTTAATCAATGCGACACCTGGCAATGTTTCTATATTTAACCTTATATATGATAAAAATAAAGAAATAGAGTTAATTATAGATGAAGATTTATTAGAAGTAGATGAGATAGCTTTTCATCCATTATACAATGGTATGAGTATATTTATGCCATTACGTGAATGTTTTTATTTTCTTGCAACTATAGGTAGAAGTGCGAAAGTTATGACTATACCAGAGAAAGAAAAAAGTTTTGTATATAAAGCTTAGGAGGGGTAGATATGTGTGGTTTTCAAGTTTACACAAAAAGAGATATTAGTAAAAAAGAATTTTTAGAAGGGTTTTCTAAAATAAAATATAGAGGACCTGATATGAGTAGAGTTATGGAATATGACTTTGGAATCTTTGGATTTCATAGACTATCTATTATGGGGTTAAGTGAAGAAGGGATGCAACCTTTTGAAAGAGATGGTAATGTTTTAGTTTGTAATGGAGAAGTTTATGGATTTCATAAAATTAAAGATGAATTAATTCATGATGGAGTTAAATTTACTAGTGAAAGTGATTGTGAAGTATTACTTCCTATGTATGAAAAATATGGATTAGATATGTTTAAAATGCTAGATAGTGAGTTTGCTCTTGTTCTTTATGATTCTAAGAAGAAAGATTATGTAGCTGCAAGAGATCCTATTGGTATTAGAGGAATGTTTTATGGATATTCTAAAGTAAGTCATTCTATTATGTTTGCTAGTGAAGCGAAAGCATTAGTAGACTTATGTAGTGAAGTATATCCTTTTCCACCAGGACATTATTATGCTAATGGAGAGTTTAAAGAATATGTAGATATGACTAAAGTAGAGTCTTTTATTAGTGATGATTTAGAAAAAATATATCCTGAGATTCATAAAAGATTAGTAGAGGGAGTTAAGAAAAGATTAGATTCTGATGTTCCTCTTGGTTTTCTATTAAGTGGAGGACTTGATTCTAGTTTAGTATGTTCTATAGCGTCTAAAATATTAGATAAACCTATTCATACCTTTGCTATTGGTATGGATATAGATGCTATTGATTTGAAATATGCTAAACAAGTAGCAGATTATATAGGCAGTATTCATCATGAAGTTATTATTACAAGAGACGATGTTATTAAAGCCTTAAAAGATGTTATATATCGATTAGAAACATGGGATATTACAACTATTAGAGCATCTATTGGAATGTATTTACTTTCTAAATGGATTAGAGAAAATACTGATATTAGAGTAATATTAACAGGAGAAGTTAGTGATGAGTTATTTGGTTATAAATATACTGACTTCGCTCCATCTCCTAAAGAGTTCCAAAAAGAAAGTGAGAAAAGAGTTAGAGAACTATATATGTATGATGTGCTAAGAGCGGATAGATGTATTTCTAGTTGTTCTTTGGAAGCAAGAGTTCCCTTTGCAGATTTAGATTTTATACATTATGTGATCTCTATTGATCCTAAACTTAAGATGAATACTTATGGTATGGGAAAATATTTACTACGTAAATCTTTTGAGGGGGATTACTTACCAGAGAATATTTTATATAGAGAAAAGGCTGCTTTTAGTGATGCAGTAGGACACTCATTAGTTGATGATTTAAAAGAATATGCAGAGAGTTTATATACAGATGAAGAATATGAGAAGAAAATAAAAAAATATCCTAAACATACTCCATTTACTAAAGAGTCATTGTTATATCGTGAGATATTTGAAGAGTTTTATCTGGGTATGAGTGATTTAATAGTAGACTACTGGATGCCTAATAAAGACTGGGATGGCTGTAAAGTAGATGATCCAAGTGCTAGAGTTTTATCTAACTATGGAGATAGTGGTAAATAAATGATATAATAAATATGAAAGAGAGGAATAATTATGGTAATTGATGCAAAAGAATTATATGAAAAAATAGATGAATATATGGATAAAGAAGTAACTTTGGAAGGATGGATTAGAAATCATCGTAAACAAAAAGAGTTTGGTTTTATAGATTTTTCTGATGGTACTTGTTTTAAACATATACAAGTTGTTTATGATGATAAATTAGAAGATTTTGAAGAGATACAAAAGTATCATGTTGGTAGTGCTATTAGAGTGAAAGGTTTAGTAGTTAAATCTCCTAAGGAAGGACAACCTTTTGAAATACAGGCAAGTGAAGTTATATTACTAGGAGAATGTCCAGAAGATTATCCAATTCAACCTAAGAAACACTCTCGTGAGTTTTTAAGAGAACAAGCTTATCTTAGACCTAGAACTAACTTGTTTCAAGCAGTATTTAGAGTTAGAAGTGTAGCAGCTTATGCTATTCATAAATATTTCCAAGATAGAGGCTATGTTTACTTCCATGCTCCATTAATTACAGCAAGTGACTGTGAAGGAGCAGGAGAGATGTTTCATGTAACATGTCTTGATTTAGATAATGTTCCAAAAGTAGATGGTAAAGTAGATTATAGTAAAGATATGTTTTCTAAACCTACATCATTAACAGTATCAGGACAACTAGAAGCAGAGACATTCGCTCTTGCTTACAAGAAAACTTATACTTTTGGTCCTACATTTAGAGCAGAAAACTCTAATACTAAAGTACATGCTAATGAGTTTTGGATGATTGAACCTGAGATTGCTTTTTGTGATTTAAATGGGGATATGGAAATAATGGAAAGTATGTTAAAATATGTAGTTAGTTATGTATTGGAGCACTGTAAAGATGAAATGGAATTCTTAGATAAATTTGTAGAGAAAGGATTACTTGATAAACTTACTAAACTAGTTAATTCTAAATTTACAAGAGTTACTCACAAAGAGGTTATAGACATATTACAAAAAGCAGATGTTAAATGGGAGTTTGAACCTAAACAAGGTGAAGATATTGCAAAAGAACATGAGAAATATATTACAGAATATTTTGATGGACCAGTATTTATTACTGACTGGCCTAAAGATATTAAAGCTTTCTATATGAAACAAAATCCTGATGGAGAGACTGTTGCAGCAGTAGATCTTGAAGTACCTGGTGCAGGAGAGATAATGGGTGGTAGTCAAAGAGAAGAAGACTATGATAAATTAGTCACTCGTATGGATGAGTTAGGTATGGATAAAGATGAACTTGACTGGTACATTAATCTTCGTAAGTATGGTGGTTGTGTTCATTCAGGATTTGGTATGGGTTTTGAAAGACTTTTAATCTATTTAACAGGTGTTGAAAATATAAGAGATGTTATACCATATCCAAGAACACCTGGTAACTGTGAGTTTTAGGAGGAGTAAAATGAATAATTTCTTGTTAAAAGTAATAGATGCTAATGGTATTGAAATACTTGATGATAAACAAGCTTTTGGTAAAACTCATTATGATTCTCTTGATAAGCTTTCAAAAATGATAAATATATCTTTTACAACTAGAAATAGAGAAACAATGGCATTACAATTAGCGGAAGAAAGAAATTTGACAACTATTTTCAATGTTAAAGTAGGTTATCTTTTCGTTTTACCAGAAAATTGTACTGAACTTTTAATCAATTATTTAGAAAATAATTTACCTTTATATCAAGAAGAAGAACAAAAAGGTAAGATAATTGAAGTAAGACTTTTCTCTAAGGAACCAGTTTATTATAATCACAACCATTATCGTGATTTAATAACAGAAGAAAAGATAGATATTTTAGAAGGTAAGAAAAAAGAAGAAGAATTAGTTACAGTGTTGTTAAAAGAAGAACTTGCAAGACAAAAAGAGCTAATTGAATCAAAAAAAGATTTATGTTAAAAAACAACATAAATCTTTTTTGTATCATTATTTTGGTTTACAAATATTCTTTTTGATGATAAAATATAAACTATAAAAGAGGTGAGGATTATGAATGAAATTGGAAGAAATTTAAAAAAAATAAGATTATTAAAAAGCCTTTCTCTTAAAGAAGCTGGTAATCTTCTTAATATGTCTCCTACTGCTGTTTCAAAATATGAGAAGGGGAATATAGTACCTGATTCTCTTAAACTAATAGAGTTTGCTAATGCCTATGATGTTAAAACTATTGATTTAATTAAAGCATATAAAACACCTAAAATGGAATTTACTTCTTTTAGAAAGAAAAAAAGATTAACTGGTGGAAATTTAGAACTTTTGAAGCAATTAATATTAGAAGAAGTTTCTAAGTATTTAGAAGTTCTTAATTTAAGTAATGTAAGTATTAATAAAATCAAATTAAAAAAATATCTATGTAATAATTTAAATGATGCCGAAAAAGCAGCAGAGAGTTTTAGAAACTTTATTGAGATATCTAATAAACAACCAATATCAGATTTAATTAACATATTAGAGAATTTAGGTATTATTATAATTCAATTAAAAAATTATGATAATCGTTTTAGTGATTTTGATGGTTTAAGCGAAATTGTTGAAGGAGTTCCTGTCATTGTATTATTAGATGGTATAACTGATGGAGCGAGACAAAGATTTACCATTGCTCATGAACTAGCTCATTTAATATTAGATATTAAAGATGAAAACATAGATGAAGAAAAGTTATGTAATCGTTTTGCTAGTGCTTTATTGATGCCTAAAGAAGCGATTATAAATGAGTTTGGTTTATTTAGAAAAAATATAAGTTTTTATGAGTTGAATGCTTTTAAAAATGAATATAAAGTTAGTTATGCAGCGATTGTATATAGACTAAAAGATTTAAATATTATTTCAGAATATCTCTATAAAAAATTAAATATATTTATAAGTAAAAATATAGAAAAAAATGATCCTAATCCTATAATGCCTGAAGTATCATATCAATTTAAAAGAATTGTTCATAAATTAAAAGCAAATGGGATAATCACTTTAAATAAAGCTTGCGAACTTTTGGGGGTATCAGCTGATGAGTATAACAGAGAAGATTATAGTTACTGATACAAATATAATAACAGATTTAAATAATGCAAATATTTTAGATAAATTTGTAGGCTTAGATAATGTTTATATAAGTGATTTAGTTAAAAATGATGAAGTAAACTCTAAAACTGGTGATTTAAAAATTATCGATAAATTTAAAACACTTAGACTAACTGATGAACAATTAATAGAAGTAAGTACTTTATCTAGTGAAGAAAATAAATTATCTGTATATGATTTAATAAATTATATACTTGCAAGAGATAATGATGGAATACTGGCGACAGGCGATAATAGATTAAAAAATTATTCAGAAAAAAATGGGGTGAAGGTAATTAGAACCTTAAAAATTATTAAATTGTTGAAAGATAATAATATAATATCTTGTAAAGAAGTGATTAAAGCTTGTATTTTGTTGAAAGAATGCCAGAGTACTAGAATACCAGAAGAAGATATTAATAATTTAATAACAGAATTTAAAACAGGATTAGTTATAATTTAATAAATTATTAATAGAATATTATAATATTGGTAATAAAGACAAAATCTTCTCTTTTCTATATAATAAGTGTATATTCGGTTTAGAATTAAATAAGGGGCTGAGTAGAAATGAATAATTTCTATTCAGTTTTTTTGAAATCAAGTAAAAAATTAAAAAAGCGAAAGAAAACTTAATTTCTAACGCTATATGTGATACGTAATCTAATGACAAAAGAAGATGTATCACATGAACTATTTTAACACAAAAGCATTTATTTTAATAGTTCCCTCAACAAGTACTATGAGGAAATTAAAAAAATATATTTATTATAAATATACATTTTTATAAATACTAAGAAATCAAACAAAAAAGAGGCTAGAAATTTTTACTCAATTTCTACTCAGCCCCTTATTTAAATATTCAAGTATATTATCTTTTAAATATAGGCACTCACTTGTGTCTTTAACATTAAATGCCTTGATAAAAGTATTAATGATATTATCAATAGTATCTTTAGTAATTATTCTCTTGCTAGCTTGTAAATTTAAATCATAGACAAAAGCTAAGATATTAGCAAGTTTGTCTATAGCAGTTTTTCTGTTTCTTAAATCAACTAATCTATGACTATCAAAATCTTCTTTTACTTTAGAATCTAATTTAGCTCCTTCTACATATGGCAAAATATAAAAGTCTTTAATATTATTATCGTAGGTAGCTACATAAAATATATCTAATTTATCGGCATCTCTAATTGCTTTACAAAATAGTTCTTCTTTAGAAGTTAATTCATAATTTAAATTCATTTTATTATGGTATTTAACAGCTTTATAAATAATATCATCATACTTATTATCATCTATAAACCTTCTAATAAGATTATCTTTGAAAAGAATCTCTGCTCCTAAATCGGCATGGTCTATAGTTTTACTATCAACAATAGAATTATATCTTTTCATTTGAAGAAATCTGCCGATATCGTGTAAATAACCAATTAGAATTAAAAGGTTAGTATCTTCTAAAGAAAGATTAAGTGCATTAGCAATTTTTTTACAATTATTTTTTACTCTTAAAGTATGTTCATACTTTCTTTTAATAGTTACATTATTAAAATCATACTCGCTAACATAATCTTTAAAAGTTTTATCTATTTTTTCTAAATCTATCATGATTCCTCCTAAAATATAAGAGTTTTTAATATTCTTTGTGTATTTCTAAAATTATACTTTGCTACATCTTTTAACTTTTCTTCTCCATATTTATTAACAAGCTCTTCTCCAACTTTATCAACATTAACTCCAGCTCCTTTAGGAAGAGGAAGTCCTACTTCATCACATAATCTATCAAACTCTTTTAAGAAGATATATCTACTAATAATAGAAGCTGCTCCAACAGCTAGATTCTTATCTTCAGCTTTTTGAACGAAAGTAATACCTCTTTGAACATTAGGAACATCTTTAATATAATCATAGTATCTAGCTTCTCTTGCGAATTCATCTACAATAATATAGTCAACGTCTGGTTTTAATTCTTGCATTATCTGGTATAATACTTTGTTATGCATAATAGCCTTTATCTTATTCATATTAATATCTCTACTATACTTTTCATTATATTCTTTATTAGTTAGAATAACTGAACGATAAGGAATCTTTTTTATAAGTTCTGGAGTTACTTTTAAAATAAAGTCATCTGTTAATTTTTTAGAGTCTCTTATCCCTAAATCTTCTAAATACTTTACATTATCTTTACTAACATAAGTTGCAGTTACAACAATAGGACCAAAGTAGTCTCCTGTTCCAACTTCATCACTACCAACTGATGATACGTTATGATATATAGAATCCTTTTCTTTCTGTTTTTCTTTTTCTTCCTTAGTATTAGATAAAAAAGTTCCCCACATCGCTGCATCTACATCAGCACTTGTTCCTTGAAACATAACTTTACCAGATTCATACATAGTAATAACAGTATCTTCATCTTTCGCTTGAAATACAACATAAGGAATCTTTTTATCACGCATTTTATCCTTGTAATACTCTATCATTTTTTGTTTTACTTCATCATTTACTTTAATAACTACGTTCATACTTTACACCTCTTACAAAATATTATAGCATAGTTTTAAAATATAGTTTATAATAAATATAGAAGGAGTGTGGTTTTATGAGCCCAAATATATTTAGTGTTATTATTATTCTTTTAATACTAGCTTGTGGAGTTTTAGGTAGTAAAAGAGGAATACTTAAAGAACTTGTTATTATTGTAGGTACAATTGTAGTATTTGTACTATCTTTCTTATTAAAAGATGTGGTAGCTTCTATTTTCTGTCAGAACTTACCGTTCTTTAATTTTAGAATACCTTTAGGTAATTTGGTAAGTTTAAATATTATTTTCTATCAATTAATAGCATTTTTAATATTAGTAATACTATTTAGATTAATTCTTCAAATATTAGTTGATGTTACAGGTATATTTAATAAGATTATTAATGCTACTATAATACTTGCTTTGCCTAATAAATTATTAGGATTTATTGTAGGACTATTAGAAGGTTATATCTTAATGTTTATTATTTTAAATGTTATTGCAATTCCTATGAGTGGTAGTGAGTTATTTATGGATTCTTCTGTTAGAAAGTTTATTGTCAATGATACTCCAGTACTTAAAGATTCAATTGGTGGTTTAAACTATGCTATTGAAGATGTACTTAGCTTATCTAGTAAAGATGATAGAAATACTAATGATTTAAAAGTAATTGATATTATGTTAAAATATGATGTAGTTACAACTGATTTTATGGATGATGTTAAATCTACTGGTAAATTAGATAAAATATCAGGACTTGATAGTGTAATAGATAAATATAGGGAGGAATAGTTATGTATTATTTAGAAAATGTTGATGATTTTGAAAATTTAATTAAAGAAGGAGATGTTTTAGTAGATTTCTTTGCTACTTGGTGTGGACCATGTAAGATGTTAAGTCCAGTACTTGAAGAAATAGCAGAGAAATTTCCAAGAATAAAAGTAGTTAAAGTAGATATAGATCAGTTTGACGACTTAACAAGAGCGCATGGTATTATGAGTGTACCTACTTTAGAAGTATATAGGAATGGTACTTTAGTAAAAAAAGAAGTGGGTTATCATAATCTAGATGAAATAGTATCTTGGTTACCAAGGGACTAGTAAAAACTAGTCTTTTTTCTTGGTTGCAACTGAAAATTTACATAAATTAACTTAAAATTGGTGGGACGCAACCGAGTTTTTTGGTAAATTTTAAACAGAGGTGAGAAATATGTTTTTTGCTAGTAATTTGCAAAAGTTAAGAAAAAGAGAAAATATGTCTCAGGAAGCTTTAGCTGAAAAATTAGATGTTACAAGACAATCTGTATCTAAATGGGAAAGTGGGGCAAGTTATCCAGAGATGGATAAATTAATATCTATATGTAAGATCTTTAATGTAGATATGGATACTTTAGTAAATGGAGATGTAGATGAAAAGAAAGATACAAATAAGGAGACTACTATTAATACTAAAGATCTTTTAGATAAGTTTAATACTTTAATGAAAAAGATAGTTTGTCTTTTTGAAAGTATGAGTTTTAAAGAGATAATAGAGTTTTTAGTAACAGTATTTCTTTTAATTATTATTATTTTAATAGGGACTATACCTAAAGATATTATAGAGAATCTAATAGGAGATGGACTTTTATATGATATTGCATATGTAGGACCTGCACTTAATACGATATTTACATTTATAGTAGATATTTTATATAGTGTTTTTTCTATAGTAATATTTATCTATGTCTTAAAGATTAAATACCTAGATAGAATTAAAATAAACGAAGATACTGATAAAGAGATAGTTGCAAAAGTTAAAGAGAAAAGAGTAGAAGAAGTAGAGAGAGTTATTATTAAAGATAATAATAGTAATTCTTTAACAAGAACACTTGCTAAGATAATTATTTATATAATTAAGTTTTTTGTAGTATTATTTCTTTTCGCACCACTTATATGTATTGTAGTATTTGCAGTTATGTTAGGGTTTGAAGTGTTATTTGTTATAAAGGGACTTCCTTTAATAGGGATACTTTTATGGACAATAGCAGGTATAATAATTACTTCATTATGTTTTGAAGTACCTTTAAACTTTGTTATTAATCATAAAAATAATTATAAAAGAGTAATGATTACATTACTTATATCACTTATTATAATTATTATAGGTTCTATTATATTTGCTTTTGAATTCTTTTCTTTAACTTATGTAGATAGTCTGCCTATTGATGTTAAGACTAAAGATATTATAGAAACATTACCTATGACAAGTGATTTTAAGACTATAGGATATTATCATAATGATATAAAATATGTAGTAGATGATAGTCTGACAGATAGAGTAGAGGTAACGGTTACTTATTATGACTATTTAGTAGATTATAATATAGAAGTGGAATTACATAATGATAATTTATTAGTTTATATGGATAGTCCTAAAGAATTTAGCTTTAAGGATGCATTAGACAAAATAAGTGATGATATTAAAGATGGTAAGATCTATAATTATGATAAGTTAAATGAATATAAAGTTACTATTAAAACTAGTAGTGATAATATTAATATAATAAAAAATAATAATAAAGAATTCTTTAATGAAAATAATTCCTAGTTAAGTTTAGGAATTATTTTTTCATTTACATAGTTTAATGTTACTAAGTTAGAGATACTATCTAATGCTTCTTTAGTAGTCTCTATTATATAAGTACAGTTTTCTTCATATAACTTACTTTTTATAATACTATCTTTAAGTAAATAGTTAATCTCTTTTTCTTTAGAATATGGAAAGGTAATAGATGCTTCTATTCCTTTAATTAACTCTACTAAAGTAGATTTATTAATAACTTCTTTACATGTATTAGAATAGGCTCTAATAAGACCTCCTGGACCTAATTTAATGCCTCCAAAGTATCTAATTACTACTGCTAAAACATTTACTAGATTATTACCTTCAATAACATTTAGAATAGGAATACCTGCAGTTTTATTAGGTTCTCCATCATCACTAAAGCCTTTATTATTGATTAGAGTAAAAGCATAACAGTAGTGAGTAGCATTTTTATATTCTTCTTTTAGGTTATTTAGATTATATTTAACATCATCTAGAGATTCTATAGGTATAATAATTCCTATAAATTTAGAGTTTTTAATATTAGTTTCATATATTTCTTTATTTATAATACTCTTCATGATAAGTTCCTTTCTATACTTTTATTTTACAGTAAATAGGAAAAAAATACAAATAAAGTACTTGTATTACCCTTATTAACTGATATATAATACTATTAGATAAGTTAAGAGTATTAAAAATATCTAATTGGTTATATTAAGTAGTAAGGAGCAATGAGAATGGAAAAGACAAAGAAAGAGATAGTAATAATAGGATTACTCCTATTAATGGTAATAGCATTAATAGGAGTAAGTTATGCTGCTTTTAGATTTACAGGCGAAGGAACTAAAGTAAACTCAATAACAACAGGATCTATTACGATGACATATGAAGAGACTGATAATACTATTAGTTTAAATGGAGCATTACCGACAACAGATAAAACAGGTAAGACAAGATTAAATCCTGGAGAGTATTTTGATTTTACTGTTAGTAGTAATATATCAGGAGATACTAATATTAATTATGAGATAAGTGCTAAAGAAGTAGGAGATGGCACTATAGATGGAAGTAATATAAAGTTATATTTAACTAGATTAACAGATGATGGAGAAGAAGAGTTAATGACACCAGAGACTTATAATGAAGAGAGTACATCTAATAGTTTTACTGGAAGACCATCAGGAGAGATGAGTTTATATACAAGTAGTATGAGTAGTAGTGAAAGTAATAGATATAGATTAAGAATGTGGGTAGATGAAGATTATAATCCTCAAGGAGATGGAGGGAATCTAACTTTCTCAGTACAAATAAATGTCTATGGATTAGATAGAGTAGCAGAATCTTTAGTTTTTGTTGCGGTTGATACATTTAGTGTTGTGAAGAGAAGATGGAGCGAGTGGGAGTATACGGTTACTGTAAAGGAAGGTACATTTGATGGAAATACTCCTGCGTTTAAAATGTACTATAAGAATGCCAATGATGAATTAACATCAATTACGGTGTATACAAAGTTGAAAGAAACTAGTGGAGATAATGAGGTATATTCTTTAAGATTTAAGGCACCAAATGAAGAGGGACAGTTCCCAGTACTGATTCACACTTATATTAATGGAGTAGAAAGTGAAGAATTTATTTCTACTAATATGACGGTAAAATAGAGGAAGACAGTTAATAATAAATTTTATTGTTATTTTACATCTGCGGATAAGAGTACTATTTTTTATTCTTAAGGCTATAATGGTTAAAGCAAAAACTTGTTCTAAATTATGTTTTTTATAGGATATATAATTAATAACAAATGGTGAGGGAAAATTTTGCTCTCATCGTTTTGCCTATAAGGAGAGTTAAAATTGGAGATATTGTAGATGGTAATGGAATAATAGATAATCCATATCGCTTAGAAGGAGATAATGATACAAATTTATCAGGAACACTACTAAATACAAGATATAGTGGAGAATATATAAGATTTGGAAATGATGAGAATAATCTATATAGAATAGTAAGTCATGAAAATGGAACAGGAACAAAGATAGTGAGTGCCGAACCACTAAAGCGTGATAATACTTTTATAACAAGTGCTTTTGATAGTAATAATAGTGTAAATTATTCAAGTAGTACAACAATAGGTACATTCTTAAATGGAGAATATTTAACAAGTTATGTAGATAGTACATATAGTGATATGATAGAAGATAGTACAACTTGGTATTTAGGAACAGTAGGAATAGGTGCAAGTTATAAACTAGCCAAATATACAGATATCAGTATGTCAGGGTATGCTACAAGTACAGAATCTAAAGTAGGATTACTTCGAATGGGAGAATTAATGGCAGGGCTATTTTACAGATATGATAATAATACATTTTGGTGGACTTTGACACCATATAGTACGTCTGACGTGCGTTACGTGGGCTACAATGGCCTTGCGGACTACAACACTCCGACCTATTCGTACGGTGTCCGGCCATCCTTAAATCTAAAATCTAACGTGCAAATTGTAAATGGTGATGGGACCTTAAATTCACCATTCACTTTAGCTCTACAATAAATAATAAAGTTATAAATATTTAGAATACTATCTAATGTTTATAACTTTTTCTTTTGGTTATACTAAGTATAGGTTATTTACTCTTAATGATGTTTGTGATAGAATACTTCATATATAAGGAGGGATGTTATGTTTCGTAAAAATAATAAAAATGATGAATTAGATTATAAAGCTATTAATAAGTTCTTTTATACTTCTAATAATCTCTTAAATTTTGTGCTTGCTTTAGTTATTATACTTGCTATACTTCTTGCAACTTACTTAATTAAAGAGTGGAATATACTTGGTATAATTGGTACTATTCTATCAATAATATCACCAGTCTTTATAGGCTTTGTTATTGCCTGGTTACTTGATCCTTTAGCAACTAAGTTTTCTAATAAAATGCCTAGAGTTATAGCATGCATACTAACATACTTAATTATATTTGGAGGAATTATTTTAATGTTTGTTTTAATTGTTCCGACATTTTCAAGTGGAGTATCTGATATTGTTTCAGTAGTTCCTGATATAGTTGATAATGTTCAAGACTTTGCAAGTGATATGTTAGAAAATTTAGGTGATAGTAGCAGGGTTGAATCTTATAAAAATACTATGCTTGATAGAATAGAAGAAGTTGGTACTAGTTTAGTTAATACTCTCCCTAATACTATTTGGAATTTTGGTAGTGGCATTGTTGGTGTTGCAACTAATATAGTTTTAGGACTTATGATAGGTTTCTACTTGCTCTTTGATTTTCGTAAGTTTGAGGGACATATACTTAGTATTATGCCTAAAAGATGGCATAGTAATGCTAAAGATTTGATGAGTCGTATTAATGGTAAACTTAGAAGCTATGTTGGCGGTGTGCTTTTAATTATGGTACTTGTCTTTATTACTCAGTCTATTGGCTTTAGTTTAGCAGGACTTTCTGCTCCATTCCTATTCGCTTTGTTCTGTGCAATTACCGATGTAATACCTTATATTGGACCATGGATAGGAGGAGCTCCTGCAGTTATTGTAGGCTTTACGATTGACCCTATGGTAGGAGTATTTTGTTTAATATCAGTACTTGTATGTCAACTACTTGAGAACAACTTCTATCAACCATTAATTATGGGTAAGACTATGAAACTTCATCCTGTTACAATTATGCTAGGACTATTGATTTTTAATTATTTCTTTGGTATGATAGGAATGATAGTTGCAACACCTGTTATCGCTACTATTAAGATAATTTTTGAGTTTATTATGGAGCATTCTAGTATAGGTGAGGCGTTTAATAATTATCAAGAAAATAATAAGAAGACTGTGAAGGAAAAGAGTACAAAAGATAATCTTATCAAAGAGAGTTAATGGTAGGTGGAAATTAACTAAGATGCTTTTGGAAAGCTAGTTCTAGAGTTTTCTAGGGAGACCTTTATCAAAATTAAGACCAAAGTAGGATGGTAACGTGTATTATACACTCCTACAGTGGTCTTTTTTATGTATAAAATGGAGTTGGTTTAGATGAAGATATTTTTGTTAGCAGGTAAAGCTGGTTGTGGTAAAGATTTACTTGGAAGTTATATGAAGACTAAATATGATTTTAAAGGAGATAGTGCTTGTATTCTTCATATAACGACACCTTTATATGAGTATGCTAAAAACTATTTTAGTTGGAATGGTGATATGAGAGAAAAACCAAGAGAGTTTTTACAAGAGATGGGAATTGAAGTAATTAGAAATACTCTTCATAAAGAAACATTCTTAGTAGATAGATTATGTGAAGATATAGATATTTTAAAACATTACTTTGATGTCTTTATTATTACTGATGGTAGACTTGTTAGTGAGTTTGATTTGTTAAGAGAAAGATTTCCTGATATTAAGATAATTCATGTAATTAGAGATAATTATGATAATAAATTAACTCTTAAAGAAAAAGAACATATTACTGAGACTGATATGGATAATTATAAAGATTATGATTATGTAGTAAGAAATACTACTAAAGAAGAGTTATTTAGGGAAGCAGATAAGATTATGGATATAGAAAGTGGGGTCGAATATTTATGAAAAAACTGATCGCAGTCGTTGGTATGAGTGGTAGTGGTAAAAGTGTTGCAACAACATACTTAGAGGATCAAGGTTATAAGAAAATATACTTTGGAGGAGTAATTTATGATAAGATGAAAGAAGCTGGTATACCTATTACTCCTGATAGTCAAAAAGAGTTTAGAGAAAATTTAAGAAAAGAACATGGTATGGGAGTAGTTGCAAAGATTCTTTTACCTAGGATAGATGAAGCTTACAGTATAGGTGATACAGTTTTAGATGGATTATATTCTTGGGATGAATATTTAATACTTAAAGAAAGATTTAAAGATTTAAAACTAGTTTGTGTTTGCACTGATAAGAAAATTAGATATAATAGAGTTGAGTCAAGACCTGATAGACCTTTTAATCACGAAGATATTATTAAAAGGGATGTCGCGGAGATTGAAAACTCTGCTAAAGGTGGTCCTATTGCCTTTGCAGATTATTATATCTTAAATAATGGAGACTTAAATAGTTTTTATAAGAGATTAGAAGAGATACTTGAAAGTATTGATAATGAGTAATTTTTGCCACCGCAGTGGCAAAATTAAGACTTTTAATAGAGGTATTTGTGCAACAGGTGTTGCACAAATCTAAATAAAAATAGTAATTAATTAGTGTAGATAGTATCTGCATAATTTATAGATATTAAAATAATACAAGAAGGAGAGAAGTAATATGAGATATATGACTAGTAATGAAATTAGAAAGATGTGGATTAAATACTTTGAAGAGCATGGACACAAATATGTTAAATCTGCTCCCTTAATTCCTATTAATGATGATTCACTACTTTGGATTAATGCTGGTGTTACACCATTAAAAAAATACTTTGATGGAAGCATAACCCCTGAGTCACGTAGAATTGTTAATATTCAAAAATGTATTAGAACTAATGATATAGAAAATGTTGGTGTTACTAAAAGACATCATACTTTCTTTGAGATGATGGGTAATTTTTCGATTGGAGATTACTTTAAAGATGAAGCGATAGAGTTTGCTTATGAACTATTAACAAGTAAAGACTGGTTTAATATTCCTAAAGAGAAACTTTATGTAACAATCTATACAAATGATTCTGATGCTTATAATAAATGGATAGAAGTAGGAATGGATGAAGATCACATTATAAAACTTGAAGGTAATTTCTGGGAAATAGGAGAAGGTCCATGTGGTCCTGATAGTGAGATATTTTATGATCAAGGTGAAAAACTAGATCCCGATGGTACTGCTTGGGAGAAGTTTATTCATGATGAAGATCAAGATCGTTATGTAGAGATATGGAATAATGTGTTTAGTCAGTTTAACTCTAAAGCTGGTGTAAAAAGAGAAAAATATGAAGAACTCCCTCATAAAAATATTGATACAGGTGCAGGACTAGAAAGATGGGCTTGTATCTTCCAAGGTGTTGAATCTAACTTTGAGACTGATTTATTTAAACCAATAATCGAAAAAATAGAAGAACTTAGTGGAGTTTTATATAATGGTGAGGTTGCTTTTAAAGTAATAGCAGACCATATGAAAGCGGTAACATTTGCTATTAGTGATGGTGCAAGTTTTGGTAATACAGGACGTGATTACGTTTTAAGAAGATTAGTAAGACGTAGTGTTAGATTTGGTAGAACTCTAGGATTTAGTGAACCATTCCTTTATAAATTAGTTCCTACTATTGTTAATGTAATGGGAGAAGCTTATCCTGAGTTAAAGAAAAACTCTGGAGAAGTAGCAGTTTATATTCTTGATGAAGAGAAACTATTCTTTAATACTCTAGAAGATGGAGAAAGACGTCTAAAAGAGATTATGTCTGATGATAATGATAAAGTAATTAGTGGTTATGATGCTTTTAGATTATATGATACTTATGGTTTCCCATTAGAATTAACAGAAGAAATTGCTAGTGAGAATGGATATACTGTTAACGCGCAAGAATTTAATGATTATATGACAAAACAAAAAGAACTTGCTAAAAAGAATTCTCGTAGTAAAACATCTATGGCTACTCAAAAGAAAGTCTTAATGGACTTTACTAAACCTTCAACATTTGTCTATGGATTATATCGTTTGAAGAGTAGTGTTCTTGCTATAGTTAGTAAAGATAAGTTAGAGAAGTCTCTTGATCACTCTGGTTATATCATTTTAAAGAGAACTTGTTTCTACTCAGAGTCTGGAGGACAAGTATCTGATACAGGTATGATTATAGGTAAAAACTTTAAAGCAAGAGTTGTTGATGTATTTAAAGGACCTAATGGACAACATATTCATAAAATTAAATTACTTGATGGAGTTGTTCATGTTAATGATGAAGTAGAAGTAATGGTTGATAAACCTAGAAGAAAAGAAATAGAAGCGAACCACTCTAGTGTTCATATGCTTCAATATGCTCTACAACAAGTAGTTGATAAAAATATTAGACAAGCAGGTAGTTATGTAGATGATGAGAAACTTAGATTTGATTTTACTTGTCCATCTAAAATTACTGATGAAGAAATTGTTAAGACAGAAGACTTTGTTAATAAGATGATAAGTAAAAATATTATAACTTCTACTGAGACTATGCCAATAGATAAAGCGAAAGAATTAGGGGCAATGGCTTTATTTGGAGAAAAATATGGTGAGACTGTTAGAGTTGTTAAAATAGATAAATCTATAGAACTTTGTGGTGGTACTCATGTTGCAAATACTAAAGATATAGGTAAGTTTGCAATATTTAACTTTGAATCTAAAGGAAGTAATACTTATAGAATTGAAGCAGTTACAGGTAGTAGATTAGAGAATACTTTATTTGAAGTAATTAAACCATATAATGATGAGATGGTTAAACTATTAATAAAAGCTAAAGAAATACTTGCTCTTGCTAAAAGACAAAACATTAACTTAGATTTTGATGTTGAAATAGATAATAGTGTACCTACTTCATATAAAGATATTATCTATAATCAAAATGAATTATCTTATGTACAAAGTGAAGTTAAAGCACTTGAAAAAACTTATAATAATGAAGTAGAGAAACTTACAATATCAAGTTTAGATGCTTATTTAGATAGAGTAAAAGAAGTTAATGGAAAAAAACTATTATACTTAGAACTTGATAATTTAGAGATGTTTTTAGTAAAGACTATGGCAGATAACTTATGTAATAAATTTGATGAAGTAGTAGTATTCTTAGCTAATATCAAAGAAGATAATAGTGTTAACTTTATTTGTCGTAGTTCTGTCTCTTCTGTTAATGCAGGATACATCGTTAAAAATATAACAACTGCCTTTGATGGTAATGGAGGAGGTAGTTCTACATTTGCTCAAGGAGGTATTAAAGACAAGAGTCATTTAAAAGATATAAAGCAAGCTTTAGAGGATTTAATCAATGAATAATTTTTTGATTAAAAGTGATTCTATAAGTCTTATAGATAAGAAAATAGAAGAACTAATTAAAGAAAAAGGATTTAATGATGTTAGTAAAGCTAGCATTACTACTTATGATTTAGAAGAAGATAGTATTATAACTCTAATAGAAGATGCTGATACTATCTCTTTCCTTACTCCTAATAAAGTAATAATAGGTAAGAATCTATCTAATAATAACTTAGATGATAAAGCATTAGAGACTTTATCTAAATACTTAGATAATCCTAATAGTGATGTTTTATTAATCTTTGTAACTACTAATATCGATACAAGAAAAAAGATAGTTAAAGAAGTTATTAATAAACTTTCTTTAGTCAATATAAGTACTAATACTAAAGAAATAGTTAAAGATATATTAAAGGAATATGATGTAGAATATAGAGTTATTAATCTTTTAGAAGAATATTATAGTGAAGATTTAGAAAGACTAATTAGTGAGACTAAGAAGTTAGCTTTAGCTTTCATTAATACTAAGAAAATTACTTACAAAGATGCTTTAGATTTATTAGTTAAACCTTTAAATAAACAGGATACTCTTGCTTTTGATTTGGTTCGTGAGATAGCTTTAAAAGATAAGAAGAAAGCTCTTAATATCTATAATGAATTACTTAGTTATAATATCGAAAGTTATGCTTTATTTGGATTATTAGAAAGTCAATATAGACTTCTTTATCAAGTAAAAGTTTTAAATAAAAGAAATATTTCCTATAATGATATGGCAAGTATTTTAGATGTACATCCTTTTAGGGTTAAGAAGACTCTAGAACTAGTTAGATATTATACTTTAAAAGAGATAAGAAAACTACTTATGAATCTTTCTGATATAGATTATAAAATTAAAAGTGGTATCTATGAAAATAATATAATTATAGATTTGTTAATATTAAATATCAAGTAATATATACTTCTTGATATTTTTCTTCTTTTATGATATAATATGCACTACATAAAGGGGGATATTATGAAGAATTTAAAGAAATATAATTCTAATATTTTTAAAGGAATAGTAAAAGGTTTTGTACTTGGGTTGATTGCTTCTAATGTTACGATTATAGGGAGTAATGCTTTTAATAGTTTTAGATATGAAAGTGAATTATTAAATGAGAAAAAAGAAAAAGAGAGGAAAGAAAAAGAAGCTTTAAATCAAGAATTTGAAAGTTTATTATCTACTAGTGATTTAGAAATAAGCGAAGAAGCAAGTGAAGCGATTAATAAAATCTCTTTAGCTCCTCTTAATATGACTTATTTAGAAGATTTTGATATAACAAAAGAAAGTGTATCTCTTGCTTATCAGGACTCTTCAGAATTTATTAATCATATAAATACGAGACTTTATGAAGAAGAGAGTAATAGTATTGACTGGGATGAAGCAGCTTCTATTATTTATCAAAATGGTATATCAATAGAAGATTTAGATGATAGTATAGAACCTTTATCATTTGATGAAGTAAAAGAGCAAGTAGAGTGGATTGAAGAATTTTATAGCGAAGTTAAAAGTGACTTTAAAGACTATGATACAAAAGAACTAGCTTGTCTACTTGAAGATTATTCTTTTTTAAAAACTAGTACTGAAAAAGGTAATATAGTCGCTGAAACAACATTAGATAATATTACTTTTTATCCATTATACTATCAAGAACCTCGTATTTTGAAGGAAGCGACAACTAAGCATGAAGCGGTGCATTTACTAGTTAATCCTTGTATAGATGTTTCTATTAAAGATATGAGTGGTGGTATAGATGTTTTAAATTTAAATGGAGATGGCAATTACATCGATTTATCTAGTTATATATTTAAATTTATAGAAGAGATATATGCAGAACTTTATTCTAAAGAAAAAACTATAGGTATTCAGTTAAGTTATAATAATTATGATGAAGCTTTAAACTATTTACAAGCAGTACTTGCTTTGGGAGATACTTATCAAGTAGATCTCTTATTACAAAATCTTTTATATAAAGATGCTAGGGGTTTTGTTCAAGAGTTACCTTCTTTTGGTCCTAATAAAGAAAAGCTTTTACTTGATACTTTAAAATCTATTAAAGCTTTAGATTTATTTGTAAATCCTGATTTAAACTATTTATCTTATCTAAAAGATAAATATCCTGATATTAGTTATGAGAAAATGCTTATGGAAATAAAAGATTATTTTATTAGTGGTTTAGGAAAGCTTTATTATAATAATTTAATCTTATTAAATGAAAAATATAATCTAACATTAGAAGATAATACTGCTTTAACAATTCTTTACTGGAAATTAATAAATAATGTTAAGGAAGGAAATATGTATTTAGTAGATGAAGAGGAAACTAACGACTATCTTCTTTATCCTAATAAAGATTTAAGTTATTTATTAAGAGAGTATCCATTATTAAAAGCTAATTATTCTAATTTAGATATTCATGATTATCATGATATATTTGTAGAATACTTATCTAAAAAATATAACATGGATAAAAATGATGTTTATGATGCAACTAAAGATACTAGCATTTTAAAGAAAGATTATCAAATGCCTAAAGTATTAGGAGAAGAAAAACAAGAATTTTATCAATGGCTATGGGAAGATAAAAGTGATGAGATAGATTTATTTAATAGTAGAGAACTTGTAAAGGAAAAAACGAGGTGATAAGCTGTGAATAGTGATAAAATTACAGAAAGAGATAATATTATTAAAATGATGGATAATGCATCATCAATTGAGGATCTTTTAAAAATAAAATGGTTTTTTAATAAAAGATTTGGTTCTAAATACTATAATATTAAATATAATGCTGTTGCAAGAAATATAGAACGCATTTCATATGATACTGCTTTATCAAATGCTCCTTCTATAATTGGCGATTTACTTAAAGGTAGTGCTATAGAAAGCATTAAAGATAATTATAATATTACTACAGAAGCGATTAATAGATTACTTATATTATATATTGAGAATGGTACTTATCCTAATAAATTTATACATTTAGTAGATGTAGTACCAGAACATGATAGAGAGTTTATTAGTGCCAAGACTGCTATTAAACTTTTTATTGATAATAACGTATATAATATTAAGAAGATCTATGCTGAATTTAATTGTAAAACTGAAGAATATAATAAATATTTAAGTATTCTAAAAGCTAAGAACCATTCTTTGTATTTTCTATTTAAAAAATTACAAAAAGAACATAACGATAAATCTACTTTAGAATATAAAATTAAATTTTATGATAAAAATAGAGAAATTAAACTAAAGACTATAGAGTCTGTTAGTAAATTAAATTCTAAAGAAATATTAGAAATATTATCTAATCCACATAGTAAAGAATTTATTAATTTTTGTCTTTATTATAAGTTAGATAGTAGAGTCTTAATACAACTTTTAAATGATAATAATACTCTTAAAGAAGAACTTTCTAATAATAAAGAACATATAACTGATATATATAATATATATTTGAGTAAATATAAAGATATAGTTAAAGAGCTTATATATGAAATTAAGATACTTAGTACAGATGGCTTTAAAGAACCAATAGACTTATATCATTATTATACTAATACGAATTATGATTTAGCAGCACTTTCAAGATTAGCTTTAACGTTTACTGATATTAAAAATACTAAACTTTTATCTATATATATTGAAAGAAATCCATCTCTTTTTAAAGGCATTGTTCAAAAAGAGATGGATGGTTATAAGCAAAGAGGAATAATAAGTTGTTCTAAAGATAGTGTTTCTTTTACTAAAGAAGAACTAAATAAAGCGATAGAGGATATCAAAGTAAATAATTTACCTATGATTAAAGGTGTTTTATATGGTGCAATTAAAAGACAAGTTGCATTTAGAAATGATTTTACAATGAAAAAAAGTTTGTTTTAATTAGATAATTTGGTACAATATATTAAAGAGAGTTGATAAGTTGTGAAGAATGAATATATCAAAACAAGACAAGGAACATTTCCTATAAGTGTTTTTGAAAAGGATATGTATGATGTTAATCTACCTAAATATCTTGATGATGATATTAAAGCTTTACTTAAAGGAATTAAAGAAAATAGTACTTTACTTGATTGTTTGATGGATGAAGTATATAGTTCTATTAATGGGGCTTACTTTGATAGACGAATTAGTGAAGAACATGCTGATCATTTGAGAGAAAAATATTTATTATTAAATTTCAGGGAAGGTGATAAAGATGTTAGATAATTTTAATAACTATGAAATAAATAAATTTAAATATTATGATGGAAGAAATGGTAATAAAATATGTCTTTTAGATGAGCATGGTACTAAATATATGTTAAAAACACCTCCCGTAAAGAATAATAATACCAAAGATAAGTATTATACTAACGGATGCATTTCAGAACATCTTGGATGTTTAATATATAAATGTTTAGGTTTTAATACACAAGATACTAAGCTTGGTATTTATACAATTGATGGTAAAGATAAATTGTGTGTATTATGCAAAGATTTTGAAACAGATAATAAGAAACTATTTAAATTTGCCGAAATAAAAAATGCTATTATATCATTAAGTGAAAATGGATTTGGAGTAGAACTTTCTAGTGTTTTAGAGGCAATTGAAGAACAAGATAATATTAATCCTTTGATATTAAAATCATTTTACTGGGATATGTTTATTGCAGATGCTTTTCTGGGTAACTTTGATAGACATAATGGTAATTGGGGACTACTTCTTGATGAAACTAATAAAACTAGCGAAATAGCACCTATATATGATTGTGGTAGTTGTTTGTATCCTGCCCTTAGTGATGAAGAAATGAAGAAAATATTAAATGATCCTAAGGAGATAGATGCAAGAATATATGTTTTTCCTAATTCTATTTTGACGATTAATGATAAGAAAATTAATTATTTTAATTATATAAGTTCTCTTGAAAATAAGGATTGTAATGAAGCATTAAAAAGAATAGGAAGAAAAATAGATTTAAATGAGATTAATAAAGTTATTGATGGGATAGAAGGAATATCTGATGTAAGAAAAGAATTTTATAAGACTATGTTAAAATTACGGAAAGAAAAGATTATAGATTATTCACTAAATTTATTAGATGAAAAAGAAGGAGATTAGTTTTCCTTCTTTTGTTTTTCTAAGTATAAATATATCTCTTTTAGTTTATGTTCATAACCTAAGTCTTTAGGATGATAGTACCTTTTATCCTTTAACTTATCAGGTAAGTATTGTTGTTTAACAAAAGCATTTTTATAGTCATGAGGATATTTATAAGTATCACTAGGATTCTTTAAATGTTTTGGAATATCTCCGACATTACCTTTTTCTATATCACTTAAAGCTTCATCTAAAGCGATATGAGCAGTATTACTTTTAGGGGATAGAGCCATTTCTGTAACAATAGTTCCTAGTGGTATTCTTGCTTCTGGTAATCCTACTAATTTAGCGGCTTCTATCGCTGCCATTACTTTAGGTCCAATAGAAGGATTAGCAAGGCCTATATCTTCATAGGCAATAACTGACATACGTCTAAAGATACTATCTAAGTCTCCTATTGTAATTAATCTTGCTAAGTAGTGAAGAGCAGCATCTACATCACTACCTCTAATAGATTTTTGAAAAGCAGATAACATATCATAGTAACCATCACCATTTTTATCAGCATTAAAAACTGGTTTACTATTTATCTTTTTAACAACATCTAAATCTACTTTAAAATCATTAGTAGAGTAGTAAGATATTTCTAGCAAGTTATAAGCATATCTTAAGTCATTTCCTGATAGTCTAGCAATATAATTAATAGTCTCTTCATCTATCTTTATATTAGGTAAATAAGGACTTTTAACCGCTCTTTCTAATCCATCTATAATATCATCTGTTGCAAGTTCTTTAAGTTCAAATAATTGACATCTAGACCTAATAGCAGGGTTAATTGCATGATAGGGATTACTTGTAGTCATACCTATTAAAGTAATAAGACCACTCTCTAAACAAGGTAGTAAGATATCTTGTTTATCTTTGTTTAATCTATGTATCTCATCCATAATAAGAACTAGTCCATCATACATTTTCGCTTCTTCTATAACAATATCTAAATCTTTCTTAGAATTAACAGTAGCATTTAAAAATCTATGTCTTACTCCTAAATCATTAATAATAGCATTGGCAATAGATGTTTTACCTATACCAGGTTTACCATATAAAATCATGGAAAATAACTTCTTATTCTTTACTAAATTACTAAGAATCATATTATCTCCAACTAAGTGTTTTTGACCTATTACATCTTTTAAAGAATTAGGGGCAAGCTTTAAAGCTAGAGGTTTATCCATATGTATCACTTCCATAATTATTTTATCAAAAAATACTGTTTTTTTAAAGATATTGATGTTATACTTTATTTATGGAGGGTTTCGTATGGATGAGAAAATAGAAGATTTATATAAAAAATATAAAGAGATAAATGTGATTATAAAAAATAAAACAGAACAGAAGGATAAAGTACTTAGTAGTTTATTAAAGTCTAAAGTTGGAAAATTATATTTTAGTTTAAATGATGAGCAGAAAAAACTATTTGAAAGTATTTATCGTGACGTTGATTTTTCTAGATATCTTTATTTGCGAGATGATATTGGAGAACATCAAGAAAAATTAGATGAACTTGCGACTATTATTGTTACTCATATAGATTTTCCTTTTAAGGATAGAGGTCCTGCAATTTATATTAGTGATGGTGTTGATACTTATAATGCCCTAACAGATGAGAATACAAAAGGTGTTGATACATCTGATAAAGAAGTTATTAAAGAAATTATTTCTAATATTTATGGTTTTGAAAGTGAATTTGAAATTTCTGATGTACCACTAATTAAAGTTATTTATGATAAAATAAATAAAAATTTTGCTAATTATATAATAGAAGATAATATTTTAAAACAAGTTGAAAGAATACATAGATTAGATAAAATGCATAGTACATATAAAGAATACAGAAGAAATGTTATTACCAATTTAAAGGAATCTATTGCAAATACTGAGTTAGAAATCAAAAACAGTGATAGTGGCTTTAAATATTTACTTTTATATTCTATTGAAGTAGCTAAATATGAAGTATCTTTATTAGAAGGAAAGAGAGTAACTACTATTTTAAAAGAAATAGATGAAAGTAATATGAGTGAAAGTGATAAAGATTACTTTAAAGATGCCCTTGTTAAAGCATATTATAATTTAACAAATATTGAATTTAGAAAAGAAAGTAAATATTTTGATAATGATAGAGATATTTGTTATGCTAGTTTTGAGACGGCAAATGCTGAGATAAATAAAAGATTAATTAAAATGAGACAAGGGTAATAGGTGGAATTATGCAGTATAATAAAGAAGAATTTAAGTTTTACTATGATAATTATATAGATATAAAAAATAGAATAGATGAAACTAAGGGTAAAATAAATGAGCTTTTACAAGATGATAAATTAAATAAAACTATAGATTTTTATAATAGTTTAAATGACAATGATAAAAAGATTTTTGATTATATTAATTGTAATATGGGATATGTTAGATATAAATTAAATAAACTAGCACTTGAAAAATTACAAGAATCATTTGAAAAATTATGTAATGAATTTATAGAAAGCGATGCTTTTCCTTTTTCTAAAGATGAATTTCACTTCTTTGTTAGTAAAGACAGTTATTTAATTGATGCAATAACCGATCTAGATACTAGTGAATTAAGTAAAGAAGAAAACATATTTTTAAATGATAGTATAAGTTGTGTATATAATAGTTCAGATTATAATCCTAGTGATTATAGTATAGATGATATACCTTTAATAAAAGTATTATATTTGAAAGATAAGCTTAAATATGAAAGAAGATGTTTGCCTTTAGATATAGACAGTATGATATACGATATTGACCTTGCTAAAAGAATAGATAATGGTGCTTTTACTTATGATGAAAGAAAATGTAGTTGTCTTCCAGGATGGAAACAAACTCACTTAAAGACAAAATTGTTAACTCAACAGCAAAGAATTATAGAGAGTGATTCTAGAAATAAAGATTTATTATTATTTTCTATTGACTCAGCTTTTTATGAAATAGAATTACAAAGTGGAGTAAGAGTTAATGAAATATATGATAGATTAAATAATATGGAAGTTAAAAATGAACATCAAAAGAGAAAAATAGAAAGAGAAAAAGATGCTTTAATTAATGCTTATTATAATTTAACAAATATTGAATTTAGAAAGAATAGTGGTTATTATATGGGAAATCATTATATTTTTGCTAGGTATGAAACTGCTGATCCTGAAATTAATAAAAGAATGTTAAAAATGATGAAAAGATAGGTAGTGATAACTTGAAACGAAGTGAAGTAGATAGAGATAAATTAAGTCCTATGATGAGACAATATTTAGATATTAAAGATAATTATGAAGATACTATTATCTTTTTTAGACTTGGAGACTTTTATGAAATGTTCTTTGAAGATGCTGTTACTGCTTCTCGTGAGCTTGAATTAACACTAACAGGTAGAAATGCAGGACTTGATGAGAGAGTTCCTATGTGTGGTGTGCCTTTTAAAGCTTATGAAGGATATTTAGATAAATTAATAGATAAAGGTTATAAAGTAGCGATAGTTGAACAATTGGAAGATCCTAAGACTACTAAAGATATGGTAAAAAGAGATGTTATTCAAGTAGTTACTAAAGGTACAAGACTTGATTCATCTATTAATGCTAAAGATAATAATTTTATCGCATCTATCTATGACTTAGAGTATTGTTATGTCTTATCATACTCTGATGTATCTACTGGAGAAGTCTATGTTTTATTAGAAAATGGAGATAAGGATTCACTACTTAGAGAAGTCTTAAGACATAACTTTAGTGAAATTATTGTTAATAATAAAATAGATAGAGAGTTTGTTAATACTCTTAGAACTACCTATCATTTAAATGTTACTATCTATGATGAATTATATAATGGCAGTGATTATAGTTACGTATATAAAAACTTAAAAGATGTTAGAGAAGAGACTGGTATTAAACATTTACTTGCCTATCTTACAAATACTAAAAAAGGAGATTTGTCTCATTTAGGGGAAGCAAGAATTGAGAATGTTAAAGAACATTTATTAATAGATAATAATACGAAAAGAAATCTGGAACTTACTGAGACTGTTAGATTAAGAGAGAGAACTTATAGTCTTTTGTGGCTTTTAGATAAGAATAAGACTGCTATGGGTAGTAGACTTTTAAAACAAAATATAGAGAGTCCTTTAACTAATAAGAAAGAAATAGAAAAAAGGTATGACTTTGTAGATAAGTTAAGAGTAGAATTTATCTTAAGAGATGATTTAAAAAATAACTTAAATGAAGTTTATGACTTAGAGAGACTTGCTAGTAGAATTACTTATGGTAATTTAAATGCTAGAGACATGCTTCAACTTAAGAATAGTTTAAAAGTATTACCAGAGATTAAGAGAATCTTAAAAGAGTTAAACTATTATAAAGAAATAGAGTATTTTCCTGAAGTGTTTAGTTTACTTGATAAAAGTATAGTAGAAGATCCTCCTATTACCTTAAGAGAAGGACATCTTATTAAAGATGGTTATAACGTTGAGTTAGATGAATTAAGAAAAGTATCTAGCGGTTCTAAAGACTTTATCTTAGAACTTGAACAAAAAGAAAAGGAAAGAACTGGTATTAAGAACTTAAAAGTAGGTTTTAATAAAGTCTTTGGTTATTATATAGAAGTTAGTAAAGGACAAGTTAAAGAGTTAAAAGATGAATATGGGTATGAGAGGAAACAGACCTTATCTAACTGTGAGAGATTTATTACTCCTTTACTTAAAGAAAAAGAAAATATTATCTTAGGAGCAGAAGAAAAGATTATTAACTTAGAATATGATTTATTTATGAAGATAAGAGAGACTATTAAAAGATATATTCATCCTTTACAGAGAACTGCTAATATAATTGCTGAAGTTGATATGTTACAAGCATTTTCTACTGTTTCTGATATGTATAACTTTGTAAGACCTACTATTACAGATAACACTTGCGTTAAAATAATTGCATCACGTCATCCTGTTATAGAAGAAGTAATGGCTCGTGATGATAAAAAGTATGTCTCTAATGATATAATTATGGATGAAGATACAAGTATACTTTTAATAACAGGCCCTAATATGGCTGGTAAATCTACTTATATGAGACAGTTTGCAATTACTGTTATTATGGCCCAGATAGGTTGTTTTGTACCTGCTAAGAGTTGTTCTATGCCAATATTTGATAAGATATTTACAAGAATAGGGGCAAGTGATGATTTAGTTAGTGGTGAGTCTACTTTTATGGTAGAGATGAAAGAAGCTAATCTTGCTTTAGAGAATGCAACAAGAAATAGTTTAATTTTATTTGATGAATTAGGACGTGGAACTGCTACTTATGATGGAATGAGTTTGGCTCAAGCAATACTTGAATATATCCATGATAAGATAGGGGCAAAGACAATGTTTTCTACTCATTATCATGAACTTACTAGTCTATCTAATAGTCTAAAACATTTACAGAATGTGCATGTTTCTGCTGTTGAGGAAGATGGAAAATTAACATTCTTACATAAGATAAAACTAGGTGCAGTTGATAAGAGTTATGGACTTAATGTTGCATCTCTTGCACATTTACCATCATCTTTAATTAAACGGGCTGAAGAGATACTTAATGTCTATGAAAGTGAAGGGGTTAAAGAAAGAGAGTTTACTCAGACTAGTCTATTTAGTCTTGATGAAGAAGAAGTGAAAGTTGAAGAGAGGGTTAATGAAATAGAAGAGATGGTTAAAGAGTGTGATCCTTTAAATATGACACCTATTAATGCTTTAAACTTTCTATATGAATTAAAAGAAAAAATAAAGAAAGAAGGAAAATAGATATGAAAACAGATTTAGTACAATTAATAAAAGACAGATGTAATTTAGTAGAAAATAATATTGTAGTAAGTAAAATTTTAAAGTCTTATCTTAAAGATAGTTATACATCTAAAATTATAGAATGTAATGAATATGGCTTTGATTTAAGTAATGGAATATCTATTAGAATAGTTAATAATGATATTTTTATAGAAAATTCAGATAGTAAGAGTCTCTTAGGAGAAGATATGAGGTTAACTATTAATAATAACAGTTTTATCTTATCGTATATTAATAATATAAGAACTAATGATAAATATATTATTCAAAGCTTTAGACTATACTTTATAAATAAAGAAATAGTAAGTGCTGATATAGGAGAATATCAATATGGTTTAGATGTTAAAGCCATAAAAGAATATATAGATAATACTATTCTTAACTTACAAGTTATTCATTCTGATTATTATAAACAATTAAAGCTATATATAGTTAATGATATATATGAAAATATGCGAATACTACCTGATAATTATAAAGAGTTAGCTTTTGATGTGACTAGTAATAAGGCATTATTTAATGTAAATGATAGTAGTGAAGAAGAAGAATATACTGGTAATGTATTTGATTTAATTTATCAGTTTGGAAATATTTCTCTTGATAATTCTAATAATACGCAAATGGTTAATATTATTCTTCAAATTAATAATCTCTTAGAGAAAGAAAAAGATTATACTCCTAAAGAAAGACAATATATCTTACTTAATAATAGAAAAATAAAAAAGGGATGATAACTAATGAATTATGTATTAATATATAAAGATACTAAAAAGAATATAAACTACTATTATAATTTTAATGATAGGTTAGTTTATGCTAGTGATAATAAAAATAATAATTGTAACATAATGGGAATAATAGGCATTATTATAGGATTTATTTTCTATCTTACTTTCGCTTGTCTTAGTTATTATTTACCATATTCATATCTATTTATAGTACTAGTTGGAATTATCTTTGGTATAGTTATAACTCTTATTGCAAACTCTACTATTAAAGATATTTTTAAAGAAAAAGGTAAGAAAATATCTCTAGATAAACTAAGAGAAATGTATAATAAGAATAAATCATTTAGAATTAAATACTTTATCTTACTAGTTGCTTTCTTTATGCTTAC
This sequence comes from uncultured Bacilli bacterium, assembly GCA_944332025.1. Taxonomy (GTDB): domain Bacteria; phylum Bacillota_I; class Bacilli_A; order RF39; family UBA660; genus Onthousia. The sequence goes on from CALVJB010000002.1 coordinate 57,045, forward strand.
AGTTTTAAATTTAATACTATATCAAAATATTACTACCATAAATTTTCTTTTGTTTACTAGTACTATAATGACTTCGTTTTTATTACTTTTATATAGGCCAATTAATAGTTTTAAGTTTTATAAAGTGATTAATAAATAGTGAGGTAATTATGAAAAAAGAATTAGAAATATGTGTTAAGGCATTAGTTCCATTTAAGGAAATTATTAATGATATGTTAGAAAAAGGATTTCATGTCCAAGAAGAATTTCAACTTAATGATATTTATATGGTTCCAAAAGATAAAGAGATATCTTTGAAAGAAGCTGATAAACTTTTATCTAATTATGTTTTAGTTAGAGAAACAGTAGGTAAGAGAATAATGCTAACTTTAAAAAATAAAGAAATTAATTCTAAAGGTGAAATAGTAAAGCAAAGTTCTATTAAATGTCAGATTACTAATTCAGATGATGGTTATAAGTTTATGAAGGAATTAGGATATAAGAAAATGTTAGAAATAAAAGATCATAATATTTTGCTTTCTAATGGTAAAAATGAGATATATGTTCAAGATGTAGAAGGATTAGGTGCTTATGTAGAGATGGAACAGAAGAATTTATTACTTGATAATAATAATGGTAATAGTATTGAAGAAATGATTAATACCTTAAATAGTTATGATCTAAAAATAGATAAGAGTAACTACTTTGCTAAAAAATCTTACGATATGTTAAAGATAGTTATAGATAATAAATAATTTTATTTACTTGTAACTAATTAATAATAGAGATTATTGAGATAGAACAAACATTTTATAATGTTTGCTCTTTTCATATGTGACTTTTTTTGATAAAATAAATTAAGAAAGCGAGTGATACTTTTGAAAACAAGAAATGAAGTGAGAGAAATAGCTCTTCGTATAATTTATAAGATAAATATATTTGATGATGCTAATGTTTATTATGATGTAGATGATTTAATTAAAGAAGAATATGAAGTTGAAAATGATTTTGTTAATTCTTTAGTTAATGGAGTTATAGAGAAAAGAGAAGAATTAACTAATTTAGTTAATAAATATATGTCTGATTGGGCTCTTAATAGATTAAATAAAGTAGATCAGGCTTTATTCCTTTTATCTAGTTATGAGTTAAAGTATCTTGATACTCCTAGTATTGTTAGTATTAATGAGTGGGTAGAGGTATCTAAAAAATATAGTGATGAGAAAATTACTAAGATGCTAAATGGGGTTTTAGATAATATTTATCATAGTGAGGACGTAAATGAATAAAGAATACTTAACAGTTAGTCAGTTAACTAAATATATTAAATATAAGTTAGATAATGATGTTAATTTAAGAGAAGTTTATCTTAAAGGTGAGATTTCTAACTTTAAAGCACATACTAGAGGACACTTTTATTTTACTATTAAAGATGAGGGTAGTAGAATTAATGCTGTTATGTTTGCAAGTAGTGCTAGTAAAGTTAAGTTTACTCCAGAAGATGGTATGAAGATACTTGTGACTGGTAAAATATCTGTTTATGAAGCGACAGGTGGATATCAGATTTATGTTAATGAAATGATGGAAGATGGAGTAGGTAATCTTTATGTAGCTTTTGAACAGTTAAAGAAGAAACTTGCTAGTGAAGGATTATTTGATGATAGATACAAAAAACCTATTCCTAAAATACCAGAGCGAGTAGGAGTAATAACGGCATCAACAGGGGCTGCAATACGTGATATAATATCTACTATTAATAGAAGATTTCCTTTAACAGAAGTTATACTTTTACCAAGTTTAGTACAAGGAGAAGGTGCTAAAGAAGATATTGTAAGGCAGATTAAACGAGCTGAAGATTATAATCTTGATGTTCTAATAGTAGGTAGAGGAGGAGGCTCTATTGAAGATTTATGGGCCTTTAATGAAGAGATAGTGGCTCGTGCTATTTTTGAATGTCCTATACCAGTAATAAGTGCCGTAGGACATGAGATAGACTTTACTATAGCAGACTTTGTAGCAGACCTTAGAGCACCTACACCTACTGGAGCGGCAGAGATTGCAGTTCCTAATAAAACTGATGTTATAAACTATATTAATCAGTTAAATTTAAGAAGTAGGAAAGCAGTAGGTACAATACTTGAGTTAAAGAAGAAGAAACTTGATAGTATTAAAGGACATTACATATTAAATAATCCTTTAGATTTATATTCTGCTAAGATTCAAAAACTTGATTATTTAACAGAGAGTTTAGTTAAGAATTATAAAGTTATTATTGATAAAGAGAAGATTAAACTAAATAATATTAAGACAAGACCTTTATTTAGTAATCCTTTAGTAATATTAGATAAGACTAAACAAAAATATGCATTATTATTAAGTAAATTAGATGCCTTATCACCTTTAAAAACCCTTGAGAGGGGTTATGGTATTGTTAAAATTGGTGATAAAGCTGTAACTAGTATAAAAGACTTAAAAAAGGATGATTTAATAAATATAGAATTAAAAGATGGTAGTAAGGAAGCTATCATAAAGTAGGAGGAATTAATTATGGAAAAGAAAGAGAAAAAATTTGAAGAGAAAATAGAAGAATTAGAAATGCTTGTTAAATCTTTAGAAAATGGTGATGTAGAACTAGATAAAGCGATAGATTATTTTACTAAAGCAACTAAACTTGCTAGTGAATGTGATAAAGATTTAAAAGAAGCTGAAAAAGCTTTAACATCTATAGTTAATGAAGATGGTAGTCTATCTGAATTTAAAGGAGAGGTAGAAGCATAATTATGAGAGATCTTAAACTCCATGGTATCTATAAACACTTTAAAGGAGATTATTATCTAGTTGAAGAAATTGCTAAAGACTGTGAGACTTTAGAAGATTTAGTTATCTATCGAAAACTATATGAAGATGGTTCGTGTTGGGTTAGACCTTTAAAAGACTTTATGGAAAAAGTTAATCATGAAAAGTATCCTAATGTAGAGCAAGAGTATAAGTTTGAACTTATAGAACCATATAGTAAAAGAGAGAGATTTAATGAGTAGAGTAATTATATATAAAAGTAAAACAGGGCATACTGAAAGATATGCTAGGATGCTTAGTAAAGAGTTAAATATCCCATGTTATTCATATAATGATGCTAAAGTTAGTGAAAATGATGAGATAATATTCCTTAGTTATATCTATGCTTATAAAATAATGGGGCTTTCTAAAATATTAAAGAGATATAAAGTAAAAGTAATTATTGCTGTAGGTGCACTTGCCTATAGTAAAGATTATCTTAATACTCTAAAAGATGCTAATAATATAAAACTTCCTTTCTTTTATCTAAGAGGAGGAATTGATTACAGTAAATTAAATTTTTTCTTTAGAAAGTTGCTTCCTGTTATTGGTAAAGATATTGCTAAAGATGATAAAGAACTCTTAAACTTATTTAAAAATGGTGGAGATTTTGTTAATAAAGATAACTTAAAAGAAGTACTTAATTACTTAAAATAGCTATTAATTTAGTTATTTTTTATTTAAAAGAGTGCTAGTTAGTTGCTAGCACTCTTATCTCCTTCTTCTAACATAGTTGTTATAAAAATACCATACCCTTTCTTAGCATCACTTACAATAACATGAGTAACCGCTCCAACTATCTTATTATTCTGGATAATAGGGGAACCACTCATACCTTGGATGACACCTCCAGTTTCATTTAAAAGTTCTTTATCTGTTATTTCAAAAAGAATATTTTTAATATCAGTATCTTTATTAACATTTAAAATATTTATCTTATATTCTTTTACTTCATTACCATTTATAACAGTCCTAATTATTGCTTCACCTTTCTTAACATCATCTTTGGTTCCTACTTCTAAAGTTTCAGTATTTAAGAGTTCACTTGTATATTCACCAAATATTCCAGACTCTTCATTAGAGTTAATCTTACCATAAGTTACAGATTCATCATAAGTTGCATTTTTCTCACCTGGTGAACCATTCTCACTTCTAGTATTATCAGTTACAGTTGCTTTAAAGATTTTTCCATCTTTTATCTCAAATTTTTCACCAGTAGTTCTCTCTGTAATTTCATGACCTAAAGCTCCAAAGATAGTTGTTTTAGGATCGATATAAGTTAGTGTACCAATACCTGTTATTTCATCCTTTACATAAAGACCAGTTTTACAAACATTACTACTATCACAAATCATATCTAAAGTTAAATTAGAAGACTTATTATCTCTAATAATAGTTACATCTAACTGATTATCATTTGCTGCTTCTTCATTAACTGCATTTACCATTTCATCAATATTACTTACTTTGGTATCATTTATTTCTGTAATAGTATCGCCAATTTCAAAACCAGCATCTTTTCCAATATATCTACTTTCTACTTCATAGAAGCCAACTACTAAAACACCTTCAGAATTAACTTCTATACCAATGGTTTCTCCACCTGGGATAATATATTTGGAATAAGCATAGATGTTTATGGGCATAATAAAGAGTATAAGAAGGGGAAAAATTATTTGTAGCTTTAATTTTTTTAAAAAATGCATTTTAATCACTCCTTAGCTACATTACTATTATGGAGTGTTTTAAGAAAAAAAGACGTGTTAAATCTTGCCAATATTAATCAAATATGATATAATATAGAGCTAATTAAGGGGGAATACTATGAAAGTATGGAAGACTGCTAAATTTTTTAAAAAAGATAAAAATATAGAGTTAATTACGAGAAGTTATATTAATTATATATATAAATATGGCCCAATTAACGATATTATTAGGAAATATAATATTAATCCAAGTGATGTTTATAAATTAAATCAATATACTGCTAATAGAATTGCGGGATTACTTATATTATATCTTGCTAAAGATAAGAAAAGGCTTAATGATATAGTATTAAAGTATGATACTAGTGATTTATTAGTTAGTGATATTACACCAGAAATAGAAGGATATATAGAAAGGTAAGGGGAGTTTATGGAAATAAGAAAAGTTAAAGGAAATTATAATAAAAAGAAAAATGTTAAGAAAGTAAATTGTCTTTCTAATAGTAAAAGAGTTAATACAACAAAGTTATTTAAATAGGTGAGATATGTATAGTAAGAAATTAATATATGACTATATTATAGGTAATGATATAGATAATTTAGAAGAATTAGAAAGTGATAATAATTTTCTTTTTGATGCTTTAAAACTATCTCGTGATATATCATATTATAGTTATTTAGATATATCTTATAGAAGAAGTTATGATGTTATTAAATATATGTTACTTAACTTTAAAGATAACTTAGATGTCTATCAGGAAGATGCTGATTACTTATTAGATAGTTTAGATGTAGAGAGTATGGAATATAAAGAGATTATAGTTTTAATAGCTACTATAGATAAAAATAAATTTAATGATTATAAAATATCAAGAGCAGGTTTTTATGTTACAGATAAAGTAGAAGTAGGTGCTATTCAAAATAGTGATAAAGAACTTGAAGAATTAATAGGCCTAGGTTTTGAAGTAGTTTTATCTAAATATGAAGATAAACCTTTAATACTTGATTACTATGCTATATGTTTTTTATATGAAATATTTTATCAAGATAAGAATTTTGAAGAACTAGTTCATAAAAATATTAAAGATAAAGAAAAATTGATTAAAATAGGGAATATTAAGTATTTATTAGATTATATTGGTAATTTAGATTTTTATTTAAAAGAATATTTAGAGGGTCATTTATATCTTTTAGATAATTTAGATAAAGACTTAGATTTAGTTAAGAATAATTGGGATAATTATATTAATAGAGTTAATCAACAACGAGTTGCGATAGTTTATCAAGTAGTTGATAAATTTGCAGAAGAATATAGAGGAAAATTCTATTTTGATATATATGCTGTTTTAGATAAAATAATTCGTAAGTATCATTTAGAAAATATATTTGGACTTGAAGAAGTTTTAGAAGAATTTGATTTAAAAGATAGTGAATACTTAAAAGAAAAATATACTTCTGATATAGATAAACTAATTAATGAACTGTTTAGGGAAGATGTAGTATTTAATGATAATAGTGATTATGACATTACTGATGGAAAAGTTGTTGAATTTAAAAAGAAATAGATTAAACAAAACCTATTTCTTTTTTTATATTACATAATAAAATATTACACTAATTACACCAGCTAGTATTGCTACTAACATTATAGCAGAAACTACCTTTACTATTTTTTGATTCATGTTTTCACCTCAAATTAATTATATATAAAAAGTCTATTTTTGTAAAATAAATTTAGGTAAATAATATTTATTTTTGAATAATATTTACTAGGTGATTATAATGGATTTAAAACTTAAAAAAGTAAAGACTAAAGTAACTAATAAACTAGCAGAACAGAAAAAAATATATATCTTTCTAATAATAGTAATGCTTATAGGTTTAATACTTGGTATTATCTATGCTGTTATATTAAATAAGAGTGATCATAATTTAGTAACTACAAGTCTAGATAGTTTCTTTACTAGTATTAAGAAGAATGATATAGACTATAAAAGTGCTTTAATTAATAGTTTAGTTGGTAATATTTCTTTTGTAACATTTATCTTTTTATTAGGTATATCTATTATAGGAATACCTCTAATTATCTTTAGTTTAGCATCATCTACCTTTATTTTTGGTTTTTCTTTATCATCAATTATCTATACATATCACTTTAATGGTATTTTAAAGGCTATTACTTATCTTTTTCCTCATCAGTTGATTACTTTATTAATGAGCTTGTTTTTAGGATTCTATGCCCTTTATTTTGGTATTAAACTATTTAAATACTTATTTAGAGGTATAGATATTAATCTAAGAAGTTCTATGAAAAGATATCTACAAGTATATGTAACAGTTCTATTAATATTTATAGGTTGTAGTTTTATAGAAGTATTCTTATCTCCAGCTTTAATTAAATTAGTAGTTTAATTAAGAGTTAAAGTCTTAGCTTTCTCCTCATTAAAATAATAGTGTATATCCTGATCAAGTTTAACTTCACTAACAATACTAGCATACTTAAATAATCTATCCAATTTATCATAGTCATAAATTTCATCATTATATGCAAAGAAAGACATTAACATATTAGTAACTTCTGTAGTATTTTCAGTATCATCTAATGTAGATTCTAATAATTTAAAGAAATTATTTACATGTAAATAAGCAGCTTTTTCACTAATATAACTATTATTATTTTTATATGCCTCTTTTAATTCTTCTTTAATTATAGATGCATCATCTGTACTCATCGCTTCTAAAAAACTATCTTTACTAATTATATCAATAGTAGCCTTTGTAACTGCTATATTTTTATTATAACCTCCATAATCTTGTTTATTTTCTTCTTTAAAGTATTCATTTTCTATAATTTCTGCAAATCCTTCTACATAGGCAGTAGGAATACTCCTAGTATCAAAAATAGCATGAGTAACTTCATGACCTATAATTGATCTAGTAGGAGTACAATAATAAGTAATTGCATCATTATAATAACTAGCTTTGATAACAGTGTTATTATAGTTATCTTTACCATTAGAAAAAGGATTATAATTACGTATAAAATCTAGATTTATTAAACTCTCATAAACTTCTTTAGTATCTAGATAAGGATTACTATTAAAGAAGTCTAGAAACTCATACATTACTTCCTTTTCTTTATTATTAGCATAAGGATTATTATTAATAGCATTAAGTAGTAAATAATTATCTATTTCTTCTTTAGTATTAACATTATCAATACTATATTTGTCATCATTAGTTATCTTCATAACTTCAATTTCTATATCTTTTAATAAAGTGTTTAGTTCATCTTCACTTAAACTATTTTTATCATCATAGTAGTTTAAAATACTTTCTTCGTTATTAGTACTTGTTTTTTTGTTATAAGAAGTATTTATAATACTAGTACAAGTTATAATAATATAGATAGTTAACATCTTTAAAAGTTTTAGACGATGTTTATAGTTTTTATTTTCTAATGCTTTGTTTAATTTGAACTCTTTTAAATTAGAATTTATTTGTAATTTTTCTTCTTCATTAAGTAAATATACATGATTTTTTTCTTGTTTTAAAACATCTCCACTAGGTGTAATAATTATTCTACTATTATTATCATCTTTGGCTATTTTAGAATCTATTAAATCATTTAAATTAATAGTTATTCCTTTTAAGTTTAACTTTTCTATATTACCATTTAGTTTTCTTGTACTTAACTTTAAACTCTTACTATATCTAGTTATATATATTTCTTTAATATATTTAATAGTAAGAAATGGTATAGTAAGGTTAGCAATGGCTAGATTCGTTTTTAATAATTCTAAAACAGTATTAGTTATAGCATATATAATAATATTATTACCAAGGTATGTGATATAGGGGATTTTATTTTTCTTAACTATTTTAATATTTAAAATATCATTTATAATCTCTTCATCAAGCACTTTTTTCAAATTGTTTCCTCTTTTCTACGCAATGGGAATTATATCACGGATACAACTTGAAAGCAAGGGAAAATTATAGTATAATTAGTACGAATTAGAGGTGGTAACTATGAAGAAAGTAGTAGTTGGAATAAGTGGTGGTGTAGATTCATCTGTCGCTGCTATTCTTTTAAAAGAACAAGGCTATGATGTTATTGGTTTATTCATGCGTAATTGGGATAGTTCTATTAATAATGATTTTTTAGGTAATCCTAATTTAAATAATAATATTTGTCCTCAAGAAGAAGATTATAATGATGCTAAGACAGTATGTGATAAGTTAGGAATACCTTTACATAGAGTAGATTTTATTAAAGAGTACTGGGATGATGTATTTACTTACTTTTTAGATGAACTTAAGAAGGGAAGAACACCTAATCCTGACATTATGTGTAATAAATATATTAAGTTTGATCTATTTGTTAGGGAAGCGAAAAGGCTTGGAGCAGACTATATTGCTACAGGTCATTATGCTAAAATTGAAAACGGTAGACTTATGAGAAGCCATGAGCATAATAAAGATCAGACTTATTTCTTATCACAAGTATCTAAAGAACAACTTAAAAATGTTTTGTTCCCTTTAGGAGATATTAAAGATAAAAAAGAAGTACGTGAGATTGCAGAAAAATACGGTTTAGTAACTGCTAAAAAGAAAGATTCTACAGGTATTTGCTTTATAGGTGAAAGAAACTTTAAAAACTTTCTTAAGAATTATTTGCCAAACAAGAAAGGTAATATTGTTAATATAGATACTAATGAAGTGTTAGGAGAACATATTGGTCTTATGTATTATACAATAGGGCAGAGAAAGGGTCTTGATGTTGGTGGTACTAAGGATAAGTTGTTTGTTGTTGGTAAAGATTTAAATAAAAATATTTTATATGTTGCAGAAGGGGATAATAACAAGTATCTTTACTCAGATAGTGCTGTTTTAGAGACTATTAACTTTAACTGTGATGAAAGACCGGTAGAATGTACTGCTAAATTTAGATATAGAGCGCCTGATATACCTGTTAGGATTGAATATCTTGATAATGGAGAAATATTAGTAAGATATGATAATGTAAAAGCGGTTACACCTGGACAAGCATGTGTTTTTTATGATGGGGAATACTGTCTAGGAGGCGGTATAGTTAAAGAAGTTAGAAAAGATAATAAGAAGTTATGGTATTTACTATAAGGTCTTTTTCTTTGTATTAAAGAATTTTACATCAATTTTACTTGACTAAACTTGTCAAACTTATTAAAATGTATTATAGGTGGTTAGCATGAAAGATTTAAACAAATTATTAAGTGAACTTGGAATTTCGAAGGTGAGACTTGCTAAGTATTTAGGAGTATCAAGACAAATGTTATATAACTATCTAGCTTTAGATAGTTTATCATTGTGGCCTAAAGAAAAAGCAGTTAGATTACTTGCTTTATTAAATATAGAAGATGAAGAAGAAGTAAGTGGTATAACTGTAACTAGTGACTATATTATTGAGGTTGAAAATAGATTAAATGAAGGGGTAAAAGATTCTTCTAATAGAGAAGTGTTAGCAGACCTTAAATGTTTTAATAAAAAAGAACAAGAAATAATGGCTGATATAATTAACCTATTAAAAGAAAAATTATCAGAAGATAAGACAAAAACTACTTATAATACATATGTATATTTATATCATTACTTACAGTCAATGGAAACTGCAGATGAATTAAGATATATTTTAGGTTATATGTCTAAATCTATGGGATTTACTGATCCAATGGAATTTGTTTTTGATAAAGATAAGCAATTTATATTTGAAAGTATTTTATTCTCTGCTATGACGTTATATCATAATGGTGGTGCTTCTAAAAATAAAATAGCAGAAACCCATAAGAGATTTGTTCAAGATATTGAAGCTAAAAAAGAAGAGAAACTTAGTCGTACTCAAGAATTAAATACTGCTAAAGTACAAGCTTTGAGAGAACTTGGATACAGTGAGATTAATGAAACTAATGCTAAAGAAGTACTAGAGAAAATAGCAGAGATTCAATCAAGAAAGGTATAAAATGTATAACTTTTTAATTCTAATAGCAATTATAATAATTATATGAAAAAATATGTTATTAATAAAACTAAAGAAAATTATTTAATCAAACAAAATAACTAGATTTAAGGTCTAGTTTTATTTATATGTTAAGTGTAAACTGTGTGTAAAGCATAAACTGAGGTAGGGGAGAAGTACTATATATTTGGTATAATTAAAGTGTAGAGAGGTGTTTATTTTATGGCTGATAATAGTACAGTAGAAGCTATTTCTAATGTAATAACATATAATTCATATTATGGTTTATTTTTAACTTATGTTTTTCCAATACTTTTATTAGTTTTAATAGTTTTCGCCATTGGTTATTTAGCTAGTATAAATAAGAAATTGAAATATGTTTTTGATGAAGAAAACTCTGAAACTGAATATATTGAAAAAGAACAAACTAATAATAAAACGTTATATGATGCTACAATAATACCTGCTATAATTATATCGGTGTTAGTTGTATTTTTAACTTTTATTGCATTATTTTTTTCTTTTGATTAGATATATGTTAATAAAGTTATCATTAAGGATTGTTTGGTTTTTTAGGTCACAGAACTAACTATATATATTAGTTAACATAATATATATTATAGGAAGCAAGATAAAACTATATTTTAGATGAATAATTGATAGTCTTATCATCAAACTTTTTATATTTATTTATATTATACCATCCATAACTTATATAATTCCCCAAATAAATAAATTATAACATTATAGTTAATAAATAAACTAAATATAAGCTTTTCTTTAATTAGATTAATTTATTATATTATATATTATATATTATATATTATATATTATATATTTATTTCTGCAATTATATTAAATTAAATAACAATATAAATATTATAAATAATTAATATAAAATCCATTTGCACTACTCTATTTTATTTAAAGTTGAAAGTAGGGGAAGTGAATCTTAAAAATAGGGGAATAATATTATATTTTTTGGGAAATATAAATAGTGAAGGAGAGATATAATGAAAAAGAAACAAAGTATTAAATGCGACGTTGATAGTTGCAAATATAATAGTAACAATCAAGAATGCAACTTAGATGAAATTAAGGTTAGTAGTAACTGTGACTGTCCAAAAGATGAAGTTTGTGATCAAGAACAAACAGTATGTGCTAGCTTTGAAAAAAATGAAGAAGAAAACTAATAGAGTGATGAACTCTACTAGTTTTTTGTTTACTACTCTTCCCTACTCTAGTTCGTCTAATATACTTGTTCCTATTTCAGGAGGTGTTATTTCAAAATTATCTGCTATAGTTGCTCCAATTACTGCTAATGTATCCTGTATTTCTAATCTTTTGGGATTTTTAAAATTTCTACTATAAATAATTAAAGGAACATTTTCTCTAGTATGATCATTTCCTTTAAAGGTTGGATCGTTACCGTGGTCAGCTGTTATAATAAATAGATCATCTACTTCTAGTTTATTTAAAATCATAGGTATTTCTACATCTAACTCCTCTATTGCTTTAGCATAACCTTCCCCATCTCTTAAATGACCATATAAACTATCGAAATCACATAAATTAACCATGCATAGTCCAGTGAAATTTTTATCCATAACATTAGTTAACTTATTAATAGCATCCATATTAGAGTTAGCTTTCAAAGTCTTGTTTATACTTGTTTTACTAAATATATCATTCATTTTACCTATAGCGATAACATTATAGTTATTAGCATTTAAATCGTCTAGAATAGTCTTAGATGGAGGTGCTACTGGATAATCTTTTCTACCAGTGCTATTTAATTTAAATTTGCCATTACTACCAGTAAAAGGTCTTGCAATTACTCTACCTACTAAAAAGTCATCTTTTAGAGTTAGTTCTCTAACCTTTTCGCAATAACTATATAAAATTTCAGGACTAATAACATCTTCATGAGCAGCGATTTGTAAATCTGAATCAGCTGATGTATAAACAATTAAAGAACCATAATCTACTTGTCTTTCTCCTAGTTCATTAATAATACTGTTATCATTACTACATTTATTACCTATAACTCTTCTTCCAGTAACTGTTTCAATTTCATCTATTAACTCAATAGGGAACCCATTTTCATTAAAAGTTTTAAATGGGATATTAGAAGTAATTCCCATCATTTCATAATGACCTGCTAAAGTATCTTTACCAGCATTATTAGGCCTTGCAATAGTATAATAAGCATCTACATCAGTATTTTCATCCATATTTAAAGTATTAAGAAAACCTATTTTAGCAAGGTTTGGAACAAATAAATCATAGTTTTCTTTAATATGACCTAATGTATTCGCACCACTATCTCCATAATTTGCTGCATCACTAGCTTCCCCTACTCCTAAGGAATCTAAAACCATTAAAAATATTCTTTTAAATCTCATAATTAATTCTCCTTTTTAGCACGAGGATGATTATCTAAGTAATCATTCCTAACTTTTTCATTAGTAATATGTGTATATATACGGGTAGTAGCAATATCAGAGTGTCCTAAAAGCATTTGAATACTTCTAAGGTCTGCTCCCCCATTTAATAAATGTGTTGCAAAAGAATGTCTTAAACTATGAGGAGATATATCAGGATCAAGACCTTTTTCTTTTAAAATCTCTTTTAAATTCTTAAAGAATCCTTGTCTTGATATACCTGTTCCTCTAGAGTTTAAAAATAAATAATCAGACTGTTTCTTTTTTAATAGTAGATGTCGTTTATCTAAATATTCATTTAAATAATACTTTTCTACATCATTAATAGGAACAATTCTCTCTTTACTGCCTTTACCTTTAACTCTAACAATATCGTTATTAAAATCTATATCATAAACTGTTAGACTAATAAGTTCAGATACTCTTAGTCCTGAACCATACATTAATTCTAACATAGCTTTATTCCTATAGTCAAATGGGGTATCTAGTTCTATATCTAAGAGTTTATCTACTTCTTCTATAGTTAAACTATGTGGAAGTGTTTTAGTAGTCTTAGGTCTATCTATAAATTCACTAGGATTGTTAGTCTCATTTTCTTCTTTTTCTAAATAGTTATGAAAGTTCTTAATAGTAGTAAGTTTATGAGCGACAGTTTTACTATCTTCATTACGAAGATAGCAGTATTTTAGATATTTAGTTATAGTATCTTTAGTTATATTTTTTGTATTATCTATTTTCTCTTTTTCTAAAAAATTAATATAGTCTTTCATCTCATAGTCATAACTTTTAATACTATTATTAGAAAGTCCTTTTTCAAACTCACAGTAATTTAGAAAATTATCTTTAGCAGTCATTAGTTTCATAACATCATCTTCTTTCAAATATTAATATGACATAGTAACAGTAGTAGTAATATCTTTATTATTTTCTTTATTAAGTTCTAAAAGACTATTAAGATCCTCTTTATGCTTTTCTTTAACTAAATACATAGATAATACCTGTTTCATCTTTTTATACCCTTCATCAGTTAAATTATCTATAAAATTATCGTGTCTATATATTCCTTCTTCATCTGCATAGTGGTTTTCTCCAAAATCCCATATTGCATAAGAATCTTTAAATTCATCTAGCTCTTTTCCTTTAGAAGCTTCAATAAAACTAGTAGCAGCATCATAAAAAGATCCCCCATTTTGTAATACCCAGTTTTCAATACCTATACCACTAATACCACCTTGCTGCTTTTTATAAACTTCCGCAGTTTTTAATGTTTTTTTCGCTTCTATTACATTTGCAAGTACAAGGTTATATTTATCGCTACTTTGTTCTTTAATAGAGTTATATCTATCTTTTAAAGCTTCATCAGACGAATACTCTAATTTATCTGTTTTAGGTATAAAAGTAATATCTATATCAATAGGTTTATCTATACCTTTAATTTTTACATTTTTAAATCTAAAATTACCATTTAATATTTCATTTTTATGTTCTATTCCTAATTTTTTTAGTAAGGCGTCTTTAACATTTTCGAGCTTTACAGGATCAGAAATTATTTCCCTGTCTAGTCTCATAATAAAATCATAATCCCCATCACCTGGTAAGTTTGTATCTCTTCCAGTAGATCCCGTATCAATAAGTTCAACTGTACCATTTTCAAGTTTTTTATCTATTTTGTTTTTTAATCCTAAATTTACTTTACCTAAACCATCTTTAAGTGTTGCATTTATCGCTTCCCTGTTTCTTTTATTTTCCTCTTCACTTTGATGTAAAGTGTTAGCGATTTTTTCTATTTCATCAGTTTCTAATTTACTAGATACATTATATTTACTAGTACCATAGTAAGATAAGCCTTGCATTTTAGAACGCAAATTATCATAATCATTAGGAGTAAAAATAACTTTTTCAGTTTCTTTATCAATAACAGGAATATAAAAGCCATTTTTAGCAATTTCAACACCTATACGATTATCATTATTAGCAGTAATAATATAATCAATGTTACTTGAGGCAAATCCCGTTCTAATACTATAAGTATCAGGACCCGCATACGTTTTAAATACTTCAAGTTTATTCATTATGTCATTAATATTTTTAGAAGTTATTATCTCACCATTTTTATCTCTAGTCAAAATAAATCTATCATCGTTTTTTAACACAAGCCATATAGGACCCAAACTTCCACTATAAGATGATGAGATTGTATCAGAAATTCTAAGATGCTCATTTACCATTGATACATCAGTATCTAAAGGAGTATAATCACTACTAGCATCAGAACCTAAATATTCTTTAGCAACGGAACCATTTTGTAATATATTAGATAAATATCTAATATCCCCTATGCCTTTAATAAAATCTCCAGTTTCTAAAATTTCTTTATTTTCTTTTATTCTTTCTCTATTTCTATTATTTGCTTTATTAATACTATCATTCATAGCTTTCTCTAAACTTTCTATACTATCAAATCCTGCAAAATGACAGAACATGCTAACTAATCTATCACCTATATTTTCTTTATCATCTATATTTAAATTATTTATATAAAAGTTAATTTTTTCATTTAAATTCATATCTTGATTATAGACATCATCATATCCTTTTTTAGTATTATAATATAAAGTATCTAAGTGACTCATAAAAGTATTTAATAAAGTTTGTTGTGCCTTATTTAAGTCACTAAAACTTATATTATTAGTAGCAAGGTCATTAAATAAATAACTACCATTCTTTAAATTATTAATATATTCTCGCATTACCCTATTATTAGAACCTACAGAAGATTTTATTAAATCAGAAAAAATAATTGTTTCTCTACCTCTTGTAGACTTACATTTTAAAATCGGCGATACCATAGAATTATCACTAAAATTAAAGTCATTAAGACCCGGATGAAGTATTTCAAAAGTTAAGAAGACTTTTCCTACAGTTGGTAAATTATTTCTTATAAAGATATTTTCTACTTTCTCAAAACTTTCTTCTGGGTTATTAGATTTAATAATTTCTGTAAGCATTGCTTTAGCATGATTTTTAAGCTCACTAGAATTAGAATTTATAATTTTAGCAGCAATACTAACTAATGTTTCAATTTTATTATCATCATAATTGTTGCCTTTAATACAATCCTTTACTATATTGGTAATTTCTTCATTATTATACTTTCTAATAATATTATATATATGAAATTTTCTTTTACTTGCTTCATTAACATCAAGTTCATTATATAAGTTTGCTAAAAAAAACCACTTAGGATCTTTGGCTATTTTTTTAACAACACTATTACAAAGATTAGCTTCAATACTTGCACTATTAGCATTAGAAGATAAATCAAAATGTTCACCATCAAGTTTGGTCGCACATATTCCATATTTTGCTATTAAATTTAAAAAACTTTCTTTACCAAATCTTTTTATATAAAATTCTTGAAAATCTATAATTTCATTATTGTACTCTACTTTAAAATTTCCATCTATTTTAATATTTTTATTTGCTAAATCAGGTATATATTTGCCATACTTTTGTAAAGCATAAGCAGTAATTTTCTTTGCTTCTTTACTCTCTAAAAATATATCAAAAATTTTTTCTGTTAAAACTTCATTTGATATAGAAGATTTTGGAACGCTTTTAATATATTCTAAAACAGAAAAAATGACATCAGCATTATTATGAATATAAAGGTCAAGACCAATATTTGTTAAAAAATATCCAAACAAAAAAGATTTAGAAGAAAAAATACTAGTTTCTTTTTCGAATTCCAAAATATTTTTAATACCTAAAGCATTAATTGCATCAAATTGTCTTTTATTAATTATAAAAGTTTCATCAGTATAATTTAATAACTCTTCAAAAGTTTCATAATGACTCACAAAATCATAATTCATAGATTTAGCCCAATCTACCATATATGATTTACTACCATCTTCATTTATTTTTTCTTGTATACTTTCATTTTCCCATTCATGGATATACTTTTGCAAAGCAACTGATAAATCACCTTCAAAATTTGTAGTACCAGCTAAATACTTGTTAAATTCGTTTAATTTTTTATTGTAATAAAGATGATCTAATACATCTCTATGTCTTTCAATAAAATAACTAAAACTATTTATACCAATTTTACTTATAAGTTCTTTTATATAATAATTATCATAATTTCTATCATCTATAAAACTATGATAATCAATTTTTTTCAAAATATTTAGATTATTAACAATATCTTCATAAGTTAATTGTTTATTATAAAAATGATCTCTTAACTCATCAGGAATATTAATATCTATTAAGAATATATCATTATTTTCTTTAATAAAATCTTCTGTAAATTGTTTAGGATCTATAACTACATTTGTATTTATTAAATTGTTCCTAATGTAGTTATAAATTGTATTTTTTATATCTTTAGATTCTACATTACTTAATAAAGGTTTTATTTTGTATTCATCTAAATAACGGTAAAGATGTGTCCCTCCATATCTATTTAAACTTGCTAATTTTTCTATTTCTTGATAATCTTTAAGATTCTCTTTATATAATTTAACAGCTTTTTCTAAACCTAACATTTCTATCATTTTATTTGTTGATTTATCACACCTATTAAAGTACTCAAAGCCATTAGAACTTGTATATATTCCTTTCTTGCTTATTTCTTCTATTTGACTATCTGTTAAAGTAACAAAATCTTTAGTACTTAAAGTTCTAGTATAATATTTATCTTTAAAATCAAGAGGGAAATTAGAAGATAAAAATATATCTTGATTTTCACTAATAGTCTTATCATCAAAATATTCTTCTTTTAAACCATAAAATCTTTCTAAGTTTCTTATAGTACAGTTTTTAAAATTAAAATTATTTCCATCAAGTTCTATAATATTAAAATCTATATTCGCTTTTGTTTTGGAAAAGTCAAGCACATCATTTTGAGTAGCTGCTAAAAATGGTAAATCTCTATATTCTTCAGAAGGTATGTCACTTAAATCACTTGATAATAATAGATTTTGTAAAGATAAATATTCATTAAAAAACTGTCTTAAAAAATCTTGTTCATTAAAATTAGGATTATTTTCATTACTTTCCACTATACTTTCTGCTTCTCTATAAATTCTTTGCATTTCTTTTTTTATGCTATTAAATTCTTCTATAGTTAATTTTCTATTGTTATCCATATTATACTACCTCCGTATATTAAAATTATACAACAGTTTTCTTATTTTAAAAAGGCTTGATATTGATTTAGTATCAAAACAGTGTTATAATTAATAACAATTTAAGAAAGGGGTGTTAGTCTTGTCTAAACATATAGTTGGTATTATCGCTGAATATAATCCTTTTCATAATGGACATTTATATCATATAGAAAAGGTTAAAGAAATGTTTCCAGATAGTCCTATTATATTAGTACTAGGCGGTAATTTTACAGAAAGAGGAGATATATCAATATTAGATAAATGGGAGAAAACTGCAATTGCTATTAAAAATGGAATAGATTTAGTAGTAGAACTTCCCTTTCCTTTCTCTTGTTCATCAGCAGATATCTTTGCAAAAGGTTCTCTTGATATTTTAAACTATTTAGGAGTTACTGATTTAGTATTTGGTAGTGAATCTGATGATATAGAAGGTATTAAAAAATTAGTAGAGACTGAGCTTTCTAACCCTGATTTTGATAATTTAGTACAAGTTTATTTAAGAATGGGTTATAACTACCCTACTTCATTATCTAAAGCTTTAGAAGATATAACAGGTAATTGTTTTAAATTACCTAATGATATTTTAGGCATTAGTTATGTAAAAGCAATTTACTCTAATAATTATAAAATAACATCTCATACTATTAAAAGAACTAATGATTATCATAGTAAAGAATTAGATAATATGAGCATAAGGAGTATATCCAGTGCAACAAGTATAAGAGAAGCTTTACTAAATAATAAAGATATTAAAGACAGTGTATCTTCTATTACTTATAGTTATTTAAAAGATAAGAAGATACCTAAGTTAGATGATTATTTTAATCTCTTAAAGTATAAAATAATAAGTTGTAATGATTTAACTATCTATAATCTAGTAGATAGTGGTATTGCTACTAAACTAAAAAAAGAAATACTTAATAGTTATAGTTTTGATGAACTTATTAATAAAGTTAAAAGTAAGAACCTAACCTACTCTAGACTTTCTAGGACTTTAATTTATATATTATGTGATTATACTAAAGATATGGCTAAAGAGTTTAAAGATATTAAATATATTAGATTACTTGGTTTTTCTAATAAAGGAAGAGATTATTTAAATAAGATAAAGAAAGCTGTAGATATACCTATTATTAGTAAATTTACAAGAGAAAAAGATAAGATGTTAGAATATGAATACAAAATCACAAAGATATATTCTTTAGCATTTGATAAAGATAAGGCTAAAAGCTTAATAGAAGCTTATTATAAGATGAAACCTATAAGGGAGGAATAAGATATGAATAATATGGTTAAAACAAAGAAACAAGGGCTTTTAATAGTTATTTCAGGGCCTTCTGGTTGTGGTAAGAATAGTATTATTAATGAATTATTAAAGATAAGAAAGAATACTTGGGTATCTATTTCGTGTACTAGTAGAGAACCAAGAGGTGAAGAAAAAGATGGTATTAACTATTATTTCTTATCTAAAGAAGAGTTTGAAGAAGATATTAATAATGATGAATTCTTAGAATATGCAGAATACTCTGGTAATTACTATGGTACTCCTAAGAAATATATCAAAGAACATTTAGATAATGGTGAAGATGTAATTCTTGAAATAGAGATTCAAGGAGCTTTAAAGATTAAAGAAAAGTTAGACGAGACTGTCTTTATCTTTATAATGCCACCTACTATGAATGAGTTAAAAAGAAGACTTATTAATAGAAAGACTGATAGTTTAGATAAAATAGAAAAAAGGTTTAAAAGAGCCTATGAAGAGATAAATGAAATACCTAAATATAACTATGTAGTTGTTAATGATGATTTAGATAAGGCAGTTAAAAAGGTTGATGCTATATTAGAAGCTGAAAAGTGTAGAGTTGATAGAATTGAAGAAGTTTATCTAGACAGTAAAGAAGAAAAAATCCATGAAGCTTTACTTGATGATGTTAAGGAATTTGATAATTCTAAAATAGAAATAAAATAAGAGATGATATTTGTTTATTAATCATCTCTTTTGGTATTAATTTTTTATACAAAAACTTTTTCCTTCATCACATATCTCTTTAATTAAACCATCTTTTATTAAATAGGATTTCCCATAAACAGTAATAGTTCCACCAACTTCTAGTATATGAGATCCATCACATAAAGCATAAATTGTTCTTTTTTTAGACTCGTTTATTATATGATTTCTTTGATATAATTGCATTTCATCAAAATCTTTAGTATCTAAAACAAAATGTGGTTCAATATTAATATTACTTAATCCTAATCCCTCAAAATAAATAGGTTCAGAATTTTCTCCTTCTTCTGGACTATTATAAACGGAATTAGCCATATTTATAGAACCAGCACTTTGACCAATAATAATGCCATTATAATTATGTAACAATTCTTTTAATTTTATTTCTTCAAAGAATTTATTCTCTATAAAAGTGTCTCCACCACTTAAAAAGATAACATTAACTTTACTTATATATTCACTTGCTTTATCTTTTGTTCTATTATCTAGAACTAAATAGTCAGAAAAGGTAATATTAGATAGTTTAAAAGCTTCAAATATCAATGATGAATAACTATCTATTTTTTCATAGTCATTTGGATCTGATGCTATGTATAATATTGAATGATTCTTATTTATTAATTTTTTAATTTGATCTACTATTCCATTAGTATTATCTATTTCTTTAGGTAACTTCATATCATTATCTTTATAATAATGTTTTGTATTACTAGTAAAAAATAACTTTTTCATAGCGGCCTCCTCATATTTATTATAATTATATAATTCTTATAAAGGAAAAGCAAGGAATAAAATCCTCGCTTATTTTTATATTTCTTCAATCTTCATTAAGTTAGTAATTCTCTTAGTTTCTGTATTAGGGAAACCTCCAGTAATTACAATTAAATCTCCTTCATTAAGTTCCATAAACTCTTTAGCTTTCTCTACACTCCTAGTTAATACTTCATCAGTTGTATCTAAGAATGGTAATGTTCCAGCATAAACACCCCAGTTTAAAGCTAAACGTCTACCAGTTTTCTCATCAGTACATAAAGCAAGTATTGGAGCATCTGGTTTTAAGTTACTAATTACTCTTGCAGTTCTACCACTAATAGTAGCAGCACAGATTAATTTAGCACCAAGTGCATCTGTACTAAGTACAACATTAGAGGCAATAGATTTAGTAATGTTGTCTAGGCTTTCGATATCAAAAGCATAATCAAAACTTGCATATTTTTCAGTAGTTTCACAAATACTAGCCATAGCAGCAACTGTTTCTATTGGATGTTTTCCTACAGTAGTTTCACCACTTAACATAACAGCATCTGTACCATCTAATACTGCATTAGCAATATCACTAGTTTCTGCTCTTTTTGGACGGATATTATCCATCATTGTCTCAAGCATTTCAGTAGCAACAATAGATATTTTTCCAAGTCTTCTACAAGTATTAATCATTTGTTTTTGATAGATTGGAACCATTTCACTAGGTACTTCAGTACCAAGGTCACCACGTGCTACCATAACACCATCACTAACACTTAAGATATCTTCTAAGTTTTCAATACCTAAAGCACTCTCAATCTTACAAATAATTTGTAAGTCTTCTCTATTATGTTCTTTTAAGATTTCTTTAACTTCTAATACATCTTCTTTAGTAGAAACAAAAGATAAAGCTAAGAATTCTCCACCATGTTCACATGCATAGATGATATCTTCACGATCTACATCACTAACATATGGAATATTAAGTTTAATACCAGGAACACT
This sequence comes from uncultured Bacilli bacterium, assembly GCA_944332025.1. Taxonomy (GTDB): domain Bacteria; phylum Bacillota_I; class Bacilli_A; order RF39; family UBA660; genus Onthousia. The sequence goes on from CALVJB010000002.1 coordinate 78,935, forward strand.
CATACTCTTACGGTTTCCTAAAGTACCACCGCTTATAATCTTACATGTAACTCTATCTTCATACTTAGCGATAACTTCAAGTTTCATCTTAGCATTCTCTAATAAGATAATATCACCAACATTAAGAGAATCAATAGCACTAGGATGATTAACAGAAAATCTCTCTTTAGTACCTGTAACAGTCTCTTTAACTATATCAATAGTTTCACCTGGAACAAGTTCAATAGAATCATTTTCCATAACTCCACATCTAAATTCAGGACCTTTAGTATCCCAAAGAATAGCAACATTCATACCAGTTCTTTTTCTAACTTCACGAACTGAGGCACATGCTTTCTCTCTTTCTTCTATAGTAGCATGAGAAAAGTTAATTCTTGCTACATTCATTCCTGCTCTAACCATTTTTTCCATAACATCAGGTTCATTACTAGCAGGACCTATACTACAAACAATCTTTGTCTTTTTCATTATTTACTTCACTCCTTCTAATCAAGCTATATAATTATAGCATAGTTTTATTAAAATTAAAAGAGTATTTTTCTTAAATCATATTACGAAAATTCGTAACTAATTTATTACATTTTTTCTTGCTATAGAGAAATTAATATGATACTATTTATATAGAGAACATTTAATGGTTGGGTGGGCCTCAGAAAGGAGGCTAATATATGAACAAGAAAGATTGCTTAATTTCTTCCTTAATCATCATATTATTTCTTCAAAATCTCATATTTTTATTCATGATACTTGCTTTAATATAGAAGAAACCACCTAGCTCAGCAATGATTTAGGTGGTTCTTAACATAATTTTATTATTCGAGGCCACTCAACATGCCATTATTAAGTGTTCTCTCTTTTTTATTTTATGTAAATTTCTTTTACATATTCATGGTATCATACATATTAACTTTTGTCAAAAATTATTTTTGGCATTTAGGACAATAGTAAGTTCCTCTACCTCCTACTTTAGTAACAATAAGTTTCTCTCCACAATTAGGACAAATACCATCTTTTTTACCGTGAACAGATAGTTCATTTTGAAATAAGCCGTGTACTCCTTCTGCCGATGTAAAACTCTTAATAGTAGTGCCTCCCATAGTCACAGCTTTATCTAATATTATTTTCGTATTTTTAATAATAGCATCCGCTTCATCTATATTAATACTATCTGCTTTCCTTAAAGGGTTAATATGACTTGCAAATAGAATTTCATCATCATAAATATTACCAATACCTGTAATAATTGACTGATCAAGTAAAGCTGTTTTAATAGGCACTTTCTTTTTTCTTAAAGCCTCTAACAAATAACTAGGTGTTAGGCTCTTATCATAGTACTCTAACCCTAAATCAGAAAGTGGTTTTAAATTATAAATTTGTTCTTTTGGTAAACATGCCATTTTTCCAAACTTTCTAACATCATTAAATCTCATATCTGTATTATCAGTAAAAGTAATAATAACGTGTTCATGTTTTTCTTTAGGTACACTAGGATCTCTAAAGAAGAACTTTCCTTCCATTCTTAAATGACATATTAAAGCTTTAGTTGTAAGAAAGATAACTATCCATTTACCTCTTGTAGTAATAGATTCTATTTTCTCACCAACTAAATCTTTTTTAAATTCATCTTTATCACCTATAATTATATTATCCCAGTATACATCTACTTTCTTAATAGTTTTACCTATAATAATCTTTTCTAATGTCTTACTTACTGTAATTACTTCTGGTTTTTCGGGCATTGTTAATCACTTCTTTCATTTCCTAAATCTAATTTGTATAATCGTTCTATCCTTTGCTCTTTTTTAAAGGTATCAACTTCTTCTATAGAAGTCCAACCAAATTTCTCATATAAACCTATATGTTTTGTATATAGAAATATCTCATCAAAGTTAACATTTTCTTTAGCATTGTCAAATACACTTTCTAGTAATTCTCTTCCATATCCTTTACCTCTATATTTCTCATCTATATAAACATTGGCAAGCCAAGGATAAATATCTGGTCTAACACTTAAGTCATCATAAGTAAATTGATACATACCAATAATTTTATTATCTAAAAACAAGCCATAAGTTTGAGGTAATCTATTTTCTTCCATACTATGTTTCATAAAACATTTAACTGCTTCTAAACTATATCCATCACGTTTGCCCCACCAATTATACATCCATTCAGTTAATTTATCTAATGTTTCATTATCAACATTTACTAATTTTCTAACTTCCAAATTTTCCATTTAAAACTTCTCCTACTTAGCTTCATACCAGTCATTACCTGTTTCAATATCTACTTTTAAAGGAACATCTAACTTAATAACATTTTCCATCTTATCTCTTACTAACTCTTTAACTTCATCTAACTCATCTTTATAAACGTTTAAAACAAGTTCATCGTGTACTTGAATAAGTATTTTACTCTTTAAATTTCTTTTAGTCATATCACTATATAAGTCTACCATCGCTTTTTTAAGGATATCAGCAGCACTACCTTGAATAGGAGTATTAAGAGCCATTCTCTCTCCTCCACTTCTAACCATATAATTACTACTCTTTAACTCATCAATAACTCTTCTTCTATTCATAATAGTAGTAACATAACCATTTTTATAAGCTTCCCTTTTCTCTTTATCCATATATTCACTAATACCCGGATAAGTCTCTAAATAGTTATCCATAAACTTCTTAGCACTACCTACATCTATTTTTAAATCTTCTGATAGACCAAAACTACTAATGCCATAAAGAATTCCAAAATTAACGGCTTTTGCAGTTCTTCTCATGGATTTATCTACATCTTTAATATCTACTTTAAAAATATCACTAGCAGTCTTAGAATGGATATCTTTATCTTCTTTAAAGGCTTGAATTAAGTTAGTCGCTTTAGATAGTGAAGCAAAGACTCTAAGTTCTATTTGCGAATAATCAGAACTCATAATAATAGATTTATCTTCAGGTATAAAAGCTTTTCTAATTAATCTTGAATAATCACTTCTAATAGGAATATTTTGTAAGTTAGGCTCAGTTGATGATAGTCTTCCTGTTCTAGTTAAACATTGATTAAAGATAGTATGAACTTTACCATCATCTTTTATCTTATCTAAAAGTCCAACTACATAGTTAGCATATAACTTAGTAAGCATCCTATATTCTAATACTTTATTTACTATAGGATGATATGGACTTACTTTATCTAAAATATCTCTACCAGTAGAGTAACTAGTCTCATCTTTTTTTCTCTTTTTAGGATAAGGTAGTTCTAACTTTATAAATAAGACTTCACCTAATTGTTTAGGAGAACTAATATTAAACTCACATCCAGCATCATTATATATGTCTTCTTCCATATCTTTTATCTTTACTTCTAACTCATCTTTTAGTTTTAATAAGTAATCTTTATCTACTCTAATACCAGTAAGTTCCATATCGATAAGGACATATGCTAAAGGCATCTCTATTTCACTAAATAATTTAGTCTCACCATATTCATCAATTTTAAGTAGAAAATCACTTTTAGTATTATAGATAAAACTACTCTTTAAGTTACACTGTTTAATTGTTTCTTCAAGTTCTACTTTCTTTCTTCTCTTAAGTGTTCCATAAGTATCTTCAAAGGACTTAATCTCTACCTTTAAATCATTCATTAAAGTAGTAATATCATCATTCATTTTATAGTCTAAAAGGTAAGATGCAATCATGGCGTCATAGTTACAGTTATTTAATTTTATACCTAGTTTATTTAATAGAATATAACACTTCTTAACATCATATGTAGATTTAGGAGTATCATTTTCAAATAATTCTCTATAATTAACAACATCTTCTCCTTTTATAAAACAAGTCCCACTATCATTTGTAAAACTAACTCCTATAATAACTGACTCATTATAGTTATAAGCATCCATTTCTATATAAAAGGAATAATCTTTACTACTATCAAAGTCTTTAACATCTACTTCTTTTACTTGTATTTTTTTATCATCACTATTACTGTCATTATCATCTAAAGTATTACTATCAATACTATTAACTTTTTTTAGTAAAGATTTAAACTCTAATTCTTCTAGAATTTCTATATATTCTTTTCTATTAAATCCTTTGTATTTACAATCTTCTAAGCTAAATGGAATATCTACATTTCTATATATAGTTGCAAGATCATAACTCATATAAGCATTCTCTTTATCATCTATTAATTTCTCCTTAGTCTTTGGAGTTAACTCATCTACATGAGCATATAAATTATCTAAAGTCTTATATTTTTCTAATAGATTAATTGCAGTTTTCTCACCAATTCCTCTAACACCAGGTATATGATCAGACATATCTCCCATTAAAGCTTTAAGATCAATCATATTAATAGGTTCTACTTTATAAAATTCTTTAAATACTTCTCTATTAAATCTAATAAAACCTTTAGTCTTCAATAGTTTTACATCTACTTCATCACTGATTAACTGTAATAAATCTTTATCACTAGAGATAATTGTAGCGATAAACTCATCTTCTTCATCTACTCTTTTTGCAAGAGTACCAATAATATCATCCGCTTCATAATTATCTATTTCAAAATGTTTAATACCTAAAGCATCAAGAACTTCCTTAGCTTTAGGAAACTGTAATCTTAAGTCATCTGGCATTTCTTTACGTCCTGCTTTATATGAATCATATTTATCATGTCTAAAAGTCTTACCTTTATCGAAAGCAACCATAATATAGCTAGGTTTCTCTTCTTCAATAATTTTATTCATCATATTAATAAAACCATATAGACCATTAGTAGGAAAACCTTTAGAATTTCTCATAATAACTCCACTATAACTAGTAGCATAGTAACTCCTAAATAAAAGATTATTTCCATCAACTAATATTATTTTTTTCATATCTAACCACTCTTTCTTTATTTATTGTACCACACTACTAGGGAGTTTTTAAAATTATTTTAAAGATAAAGCAACTGTAGTGTTGATTATTTCCTCTTCACTACTCTCTAACTCGTTAACTCGATCACACATAAATAAAGTAAGAACAACAGCCATCATATAGATTAGGCTAACTCCAATAGCAGTTTTTAAAATATTTTTTAAATTTAACATATCTATCACTCCTTCTTTCTGATATCATTTTATATCGAACACTTGTTTATGTCAATATATTTTCGAAGATTTGTTTGACATTTTACAGTCTATATGCTAAACTAGATACAAATAAAGGAGGAAGTGTGTCAAATGGAAAAACTAACTGATAGACAGTATGATATATTACAGATTATTAAGAAATTAATTGCAAAAAATGGTTATCCACCTACTGTAAGAGAAATAGGAGATGAAGCGAAATTATCTAGTCCTGCTACTATTCATTTTCATATTAAACAACTAGTTAAAAAAGGATATATTAAGAAAGGTAGCGGTACTAATAGAACAATTGAAGTATTAGTTGATAATGAATACTTAGATAATGATGATGAGGTTGTTAAAGTACCTCTACTTGGTAAAGTTACTGCAGGTACACCAATTGAGGCGATAGAACGACCTGATGAGACTTTCGCTTTACCTACTGAATTATTTGGTAATCAAAAAGAAATATTTACTTTAAAAGTAAGTGGTGAATCTATGATTAATGTAGGTATATATGATGGTGATATCTTAATAGTTGAAAGATGTAATACTGCTAGAAATGGTGAAACCGTAGTTGCTATGAATAATAATAATGAAGCGACAGTTAAAACATTTTACAAAGAAAAAGGACATTTTAGATTACAACCAGAAAATGATACAATGGATCCTATAATATTAGATGAAGTTACAATACTTGGTAAAGTTGTAGGACTATATAGGAAATTTTAAAACGAGGCTAACATTTAGTCTCGTTTATTTTTCTAACTATATAACTTGCTATTAAAAGTCCTGCACTGCTAGGTACAAAAGCATTCGACCCAATAACAGTTTTATCTTTAACTTTTAAAGGTAATTCAGTTGATGTGCAAACGGTTATTTTTTTCTGTACACTCTTATCAAACTTAGAACGAATGCTTCTTGCAAGTGGATCATTGAAAGTTTTATCTAAAGTTGTAATAGTTAGTTTACTTGGATCTAATCTATTACCAGTACCCATAGAACTAATAAAGTCTATGTTATGTTCTAGGCAATAATTAATTATAGAAACCTTTGCTCTTACATCATCAACTGCATCTACAACAAAATCTATTTTAGTGTTAAAAATATCTTTAATATTTTCATTATCTATTTTTAAGTTATAGGAAATAACATTACATTCTTCATTAATACTTTCTATTCTTTCTTTAAAACAATCTACTTTATACTTATCAATATTTTCATTAACAGCGATTATTTGTCTATTGAAGTTAGTAATATCAACTTTATCATAATCTACTAGTATCAAATTACCAATGCCGCTTCTAGCAAGTGCTTCAACAACATATCCCCCTACTCCTCCAAGGCCAACAATTAGAACAGTAAAGCTTTTTAACTTTTCTAAAGAAAAAGAACCTATTAAGTTCTCTAATCTATTAAACTTCATAATTAAGCAGCCCTATTATTAGAATTTAATTTTTTGATAAGTATTTTTTGTTGTTCTTCTGAAAGTACTGGCCATTCTAAATTTCTTCCATTTACTATGGTATTTAAAGCAGCTAGATACATATAACTATCATAATTATTTATAGCAGTATTTTTATAATTTGTTAAAAAGTTATTTATCTTGTTAGAATCGTTAAAGAAAGCATTAACTGTATCTAATTCCTCAGTTAATAAAACATCACTATTTTTACTATTCTCATAATCTAAAGTATTAAGAAAATCTAATATTTCTAGTTGTTTTTCACATCCAGCATTCATTAAACTATTTCTAATATATAGTTGATTAGGATTATTATTTTTAATACTTGCAATTTTATTATAAAACTCTCCATTAAATAACTCATCAAAGCCAATACTGGCAAGTGATATATTTGTTTTCTTTATTTTATCTGGACTACTAAGTCTAATATTATTAACAAGTGTACCATAAATATAATCATTGACTTCATTAGGTTTATAACTAGGAGCAGGAACTATATAAGTATCATAAAAATCTCTATCTTTATATCTTTTAGTATTTACTTCGATATAATTAGCATTCTCACTTCCATAATTAACATTTCTTCTAATAAAGTCTGTAATAGCTTTAGGATTTGTAATAGGCTTTTTAGTATCTTCATAAGCTTTAAGATGAGTTTTGCCAATAATTATATCACTTTCTTTTACATCTTTTGCTCCTGAATCTAACCTATCTTTTTTTACCTCTAAATCTTTAAAGTTAATAGTTACTTTTAGTATTACATCATTTATCATTAATGGTAAACTTATCATATAAATCACTGCCTTTCCATAGGAAGAGTATTATACCACATATTTTTATTCTTGACAAGTATTGCATGTTTAAAAAAAGTGTGCTAAAATTTATTAGTAACTTGTTATGGCCTGTTGGTGAAGTGGTTTAACACGCGCGCCTCTCAAGCTCGTATTCACGGGTTCGAACCCCGTACAGGCTACCAATAAAGTATTTAACACCTACTATTTTGCAGGTGTTTTTATTTTTTTCTTAACTTGTTCTTTAGGCTCTAATTTATTAAGTTCTTCTTGATAGAATTCTATTTCTTCTCTACAACGTCTATACATTTCTCCGAAGTTTTCTCCTTCTTTAGGATGTAAACTTGCTAATAGACTTGAATTTACTCTATCTCTTTCTTTAATTGCTTCTTCATAGTCATACGTTACATAGTCTGTAGTAAAACCATTAATGCATTCCCAAGAGTCAAGTTTGTTTATTTCTGGAATTTGTTCTTCTCTACTATTATAACCTCTTCTAGGATAAACAATTTCATAACCTTTTTCATTTCTACTATCTGCCATATGAATTAATAATTCTTTAACTATGTAACACGGAGATACAATATAAAAACCTTCATCACTCTTTTGTTTAGGTACTTTCATAAGGGCATATGCTCTAGGATATTTTAATTCATCTATCATATTAATTCCTTCTTTCTTATTTACTACTGTAACACAAATAAATTAATTAATCTATGCTAATGTTCCTAAAGGATCCCATGGTTTTAACTCTACTGGTTCATATGACATTTCATCTAATTGCTCTTGAGTTAAATATTTCTTATTAATAACAACTTGATATACATACTTTTCAAACCAAGAATCACTTGCGACAAAATATCCTTTATTACCTACATCTTCACCCCAACTATTCTCAAGTTTCCATTTAGTTGCTTTATTATCCTCTAAATTAACTCCAGTAACTATCATAGCATGATTCATTGAGCTTTCATAATTATCAAGAGCTTCTTCTTTAGTCATAAAGAAATCAGTTTTAAAGGTATCATAATAATTAAAACTCATATCATCAAATATTCCATCTCTTTTATCTATTGTTTTTTTGAAGTCACAACCTAACCAAACTACTTCTTTGGCTTGTAATTGCTTAATTACAAGTTTTTTTACCTCTTCAATAGGAAGATTAAGAAATATAGGTGTTTTTCCTTCGATAACATTATTTAAATATTTAACTACATAAGTTCTATTAAAAGTTTTATCCTTAGTTGGTACATTAGTAATACATACATAGTTATTTATGTTTATATCAGTATATTCATGATAAAATTCTAAAGGAGTAATTCCCTTAATAATATGATATTTTTTATCTTTATCTGTATATTCAAAATCAAACTGTTTTGGTGGAACACCGTAACAACAAGCTAGTATTCTATAAATATCATCTAAATATAAACTTTTTAAATAATCTAAATTCTCATTACTAGTAAGTAATCTAGCATTAAACTGCCTTAATTTTCTATCAAGTAGATGATTCATTTCATCAGGATTAAGGCTTTGATACGTATCACTCATCGCTGTTTTAGGAACAAAACCATATTTGTTAATAATATTAGAAAAGAAATCCCATACACCACCATCTTGAACTCCTTTTGTCAGTAAAAAATGTCTTTCTCTATCATCTATATCTCTATCCTTAAGTTGGGCTAAACTTTCCATAATATAATTACATTTTTCTAATTTGTCATAAAAAGATATATAACTTTGAGAAATCTCAAAATTTTCTAAATCATATTTTTTACATATAGACTCTCTTAATACATTACATCCTGCATATATAAAAGAATTATTTGCATTCTTTTGATTTACAGCCTTTAAAGTATCTAAATTAATAGAAAAATTAAATAATAATTCTCCTTCTTTTTCTTTATTTCTCATAATATCTCTTATACTATTATTTACTAGAGCACATCTTACTGTTTTATTTTCTATACCATGTATATAGTTATTACTTATTTCTTCAAGTATTTCTCTTTTTATTTCCATATTATCACCATCCTTTAATAGTATATCTATTATAATGGTTTTAATACACTTTTAACATGACAAATTTAATGATAAAATATTTATAGGTGATTATATGAAGATGGTCAATTTAGATAAAATAATTAACAAAGATAATTTAATTCCTAATTTTAAAGGAAGCCATACTATATACAATTTTAAAATGGATAATGATACTTATTACTTTAAAGAAGTACCTAATAGAGAACTAGTAATGGAAATGATTTCTAAATCTATTGCCTTCCTTTTAGGAATACCTTATCTTAAAGAATCTATTGCTATTTTAAACGATAAATATGGACTACTTAGCAAAAGTTATTTAAAAGATGATAATAAAAGTTATGATTTGCATAACTTAATGCAAAACTACTTTTACGAAAACAATGATGATGAGCTATTAGACTATAGAAAGCTAGCTAGTTTAAATAATTTAGAAGATATTTGGTTTGCTCTAGAAGATAGATATGAAGATAAAAATATTGTTAAAAATCTTATGGATGGCATTACTAATATATTTATGTTTGATCTATTAGTAGGAGAATCTGATAGAACTTTAAGAAATATAGAAATAATAGAAAGTTATAATACCGTAACACTCGCTCCTTTATATGATACATCAAGCATACTAGCTGATAAAAGTACAGCTTTAGGCGTAGATGAAGATGATTATTTAAAAAGTGATTTAGATAAATTAGATAAATTTATAGAAAACTCTGATACTGCTTATAAAGAGAAATTCTATAGTTATCTTAATACACTAGACTCTATAGGTATAGAAAAGATAATAGAAGAAACTGAAAGAGAAAATGATTTTATAATAGACAATAACTTAAAGAATGAAATAATTACTAAATTTAATAGTCGGATAAATATGTTTAAAGAACATGAAAAAAGAGTTAGTATTTCTAAATAAACTAACTCTTTAATTTTTATAAAACTCTACTCTATTTTTAAATTCATCTATTCCGATAATTTTTAATAATTGATATAAATTAGGAGTCTTAACTCTACCTGTAAGTAGATGTCTAATCATCTCACAAACATCTCCTATATGTCCTTTATATAAAGTTGGATCTTCTTTATACATTTTAACACTAGGAGCATATCCCATTTCTTCTGCAAGTACTTTAATTTGATTGTACCATTCGTCTTCACTATTAAAGTCCCTGTATATCTCTATATATTTATTAATAACATCATAATCGATTTTCTCATCTATATCTTTATAAGTTTCATTTCTATCTTTATAGAATAAATCGTTAAATATATAAGCACTTTCAGTTTTGATATCTTTATATGTTGCAATATCCTTACGAGGTCTTTTACTATCACGTTCTATATTTAAGAATGAAATTAACTTATCTTTATCTTGTACCATTAAATCATAGAACACTTCATCGTACTTTTTATAATAGTTTAAAGCATCGTTATAAATAGTTTCGGCATTAATTCTTGAAAAATAAGTTCTACAGATATTATTTAACTTCTCCATATCAAATAAAGTTCCACCTGTAGGCATCTTCTTAAATGAGAACTTAAAATCCTCAATAGATTTATCTTTATTTTGTAGATACCACTCTTCAAAGTTAGTATTTGCTAGTGTTGCAAGATAAAGTCTAACACCTTCTTTAGGTATACCTGCTTCTTCATAGTAACTAACAGCAAATTCTGGATCTTTTCTCTTACTAAACTTACGGATTTTACCATCTTCTTTTTTAGTAAGAGGTGCAATATGGGCATACTTACATGGTTTAAAACCTAAAACTTGATTAAGTTGTAAATGTTTAGGGAAACTAGGTACCCACTCATCTCCTCTTAATACATGAGTTGTATGCATTAAATGATCATCTATAACATGAGCGAAATGATAAGTTGGAATACCATCTTTTTTAAGTATTACTTCATCGATATCATTTTCTGGCAGACTAATATCTCCTTTAATTAAGTCATGTAAGATTATCTCATTATGAGAATCCCCTGGTGATTTTAGACGAATAACATAACTATCACCATTATCTAAATGAGTTTTAACTTCATCAAATGATAAATCTCTATCAACAGCATAACTTCCATAAATACCAATTTTTTCTTTTCTTAACTCTTGACCACTTCTTATATCAGCGATTTCTTCTTCACTCATAAAACAAGGATAAGCTTTACCTTCACTTACTAACTTCTTAGCATAAGCTTGATATATTTCTACTCTTTCACTTTGTAAATAAGGCCCATATTCTCCACCTTTTCCATATCCTTCATCATAATCTATATCAAAGGCTTTAAGACCATTAAGAATAGCATCTATCGCTCCTTCCTTTTCTCTTTTACTATCAGTATCCTCTACTCTAAGATAAAAAACTCCACCTGTTTGTTTAGCAAGCATTGAACTATTAAAAGCCCCATATAGATTACCTACGTGCATAAAACCTGTAGGAGAAGGACCAAATCTTGTAACATATGCTCCATCTTTTAAATCTCTAAGAGGATACTTTGCTTCTATCTCATCAACAGTTATCTTGATGTTAGGAAATAAAAGTTCCGCAAGCTCTTTATACATAGTAATCACCATTTCCTTTCGCATTTCTTAATTAACAATTTAGTTATATCAAATATACAACACTATTTTATAACATATACTCTAATTTTACAAGAAAATTTAAAATGTAGTACTATAATATTTTTTTAAGAGTTTTATTATCACCTTCAAAGTTCCAATGAACACCTTCTTCTTTTGTAATATGATAGTTATTATTACACCGTAAGAAATCAACATCCATAGTAGAAACAAGACCATCTTTATAATGTAAATGAGTAAGATAAGCGACAATATTTCCAAGATTACACTTACTGGTAGAAGGAACACCTAAAAAAATAATTTGTTTGTTATTTGCCCAAGAAACATTTGCTGTATAAATAAATCCATTATGTAAATGTCCTGACCATAAAACATCATATTTTTTATCTAACCATCTCATTTCTTCACTCATATCTTGAAGTTCATATAATTTTACCTCTGGGCATATTCCACTGACATAAAGACGATGTCCAAAATGCATGCTAATGTTAGAAAATTTAATTTGAAACCTTTCTCTAGGAATAACAAAAAAATCTGGATGATAGGTATTTAATTCTCTTAAATCATAAAGGTAAGGTTGTTCTTCTTTTTTTACATCTGGATGAAAAAAGCCGTGAATATATTCATCGTGATTTCCAATATCAGCATAAGTACACATTTCCCAAGGATATGGCATCGGATAAAAAGAAATAAAAGAGTTAAGTTGTGATAACATTTCTTCTTCAGAGAAATTCTTTCCTCTTTTTCCATCAAACAAATCTCCCATATGAAAACATTTATCTACCCCATCTGCAATTGCAAAATCATATATGTTATCTAACATACGAAAGTCTTCAAAATTTGGATTTCCAATGTGGGTATCTGCTATAACTACAAAATGCTTGTCTGAAATATTATCATCAACTGTAAAAGAATAATGATGTCTAGAGTAAGAAGAATCATGCAAATGTGGATTTTTAATATACGAATATATTGCACCACGATTCCAATAATCATCTCTTTGAATACATCCATCATAGATAAGTAACTTCGAAATAATGCCAAAAAAATCTTCATCATCAAACGAAAATCCCTTCGTTTTTAATAAAGATTTTAATTCTAAAATTGTTAGGCCGTTAGATTCTTCTAGTGTATTACGTATTATTCCACATAAATTGATTAAATTTTGCCAATGTTCAAAGGTCACAATCATTCCACCTCGTGACCATATTATAGTAGAACTTGTTTAAAGATGCAATGCCTATTAGCTATTAAAGCTTATATTTTTTTGTTCTAGTTTTATTTTTTTCGTATTCACTTATAATAGTTGTTAATACATTTTCATAAGTATCATTATAAAATCTTCCAGCACATCTAGTTTTGTGTCCTCCCCCATTAATTTTTTTAGCAATAGACAGTATATCTATATCACTATCAGCAAGCTTTTTAAATTTTATAAAATAATTATTACCTATACCTATAATAAAGCAGCTTACCGGTTTTTCTTCTGTAGGCATTACTCTTTCATCAAATTTATTATGTTTAACTAATGTAGTAATATCTTGACTCTCACTAGGCATTAATAACTTGTAAACAGCTAATCCTTCAATATTTACCTTCTCTTCTTCTATTTTGCCTAATAAATATTCTTGCCTTGGTGTTAATTCTAGTAAACTTTTTTGAGCCTTTAATCTTTCTTTTTCTACTAAAGGCAGTTTTCTTACAATATGCATAGTTTCTTCTGTTGCACCATAGGAAAAAAATAAAGTATCAGATAAAATTCCCAAATATAAATTATAAGCTATATCATTAGAGATAGACATTTTTTTATCAATCATTTTTTTTGCAATAATTTCACATGTTGATGACGCCTTTTTATTAATTATTTTATTTTGTTCAGATATTTCTAATTCTACTCTATTACTACTGTGATGGTCTATTAAGTATCTATTTCCTATGGGTACAGTTTTTAATAAGTCGATTCCATAAACTCTATCATATTCATTGACATCACATATTAATAAATAATCTAATTTTATGTCTTTTGCTTTTTCAATTGAAATGAATTTTCTTACATTTTTCATTTTTTCTTTTAAAAAACTTGTTTCTGTTATTAACACTGGCTCTATATTCTTATAATGTTCTTCAATTATTTTTGCCATAGTCTCAACACTACATAAAGCATCTAAATCACATTGTTTATGAGTTAAAATACCTAATTTTTTCATCGGTTTATCCTCCCTTTATTTAAAATAATTTCTTTTACTTTTTTTACTTGTTCATCTAATGTTAGATTCGTACAATCGACCAAAAACAACTTTCCTTCTAACATATCTTGTTCCTTCATATATTGATAAGTTTTAAAATAAAGTTGATTGTATTCATATGCTTTTTTATCATATTCACTAATAACATCTCGTAAAGAAACTCTACGTTCCAATTCCATCTTATCATGATTTACTAAAAAAATAACTTTTTCCTCATGATTTTTTAAATATTCGTAATAACGTTCTACCCTCTCTTCTAAAGGTACCGTAAACTCCATATACTTGGAAAACATATCCATAGACCGTTCTCTACAAAGAATTCCCATGGAAAGTAGTCTATTAACCGTAGTACTTTTCCCTACTGCATCAGTCCCTTCAATAATAGTAGAACAAGACAAGATACTTCCTTGATAAATACTACTATTTTCATATATTTTATTGCCTGTAACATCAACAAATCCTTTAGGAACTTGATAATTAGCTAAAGGATCTTTTAGACTAGCCACTTCAACCATAATCATAGAAACCGGTTCAATAAAATAATCAACATCAATTTCATAATCGTCATCTTGATAATATTTACGAATCTTACGAATACTTTTTTTCGTATCCTTCAAAACTTCCAAAAACTCCTCTTCACTAATCTCTACAACATCCGTAACTTTATCCATTTTAAAATTTCTAGTATATTTCATATTCCCATGATCATTATATCTACGATATTTATAGCCATCGCGATATGTTTGAATCAACTCATATTCTTCAATTTCTTCCATACCATGCAAATATTCTTCTAAAGCATCAAGTCTAGTAGGAATAAATTTTCGCTCTTCATTATTAATCTTTCCAAGTCTTAAAACTACCATATCATCTTCCCTTTCCAAAAATAATCATAGACTTCATCCATCCCACGAACAGGAATCTCTACAACATTTTCTCTACCAGCAACTAATCTTGCAAATACAATAGGATACCAATTAGATGTCTTTAAGTCATAAGACACACTATCTTCTATTTTATAAAAAATAAGAATCTTTTTCTTTTGTAAAGATGCGTAAATAAGTTCAGTGACACTGCCAGGACTTATGTTAGAATCAAAATAAATCATAAAAACATCACACTTATCAATTAAATCATTTTCTGTTCTAACAACATCTTCACATACAGTAGAAGTAAGACTTCCATCACTAGCTTTTTCATTATAAAATGGTCCTAAATATTGATATAACAATTTTCCTTCTTTATTTCTAATAAAACTATGATTATTAAAGTCAGTTAAATCATCTTCACTTCCTATTAATTTAGTACGAAAATCATCTTTCAAAGTAAATTGTTTATCATTCAACATCTTTTTATTAAATTGACTAGCAAAATAAATTTTAGGTAAAAATGGAAGTTTTACATCTTCTAATTGATAATTAACAAAATGATTTCCATAAAAAACTAAATCAGCAAATCCATACTTCATCTTCTTCCAAGAAAAATATACTTCGTGTCTATCATCAGTTTTCCAAGAAAAGGTATCATAAGCTTCTCCTAAATATGTAAAATTTTGATCTAAAAGTGTTTTAACTTCTTCTCTTTGATCTTTAGATATTGCATTTTCTACAATCCAAGAAGAATAAGGATTATCAACAAGACCATTTTTTGTATTAACATTCAAAAGTTTTAAAGCAATTGTTTCAATATTAGGATATCTTTTGAAAAATTCATGAACTTCATCAATTACTTTAGAAAAGTTACTTTTTAATAAAACATAATTTAAACGAATCCTTGCCTTAGAAAATGCATCACTTTGAAAATAATTATGATTATATCCCAAAACTTTTCTATCTAAATCAGTATCAATCGAGGTTGTAGTAACTTCAAATACCCAACCATGAGAAGTAAAAAGTTCATATTTTTCTATTTCTTCATCACGAAATACATTTCCAGAAGTTAATACTCTTTTTACGGGAATATCATAATCATCAAATAATTCTACAATCTCTTTTAACTTTTTTATAGAATGTTTAGTTGGTTCTCCATTACCACCAATCGTTACATAATGAAATTGATAACCTAGTTTCTTTAACTGTCCAACATACAAGCTAAGCATATGAATATCATCTTTTACTACTTCCCATTTTGTAATTTTTGCAGTACAGTAAGGACAATTCTTATCGCATGAAAAGTCACTTAAAATAATTTCTAATTCTTTAAACTTTTTTTCTTGCATTTACATCACCATTTCCTTTTGCTTCTTTATGCCATGTATACCAAGTACCAATCGCAAGTACTACCCATATAATATTTAAAGCCATTAAATAAAGTGCTTTATCTTTCAAAGAAAAATAAACATAAGCCATTAAAATATCATCGATAAACCAAACTATCCACGAATCTACTCTCTTAAATGCCATCATTAAAGTTGCAGTGAAACTCATTCCTGTAGTGATTGCATCTAAAAATGGAAAAGGATCATCAGTAGATTTCAAAAAGAAATACATTCCTATACTAATAGATAAAAACATAAGAAGATAGAATATTCTTTCTTTCATATTTGCATATCGAATTTTATTTTCGCTTCCGAATATCTTTTTAGAAATATGTACAGAATACCAAGTAAATAATCCAAAAAAACCAAAAACAACATAAACTAAATTTTCAATAACATCTCCATATAGTTTTGCTGTAAAAGAAAAGATAGTTAAAGTAATAATATTTAATAAGTAAAAAATCCAATTTTCTTTTCTCTTAAATAAAATTAAAATGCTCTGTATAAGTCCACAACAAGCAGAAAAGATTTCTAACATTTTTTATTCACCTTTACATCTATTTTTGTAGGAATGGCTTCTAGGTAAGAAGAAATAAATCCTTTTGCAACTTGTTCAATAAATTTTTCTACCCTGCTCTTATCAAAAACATTTAAAGAACTATCTTCTACTTGGTAAGATTCTTTAATAAAGGCCTCTGTCTTAGAAACAACATTAGTAATATTTTGATAATCTACTTCTTCAATACCTGGATTGACAAAACAAGTATCAGAATTTTCTAATAGTTTTTCTTTCTCAAAACAAGTACCATATTTTTCTAACAGTAACTTATTCATAACAGTATAATCATGATATATACTAACACTACTATCATGACTCCAAAAATCTTCTGAAGGATAAACTTCACCACTTTTTTTTACTTGCATAAAAACTAAATCTGCAATATATTTCGTCTCATTTTCATCCTTATCTAAACATACAAAAGTATCGTTAAATAGATCTTTGAAAAACATTTTATCTACATATAAATGATATAAATAGCCAAGGACAGTATAATCTTTAGTAATAAGTTCCTTATACTTTTCTATAAAAGAATAAATATTAGGGGCTTGAATACAAAGCTTATAATCATCTTCATCTCGGAAATGGGTACTTCTTTTTTCTTCTTGTACCTCCTTTCTTAATTTTTTCTTGAACTTTTTTTGTTCTTCTAAACTTAAATTTTCTGGAATTTGTTTTTTTATTCTAGAAGAATCAACAATTAAATTTCCCAATAAAAATTGTTTTTTTTCTGTATCTAATAGCATTACCCCTTTATTCTCTAGTTCATTTAAGAACACTTCACCAGAAATATGGTGAATAACAAATGATGCCATATAATTCTCCTTTCTTCTTTTACATCTAACATCTTGTATTATAAAAGGGTTTATAATATAATAAAAATACTTTTTATTTATGCCAGAAATAACGAATAGTTATAACTGAGGAGGAAACGTATGAATATAAATTTTGAACTATATAAAACATTTTATAGTGTTGCGAAAAACAAAAACATTACTAAAGCAGCCCATGAACTAATGATTAGTCAACCGGCAGTAAGTAAATCGATAAAAACATTAGAGGAACAAGTAGGATGTTCTCTATTTATTAGAAACAAATATGGAGTTAGTTTAACAGAGGAAGGAGAAACTTTTTATAAAAATATAAAGCCAGCGATAGAAATGATTGAACATGCGGAAGAAACACTTCAAGAAACGCTAAATCTAGACTATGGAACTCTATCAATTGGTGTGAGTAATACCCTAACAAGAAAATATCTACTTCCTTATATAAAAATATTCCATGAACAACATCCAAAAATTAAAATTAAAATTTCTACTAGTCCTACTTTTGAATTAATTACTCAGGCAAGAAATGGTTTAATTGATTTTATAATTTTAAACTTACCTTATGAATTGCCAACAGACTTTAAAGAAGTAAATTTAAAAGAAGTAAATGATTGTTTTATTGCAAATGATGATTGGAATGAATTAAAAGGTAAAACAGTGCCTTTAGAGGAAATGAAAAAATATCCTTTGATATTGATAGCGAAAGGATCAAATACTAGAACTTTCTTAGATGATTTTTGTGAAAAAAATAATATAATACTTATGCCAGAAATGGAACTAGCAAGTCATTCTTTAGTAACATCATTTACAAAAATAGGATTAGGAATTGGATATGCTACAAAGGAATTTCTTGTAAATGACTTAAAAGATGGTAATTTATTTGAAGTAAAGACAATACCTACTATTCCATCAAGACAAATAGGAGCTGCTTATTTAAAACAAAAACAGTTAAATAAAGCCTCATTAACTTTTTTTGAGTTATTAAATAATGTAGAAAAATAAAAGATGAATATTTTATAACATGCAAAAACCCTTATAAAATAAGGGTTGATTTTTTATGGTTGCCCCAGTTAGATTCGAACTAACGCGTAATGCGGTCAGAGCGCACTGCCTTACCACTTGGCTATGGGGCAATAAATAACAATTAAATTCTATCACAAAAAGGTTTTGTTGACAACTTGAAAAAAAGATATTTTTATGATAATATGAATATGTAAGGAAAACTTACATATAAATAAAAATGAGGAATACTTAGTTTTGCAGATGGGTATTAGCCTCAAATATTTATTCGAGTAAACACCCTATTTACAAAGTTGTAATAGGGCGTTTTTCTATCTATAAATAATCAACAATATGATAATAATTAATAATATAACTATTAAAAAGTCTTTCTTACCCATAGACATTTCCCTTTTCTACCCCCTGAAATCAAGTAAGATAGAAAGAGGCAAAACACCCATTACTAAGTATTCCATCTATACAATATCATAAATGCATCTATAAAACAAGCGAACAAAAACAAGTTTTATAGATTTTTTTAGTATAATCACTTATATTTAATGAGAACTTTATCTGGATGATTTACAATGCTTTCTGGATGATGAAACGCATTTTGAAACAAACTTATAGTATATTCTTCCATATCTAGTTGATATTCATTAATTGTCCTTTTCTTTTTATCTATTGTAAAATTAAAAACTAAATCATAGCCACGATTAAATTCACAATCTTCTTCATCATCTCTAAATACTGAATTAATCTCTTCAACGCAACATACCATGCTCATATCTCTAGCCATAATTCCTATTGCAGGAGTGTCTGAATATATTTCTTCATTTTCATCGTATACATAAAAAGAAAAAATAACATAATTATAATTAAGACAAATATTAAGCTCCATATTTAAAAGTTCTTCTTGAAGATTTTTAAATCTACTTTTAACTATATTAGAACTAATTAAATCTAAAAAATAAATTAATCTTTTCTTTTGTTCAGTATTTTCATAATCACTTATCATATATTTAATTCTTTTACAATCTTCTTTTATTGCCTCTTGATATTCAAAAAACAATTCTAATTCGTCTTTAGGCATATCGTTAGAATAATAACTTAAATATAGATAATCCATTATATCAACTTCTTTCTTAATTATTTTATCTTTTCAATAATGTTTCTTCTATAAGAAAAAATGCAAAAACTACATATATTTTTGCATTGATTTCATCATTTGATTAATTTGTTTTTGATTAGGTTTTCTACCCATCTGCATCATT
>CALVJB010000003.1 GCA_944332025.1 uncultured Bacilli bacterium
TCCATCTCGCAATTTAAGTATATCATATTTCTTTAGTTTTGTGTCAACTAATTATTTATTTATGGCTGAGTAGTAACGTCTACTTATAATAAATTTAGAATTAGGTTTCTCTATCTCTCTAACAACATCTTTAATTAAATCACTATAATCAACATTCTCTAATAAACTAAACATAATCTTTTGATATTTAGTCATTGTAAGAGCCTTATTTTCAAGGATATATTCATCTTTAGATTTATTATCTATCATTAAGTCATTAAAACCTGTATAATAGGCACCAGGCATTATTAAAGAGATACTTATATCAAGTCCTTGATATAATAGCTCAAATCTTAGTGTACTTGCCATATTATATAGATATAATTTACTTAATGTATAAGTAGATAGATAAGGTAAAGGATAAAACACAGCCATGGATGAGGTTATAAAGATTTTACCACGTCTTTTATGATAGTAACAATATCTAAGATACTTCTGTAATAGTCTAAAATTACCTTTAATATTAACATCTATTACTTCATTAAATCTATCATTAGATATCTCTAAGATACTACCTCCATTACCAATAGATGCATGTAATATTAAACAATCTATATTAAGTTTATCTATATCAAAATTACTATCTAATAAATTTAAGACTATTGGAAACATAATAATCTTCTCATGATTAATTTTCTCTTCTAAAGCATTCTTTTCTAATAAAGTCTTACATCCTGCATAAACAATATGCCCGCGTAATGCAAGAGCCTTACCAAGACTATATCCAATATTACTTCTAGAACCAGTTATTAATATATTCATTTTTAGTCACTGCCTTTCTTATTAATAATATAACCAAAAAGACCTCTATTATTTAGAAGTCTTCTTAAATATAACAAAGGATACACCTTTTTTTTCGTTCTTAACTTTAATATCATAGTTCATTAGTAATAAGGTTTTCTTGACTATTGAAAGTCCTAATCCAAATTCACCCTTAATACCTTTCCGGAACGGAGTAAAGATTCCTTCAAGGAGAGTATCATCTATATTAGGACCATCATTATATAAGGTTAAACGGTTATTTTTGGCAGTAATTTTAATTGTAGACTCTGTATATCTCATGAAGTTAGCTAGTAAATTATCTATTACAGTTTCAAAGTAATCATGAGTACCATAGAATTTACTATTCTTATCAAAAGAAACTTCGAATTTAACATCTTTTCTTCTAAACTTAAATTCTTTTATCGCAGTATTTACTATTTCTTTGATATCTACTAACTCATAGTCTACTTTTTTATTATCTTTTAAATAATCTAATTTATTCAAATAAAGAAGTGAATGAACTTTTAATTCTAATTTTTCTGTTTGTTCACTAATAACATCTATTACAGTATTAGCATCTTCTATTTTATCATTATAAGCTTCTATATATGATTTTATTACGGTGAGAGGTGTTTTAAAATCATGTGAAATATTTTGATACATTTGATTACGATACTCTTCTTGGTTCTTTAAAGAGATACGCATATCTTCAATAGCCAATTCTAATGAACGCATTTCATCGTCAATTTGAAATGATATACTATGATCATAGTTATCATTATCTATATTGTCTATTTTTTGTTTAAGCTTTTCTATTTTTCTAACTATAAAGCTTCCCCAGAATATAAGGATTAAAGCGATTATTAGAAAAGCTAGTATTACTACAGGTAGTACTGCGTCTAATATATCTTGTTTAGTCTTTTCAATATAAGTATCATTGGTAAGAGCTATTTTAGTAACATCATCATTATGGAGTGTATAATAATAATAAATTTGATTTTTATAAATAAATTTTCCGTAATTATCGGTAAAGGCATTCATAATATCATTAACATCATTAAATTCTATAATGTCATGAATATTATCTGAATAGGCAACTGTATTTCCTATTTTATATAGGTAAGCAATCTCAGTTGTAACTAAGTCTTCATTTATATCTGATTGAACAAATTCAAGAGGTTCTCTTAAGTAACTATAGATATTACTTTCTGCAGAAGGGATAATGACTTGAGGTAATATGATTCCTAAAGTTAGAAAGAAAGCTAGAAATACTACTATTATTAATATTAATAACTGATGAGATAATTTATTAAAGTATTTCATGCACTTAATCTATATCCATATCCATAAATAGTATTAACGTTTAATAAAGGCATTTTCTTTCTAAGTCTTCTAACTAAATCATCTACGGCTCTATCACTACCAAAGTAATCATTACCCCATACAGCATCTAGTATATCTTCTCTTGAAAAACTCTTATTAATATTTTCTACTAATAATACAAGTAAATCAAATTCTAAAGTTGTAAGTTTAATAGGTTTATCTTTAACACTTACAATGCGTTTATCTAAATCTATAGAATAATCTAAGTAATTAATTATTTTAGATTCAGTACTTTGATATACTCTTTTTATAATATTATTAACTCTTAAAACAAGTTCTTTACTAGAATAAGGTTTAGTAATGTAATCATCGCTACCTAACTCAAGGCCTAAAATTCGATCCAAATCCTGATCTCTTGCAGATGTAAATATTACAGGTACAAGGGGATATTTTTCACGAATTGCTTTGATTACATCATAGCCATTAACATCATCTCCTAACATTATATCTAGAATCCAAACATCAACAGGATTACCTATATAATTAATAGCTTCGCTTCCTTTAGTAAAGGTAACAACGTCATATCCGGCTTTTTCTAAATACATTTTAACTACAGTTGCTAAATCAGTTTCATCTTCAACTAAACAAATTTTATACATAACACCACCTACCCCTAGTATAACATTAATTCAAGTTTTTGCCTACAAGTAAGTAGGCTTATCACTCTCCTTTCTTTTCTATAATTTATGTAAAAAACTATAGTTGTAAACGTAACTTAAAATTCTTTACTACATTTACCACTTCCTTTCTTTTACAAGATTATCATATCAATTAAAAGTGTATAAATTATAAAAGAAATGTGGGAAATTATGGGAAAAGAAAAGAATATCTATGAAAGATACTCTTAACTAGCTAAGGCAATTTCAAAAGGTTGTTCTTTAGTGCCTAGACCTCCTGTTATTACTACGTTTGATTTTAGATTTATTGACGGCCGGACACCGTACGCGTTGGTCGAAGTATTGTTGTACGCGCGACCATTGTCGCCCACGTCACGCACGTAAGACGTACTATATGGTGTTAAAGTCCAATAAGATGTATTATTACCATATCTATCAAATTGTCCGGACATTAATTCTCCTAAACGGAGTAAGCCAACTTTAGCATTTGTACTTTTAGCATATCCTGACATATTAGTATCTGTATATTTTGCTAGTTTATATGATGTACCACTTACTACAGTTCCAAGGTACCAAGTTGTATTATCTTCTATCATTGAACTATAACTACTATCCACGTAATTTGTTAGATAGTCGCCATTTAAAAATGCTCCTATAGTATTACTACTTGAAAAACTAGTATTACTTCCAAAGGCACTTGTTATAAAGGTTCCAGAACTCTTTAATGGTTCGGCACTGGTTATCTTCGTTAATCCTTTTGTTTCATGGCTTACTATTCTATATAGATTATTTTCATCATTTCCAAATCTTATATATTCCCCACTATACCTGCTTGACAACAATGTTCCTGAAAGATTAGTATCATTATCTCCGTTTAAGCGATAAGGGTTATCTATTGTTCCATCACCATCTACAATTTTAACGCTAGATTTTAGATTTATTGATGGCCGGACACCGTACGTGTAAGACGAACTATCGCTGTACGCGTAACCAGAGTTGTTCACGTAACGCACGTTAGACGTACTATATGGTGTTAAGGTCCACCACCAAAGTCCATTATTTAAATAACCATTTGTTTCTCCATTATTACTAGACTGATATTCATACATATTTAAAAGTCCTACTGCATCTGTTACTATTGTACCACTATTGCTAGGTCTTGTTATACTTCCTAAACTAGTGGCATCTAATGTTGCATCCCATGTAGCATCAGTTACAATGAAATTCTCATAATCTCTTAAATTACCTAAGAAACCATCTACTGTGGTATCATTTAACCATTCTTCCATATAACTTCCTGCAAAGGCTGTATTACTACTTGCATTATATGGTATAGCACTTATATCCCACTGTGTTACTAATTTTACACTATTATCACTTGGATCTATACTAACAGCTCTCCATAACTTTCCACTATACCAGATATAATTATTAGGATTTTCTCCTGTTATAAAAGTTTGTTCAGGATCATCAGTATTTATATTATTAGAACTATCTGCAAGAAGAACTTCAGCTAGTTTTTGTTTTTCTTGGCTAACTTCTACTCTTAACTTACCACTAAATACTTGACCTGAATAATTACCATCTACTTCGTCTGTTATCCAAAGATTTAAACTATAAGTATTTGTACCTCCACCTTCTATTGTTCCAGAGTCTAAAATTCTATTAGGGTTAGTTCCTATACTTGTTAAAAGTGTCGCTCCACTATCGGTTCCATTTTTATTTAAATTATATTTTAAATACTTATCATCTATTCTAGTATCAGTTTCACCTATAGTATTATCATCTAAATAAATTGTATAATCTACAGCCTTATTTCCATTATTTCTTAATTCAAAGGTAGATGGTGTAGAACTCATACCTTTACTATCACTTATGCCTATAGCATTATCTAAACTTATCCCCTCACTAGTCTCATCTAATACTAACTCCAACTCTCCTACTTTTACTATTTGATCTGTTCCAGATAACTGTGTAGAAAAGTATGCATAAGTTATCGCTAAAGCTAATACTAATATAATTATTATACTTATTACTATTGTTATTACTTTCTTCTTTTTATTATTAGTTTCTCCCATTCTTACTTCACTCCTATATCTTTTAGTATATACATTTTGCTATTCTTAATACTCTTTATTCTTATAGATAGATTATAAAATAAATATAAGGGTAATGCAAGTAAGTTATTTGTAAATTACAAGTTATTTACAAATAAGTGAAAAAACTATGAATTTTGTAAATTGACCCTATTTTTTAGAGTCAATTTTTAATTTTCTCTAGACGAATTTATAAAATTGCCCCTGTTTTTTGAGTGAATTTACAAAATTACCTTTTTGCAATGATTTTCTCCATATGTTAGAGTGTAGACATCTGCAGATAAATCATTATTGTTGGAGGTATAAATATTATGAAACAAGAAGAAAATAAAGATACTAAAGAAAAGAGTGAAAAGAAATTTATTAGTCTTTTAAGTGATACTACATTTAAACATTTCTTTAAAATAGAAGATTATAAAGAATTCTTTAATACTATTATTAAACCTATTATAAATATGAATATTAAGGATTTTAAGTTATATGATGCTGAACTTAATAGTGGTAATGAAAAACGCGATTATCGTTTAGATATATTACTTGTAAGTGATCTAGTTGATCTAGTTATATCAATAGAAATGAACCAGTTTCCTAGTGAAGAGACAAAATATAAAGATAGATTATATGTATATGCCTTACTTGCTAAAAGTTTAAATAGTGGTGAAGATATTAAGAAGAAGAAAGTCATTCAAATAAACTTTAATAAAGAAAAGCATCCTTATGTTAGTAAAGGTTCATTTTATTTAATGGATAAGGTAACTAATAGAGAAATAAAAGATTTTGAAATATACGAAGTGTATCTTGAAAATTACGGGAGGAATAAGATATAATGGAGACAATAAAGAAGAAGCATATCTATCTTTATTTACTGCAACCTCTTATGAAGAGTTAAGAGAAATAGCAGGAGATGATAAGGAGGCATTGAAGATTGTGGATGAATTAGAAAGACTAGGTCTTGATGATAAGTTTGGATTAGCATATGATAATGAAATAATGCAGAAAAAAATGATTAATACCGCTCGTAATTGGGGATATGATGATGGTAAGGCAGATGGACTAGAAGAGGGTGCTAAAGCAAAAGAAATAGAAATTGCAAAAAATTTCCTTAAAGATGGCATACCTATAGATATAGTATCTAGAAATACTGGTTTAAGTGAAGAAGAGTTAGAAGAACTAAATAAAGAAGCTTAAGTGCTTCTTTATTTATTGCATAATCTGAAAATGATTACCTGAATCTAAATATAAATAACCTTTCTTACCATCTAATTGTGGTAGTACATCATTATAATAATTTAATCTTTCAAACTTAGTAATAGTTATATAAACACTATTGCCATCATCCATATATAGTAAAAACCTATCTTCATCGAACTCATTAGGATCATACTTAATCTCACTAATCTTTTCTCTTATACTCAAATCTACTCTTTTATAATACTTAATAAATCTATTTAATATCTTATTAGGTATCTCATTAATTAACCTAGGTATAGCATAAGGAGTCTCTTTATCTAAAGTAATCTCATCTTTATTTTCTAATACATACTTACCATTATCTTCTCTTTTACAAAGAATCTCATATTCGTTTACATTAATCTCTATAATATGATAAAAACTTCTATTTATATCAACACTCTTAATAAGAGGATTTTCTTTTATATTATTTTTCATAGTTATATTTAATGTCTTATAGAAACTAGGATAATCTGTAAGTCCTGCTAATTCTATTATATCATCATCACTAAGTACTTCATTGCCTGTAATTATAATATTTTTGACTTTAGTATCAAGAATAAATAAGCATACAAAAACTATTACAGTAATTACTATAATAAATATTAAAAATGGTAATAGTCTTAATTTTTTCTTCTTGATTACTTTAGCCATATATCACTCTTACTCCCAATTTACAAATTCTTGTTCTACTTTTAAATCTATTCCATAATGTTCTTTAACTGCATCTTTTACAAATAGTATTAAATCATGGATATCTTTAGCACTTGCATTATTTTTATTAATTATAAAATTAGCATGTATCTCACTAACTTCTGCTCCTCCTTTAGTAAGTCCTTTTAGTCCTAAATCTTCTATTAACTTACCTGATGGATCGGCATTAGGGGGATTTCTAAAGACACTACCTGCACTAGGATAAGTTAATGGTTGTGATTTAACACGTCTTTCTCTTCTATCTTTAACAACTTCTTCTAAAGCATTTTTATCTCCTTTTGCTAAACTTAAAGTTGCTTCTAAACAAATATAATTAGGATGAGACTGTAAGAAACTACTACGATAATGAAAATTCATTTCTTCATTAGTTAGAGTTATAATCTTTAAATCATCTGTTAGGACTTTAACTCCTCTTGTAATATAACCCATATCACTTTTATAAGCCCCAGCATTCATATAAACTGCTCCCCCAATTGTTCCTGGTATACCACAAGCGAATTCTAGTCCTGCTAGCCCTTTTTTAATAGATTCTCTTGCTACTTTCATTAAACTTGCTCCCGCTCCGCATATTATTTTAGTACCAAAGAACTCTATTTTATCAAACTCATCTAATTTAATTAAAACTCCTTCATAAGTCTTATCACTAAATAATAGATTACTTCCATTACCAAGTATTTTATACTTAATATTATATTTTTTTATTAACTTACATAATAATACTAACTTATCAGTATTTTTAGGATATATTATCGCTCTAACCAATCCTCCTACTTTATAAGTAGTAAACTTGCTAGCGAAAACATCTTTTTGAATCTTTCCTATATCATTAGATTCTACTTCTTTTAAAAACTCCTTCATTCTACTCATCCCTAACTAATTTTAAAATCTCTTCATATATTCTAGTTGCACTATCTAAAGTTCCTCTTTTTAATAAAGCACTCTTCATGCTTTTTAATTTTTCTTTATCATTAAGAGTCTTATCTAATAGATTAACTAAACTATCTTTATTAAAGTCTTCCTCTTTAAGGATAATACATGCTCCATCATCCTCTAGACTCTTAGCATTTACATATTGATGATTATTAGTAACATATGGACTAGGTACCATAATAGCAGGTAATCCTATACTTGTTATTTCTGCAATAGTAGAAGCCCCACTTCTAGTTACTATTAAGTCTGTATCTTTCATTAGTCCTAACAAATTATCCACAAAAGGAACTAGTTTTACATTACTACTTAGTTTTATATCTTTATAATCATCATAATAGTTTTTACCTGTTATTAATAAGACTTGATAATCTTTATTTTTAAATAGAGGTAATACCTCTTTTAACTTCTTAGTCATTGTTAAAGATCCAAGTGAACCCATAACTATTATAACAAGGGCTTTATCTTTTTTAAAGCCTAAGGTTGTTTTATTAATCTTTTCTATATCTTTTATCTGTTCACTACGAGGATTTCCTGTATAGATTGTTTTATTTTTTGGAAAGTCTTTAATACTCTCTTTAAAAGATACTAATACTTTATCTACATATCTTGATAGGAATTTATTAGAAACACCTGGTATAGAGTTTTGTTCATGAATAATTGTTTTTATATTAAGTTTAGATGCAGAGTATATAACTGGTGCTGATATATAACCACCAAAGCCTATAACTACATCTGGCTTAAACTTAACTAACTCATTCTTAGCTTTCTTTACGGCTCTAAAATATGTTTTCATAACATCTATATTCTTAAAGATATTCTTTCTATTTAATCCTTTCATCTCTATTCCTACATAAGGTATACCTTGTTTAGGAATAATATCTTTTTCCATTCTATCAGTAGTACCAATATAGAGAATCTCTACATCTTTATCTTTTTCTTTAAGTTTAGATATTAATGCTAAAGCTGGAAAAATATGTCCCCCTGTACCTCCTGCTGTTATAACTACTTTCATATTATCGTCCTTCCTATTATAAGATATGTTTATTTATTATATTTAGTAATTAAACTTTCAAATTCCTCTTTTATTTCTTCTAATCTCTCTTCAGTAGAAGCTTCAAATCTTGCTGTTAAGTTAGGACCTGTATTAGATGCTCTAACACTAGCCCAAGAATCATCAAAAGTTACTCTAACTCCATCTATATTATTATAAGTATAACCTTTTTCTTTACAATAGTCTTCTATCTTTTTAACTACATCAAACTTAATCTCATCAGTAGTCTTATATTTAGTCTCTGGAGTAGAATAATATCTATTAATACCATCAAGTAATTCATCTATACTCTTATTAGTATTAGATAATATCTCTAATAATCTAAGTCCTGCATAAATACCACTATCAAAGCCTAAGAATTTATCTCTAAAATAAACATGACCTGATAATTCTCCTCCAAATGCTAAATCAAGTTCTTTAACTCTCGCCTTAGTATAAGAGTTACCTGTTCTATAACAGTAAGGTGTTCCTCCTAATTTATTTATTTCATCTTCTAGGCTCTTACTACATTTAACGTCATATAGGAATGTCTTATTACTTACTTTATTAATAATATCTCTAATAATTATAATCATATAATAATCTATTGGTATAAACTTACCACTCCCTGAGATAACTCCTACTCTATCACCATCTCCATCAAAAGCAAGACCAACATCAGCTTTTCTATCTATAACTGCTTGTTTCAATTCACTCAAATTACTTTCAATAGAAGGATCTGGATGATGATTAGGAAAACTTCCATCACTTTCACCATTAATAATTGTGTAATCTACATTCACTCTTTTAAAAACATTATCTAATAGTATTGATGTAGTTCCATTACCAGGATCAAGTACTACTTTAACTTTTCTTTTACCAAAAGATAGATTATCGGTTAAGGCACTTAAATAATCATCTTTTACATCTTTTCTAGTAATAGAACCTTCACCATAATGAAAATTACCTTTCTTTATGTAATCATAAAAGTCTTTTATTTCTTTTCCTTTAGCATTATCATAATCTTTAAAGGCAAATTTAAAACCATTTTCATCTTTAGGATTATGACTAGCAGTTATCATAATACCTGAATCTATTTTTAAATCAATACATCCAAAATAATACATTGGTGTTGTACAAAGTCCTAAATCATATACATTAATTCCTGTATCGATAAGTCCTTGAATTAAAGCTTGATGTAAGTCAGGTGAAGATAATCTATTATCATGACCTACTACACATCTATCTTTACCAAGTTCATATAACTTACTACCAAAACCTACACCTATAGTGTAAGCAGTGTCTACATCGATATCAGTAGGAACAACTCCTCTAATATCATAACCTCTAAATATATATTTATTAATATCTTCTTTTATCTTCATAAATATTCCTCTTTCTAATCTATAATTTTACTTTTTCTTTTTACTTTTAATACTATATCTTTTTAATTTACTTAAAGGATTATTATAATCACTAATATTTATCCAAGGAAAAGCATTTAACATATGTCTAACAAAGAAATTAGTTTTAATGTCACGCTTTTTAGTAAGTTCTTCTCTAATTAACTTTGTAAGTTCTGCTGTCACGTCACGCCTTTTAAATTTAATAGTTGATACTTTTACTTGATATAGTGTCCTTATGGTTATAATAACATCTGCTATGAAAATAACCATTAACACTATAGAAACTATTCTTAAAGCTAATATAGGAAGTTTTCCAACAACAGTTATAACAAAAGGATTAAGAACATAAGTAAAGAAAACTCCCCCGATACCAAATAGAAAAGCATTTCCTAAACATACTCTTCCTTCTAGATTGAATTTTCTATCACTATAATCCCACCATCTAGCTTTAAATATCTTTTCTAAAACATAACTAGTAATATATTCAACAGTTGTACAAACAAAGGCACTCATAACAAAGACGGTAAAAAAATCATCTTTATATCTAATAATGAAAGAACCCATTAAAAGACATGATATACCATATATAGGTAAATACGGTCCTAAAAAGAAGCCTCTATTTAAAACTAGCTTTTTATCTCTTATAGAACAATTAGTTATCTCTAATATATAACCTATAAAAGAATAAATAATAAATAAAAGGAAAATATAACAAAAACTATCTAGCATAACAACACCTAACCTATAAACATACCTATAAGGGCAATAATAACACCAGTAACTAATCCTATAATAGTAATTTTCTTATTAGTAGTTTTCTTCACTTTAGGATATAACTCAAAGATAATAATATATAAAAGCATACCTATAGTAAGTGCTAGTAAGGAACCTATTACAATATCACTTACAGTATTAATATTTAATAAGAAAAGTAATAGTCCTCCTAAGAAGCTTGATATAAATAAGGAAATTATACAGAATAGATACTTACCTGTATTTTTATCACTATTTAAAGTAGTTGTAATAATTATTCCTAAAGGTATATTATGAAGTCCTACTCCTAAAGCCATCATTATACCTAAATTAATATCATTAGCAGAAGTTAAATAAATAGCCATACCTTCTACAAAATTATGGATGATTAAGGCAATTGTTGCAAGAACACCGATATGAACAATATTTTTCTTCTCTTCATTTTTTGTCATCTTAGCATCTTCATGTTCAGGAACAAAGTCATCTATTATTTTAAAGATTAAGAGTCCTAAACAAGTAAATAAAATAAATAGATAAATATGTTTAATACCTAAATGTTCTATAGTGTGTCCTAATAAATCTGTTAATATTAACATTGTTAGAATTGAAAGAGCAAAGGCAAAGATAAAGTCTAAGACCTTCTTTTGTTTCTTTAAAAAGAATGCTATTATAACTCCTATAATTATAAAGAATCCTAATAGGAAAGTTATAAATAAAGCAAGAGTATTATGCATAAGTTATCACTCCTCATCTATATCTATATACATATTTAATTCATCCTCCGTTGGAAAATCTTTTAATAAGTTATTAGGAAGCTCATTAAATATTTTATACTCACTAACTCCTAATCCACAGTAATTTTATATTGATTGCCAACAAACGAAAAACTACTACCTAATTCTAATAAAACATTTTTTAAACGTTCTATCATTTTATTTTCAAGTTCTCTTTCTTTATAGTCTTCTGTTAATTCAATCAAATCAAAGACATAAGGTTCTTTCATAATGTTATTAGCAAGATCACTATTTCCTTTTAAAGTTAAATTAAAGTTATTGTGTTTAACATTTTCTACTTGTCTTTTATATAAATCAGTATCTATTTGATAAATTAGAATGTTTTTAGACCATCCTTCTTCTAAACATTTTTCCATATACCATTTACGAATAGTTTTATCTTTTACTTTTTGCATTAAAGTAATATTATGTTTCCAAGGTAATTTTGCACAGTTTAAGCAGTGCAAAAATTCATCATCATCTTTATATTCTTCATAAAAAGCTTTCATATAATTTAAATTACGAACAGAAAAACCTTTTAAAGTAGGAAAAGTATCTTTTAATTCTAAAGCTATGTTTTCTACAAATTTATTTCCCCAAGTAAAGTTTTCACTAATTGTTTTCCCAATTCTATAATAAAGATTAACTAAATTGGCATTAGCATTTACCATAATTTCTAACTGTGTATCTTTAACATCTTTTTTAATATCATCACATATTTCTCTAAATGATTTATCTAGCATAACTTTCTACCTCCTTAAAATATTACTGTTAAAATAACAATTATAGCAAGGATAATACGATAAATCATAAATAGTTTAAAGTCATGTTTTTTAAGATATTGTAGTAAGAATTTAATACAAATTAAACCAGTAACAAATGATACAACAATTCCTAAAATAAAGATAGCCCAATTTTCCATAATTAATGAAACTGCACCATCATCAAATAATTGTAGAACACATGCTCCTAGAACAACTGGTGCTGATAAATAAAATGAAAACTTAGCGGCACTTTCTCTATCTACTTTTAAACATCTTGCACTAGCGATAGTTGTACCACTACGAGAAAAACCTGGTATTAGAGCAAAGACTTGAGAACAACCAATAATAATAGCATCTTTAAAAGATATTTCTTTTGTATTCTTCTCTTCTTTACAGTTTTTATCTACTAAATAAATGATAACACCCATAACTATTAAGGCAGTAGCAATTAATAAGTAGTTAGTCCTAATAGTATTTTCTATTGTCTCTTCAAATAAAACTCCAACAATTGCTGCAGGAATAGTTGCAACTACTATTTGAAAGAATAGTTTACCATCTTTATCTTTAACTCCTTTAGTAAAGCCTTTTATAACCATATTTAAAAAGTCTTTAAAGAAGAATACTGCTATCGCTAACAAAGTACCTAAATGAAGTGCTAAATCAAAACATAAAGCTACTTTACTAGACATATCTGCACCAATTCCAAAAAGGTCTCTAAAAATAATTAAATGAGCACTACTTGAAATAGGTAAAAACTCCGCAATTCCTTGAATAATTCCTAAAATGATTGTATTAATAATATCTGTCATAAATAACCTCTTTTCTATTTCATAATTATATCATTAAAAAGAAAGAAATAAAAGGACTATAAAGTCAATTAGACACTTATAAACAAATTACCTAAAAGAAAAAGCATAGCCTAAACTATACTATTTCTCAAAACTAGCCATTATTACAGGCACAACATTCTTCTTACGAGAAACACAATCTTGTAAGTACTCACCTTCACTCATATCTTTATCATAGGCCATATCCATTATATCTTTAGCTTTTCTATTGAATAGAACATAAGAACCGTTCTTAATGATATCTGTTATATATAAAGCGATTAATGAATAATTATTACCTTCCGCTTCTCTATCAAGTGTATCAAGATATGAATCCATATCTTTCTTAATTTCATCAAAATTAGTAGTAAAGAATTGTCCTATACCTAAAGTCTTATCATCTACAGTATATAGTTTAAAGTCATTATATAGTACATCTTCATGACTCATACCATCAAGTGAAGTACCTGCTTTTATTAAATTAAGACCATACTCCTCATAATTAACTTCCGCGATACTTGATAACTCTTTAACTGCTTTTCTATCTAATTCTGTAGTTGTAGGTGATTTAAGTATTAAAGTATCTGATAGAATTCCTGATAACATAAGTCCTGCTATTTCTTTAGGTATTTCAATATTTCTTTCTTTATATAAAGAATAGATAATTGTATTACTTGAACCTACTGCCATATTTCTAAAGTTTATTGGGCTAGCAGTAGATAGACTGCTTAAGTTATGGTGATCTACTATTTCAACAATTTCTGCTTCATCTAAACCTTCCGCACTTTGTTTCGCTTCATTATGATCTACTAATATTACTTTCTTAGGATTTTTAGAATCTAAATCAGTGATTCTTAATAGTCCTAAACATTTACCAGTCTTAGAATTAATAACTGGATAATTAGTATGTCTTAATTTCTTATTAACATCTAAAATATCATCAACATAGCTATTTTCATCAAAATAAACTGCATCTTTTGTAGTCCTTCTCATTGTCCTAATATAATTAGATAAACTAACTAATTTGGCAATGTGATATGTATCATAACTACTTCTAATAATATTAACACCATTTTCTTTAGCAATTTTAATATGTTCATCTTTAATTTCACTAAATCCTGATAGAATAATCATTTTAACTTTAGAATTAACGGCATATTCTATAACACTATGTCTATCTCCTACTATTAAGATATCATTACTAGTTAAGTTAACAGTATTTATAAAGGTTGTACTACGATATGATGCTGCTAAGATATTACCTATTATCTCATCATCTACCCTATTTACTTCAACAGCATTTAAAACATTAAGTAAATTATCATAACTAGTTTCAAGATTTTCAACTTTAGTATCAATAAAAGCATGAGCTAGGTCTTTGATTGTAACTATTCCTTTAAATTTATTTTTATCATCAACTATTGGTACACCTGTTAAACCTTCATTAAGCATATAGATATAACTATCAAAGATAGATTTCTTTTCATTTAAGAAATATCCTTTATGATAATTAACATCTTTAAGTTGTAATTTAACATCATTTAAGTAAGCAGGTTCTTTTACTTTAAAGTATTTTAGCGCATATTTAGTCTCTTTATTAATTGCACTAAGTACACGAGGTTCTACATTAAAACCTAATTGTTTTTTTAAATAAGAATAACTTATCGCTGCACTAACTGAGTCTGTATCAGGTTTACGATGTCCAAAAACATATATTTTTTCCATATTACTCCTTCTTTCTACCAGTAGATTATATCATATTTTTCTAACATTTAAAATAGAAAAAAGTGCTTGATCATAATATTTATCTTGATATTTATAGCTTTCTCTTCTAATTCTCCGAATAAGTCATTATTTTCCATATTATATTTCCTTTCTATATTGGATTAACATGAATTACTGTTAAATATATTTCTGGAAACTTTTCAAGTTCTCTTTCTATTTTATTAGCAATATCATGTGATTCATAAGTAGACATATTACCATCTACAAAAATAGTAAAAGATATTTGATATTTATATCCTACTGGTGTGGCATTAAAGTGAGTTATTTTCTTTACTTCACTATATTTCTTAACTACTTCTAAAACTTTATCTTTAGTATCATTATCTATTGATTTATCCATTAAAACATCGTAACTTTCTTTAAAGATTTTAAGGCCACTGATTAAAATCCATAAAGATATTAAGACACCTACTAGACCATCTACAAAGTATATACCAAAGCTAGTTAGTATAATTGCTAGTAAGTTAATAGTCGTAATAATAGCATCATATAAATGGTCTTTTGAGTTAGCTTTAAGTAGTAAACTATTTAGACTCTTAGATAATTTATTAGTATAGAAATATAAAGATAATTTAATTATTATAGTAATAATACAAACTACTATTAGCATATATGAAAAAGTATAATCGCTTTTAACTAGAATTGATTCTAGTGAGTCTTTAAATAGAGTAACTGCTACTACAATAATAACAATACTTATTAAAAGAGAATAAATATATTCTGCTTTACCATGACCTAAATTATGGTCATCATCACTAGGTTTACTTGCTATTTTATTACCTATCAAAGTCATAAGAGATGAGAAAATATCTCCTAAACTATTAATAGCATCGGCCATCATCGCTTGACTTGAAGTAAAGAAGGAAGCGATAAATTTAATTATAAATAGAAATAAATTAAAAAATATTCCTAAAAAACTTGCTATTTTAGTAGCTTTAAATCTTTGCATAACATCATACTCCTAATTAATTATATTATTATTTAATAGTATCTACTCGTGTTTTTAATGCTTTAACTAATCTTTTTTCTAACATACTTCTTTCTCTTAGAAGAAAGTCTACTGGTGTTACATCTTTATTTTTTCTAATAAATTTATTATAACTTGCTTTATGATTTTTAACAAACTCTTCCGCTTCATCAAATAGTTTCTTTTCTTTAATACACTCTAAATCCATTTTATATCTTTTTAATGCTTCTTTATAAGGAACTCTAACTGCTATTTTTAAAAGCTCTCTTTCAGCAATTCTATCAGAAAAATCATCATAATAAGTAACATAGAAATATTTAAGAGAACCATCTTCTTTAAAATTATCTCTATTTACTTTACAAATATCTATCATTTTAGTATTTTGCCTTACTACAATACTATGATAATCTTTATCAAAGTTATTAAAAGAAAGGCTATCAAATAATTCTCCTAAGCTAT
This sequence comes from uncultured Bacilli bacterium, assembly GCA_944332025.1. Classification (GTDB taxonomy): domain Bacteria; phylum Bacillota_I; class Bacilli_A; order RF39; family UBA660; genus Onthousia. Next base: position 16,536 of record CALVJB010000003.1, read on the forward strand.
CTACTTTAACATCATCTTTAACTTGATAATATCTTATAGGCATTTCATCAAGGTTATCTTGATATTCATTTAAAAATATCTCTTCTTTGTCTTTACCTACTATCTCAGTACTATTAGAAAGTAGTCTTATAAAATCTTGATTAAATAGTGCTAGAAATAAAGAAGGTTCAGTTAAAGACCAAGCTTCGTCTTTATGATATTCCAATTCAAAACATATATCTTTTATAAATTTATAACCTTGTCTATTACAAGGAACTATTTCTTCTTTTAGCGAACTATTACCTAATTTAACTTTCTCACTTTCCTTAATCAAGCTAAGCATTCTTTCATTTTCTTCTTTTATAGTAGTATCAACAAGTAATTTTGTAGACAGTATATTAGAGTTCATTCTCTCTTTCATAAAGTTACTAATAAAAGCATATTCTCCATATCCAAAAGAAAAACGTACTACCCCATCTCTTTTAAAAGTTATAGCATCTTGCATTCTAATATATTTAAATAAATCAAATGGTTCATTACTAGGATATTCTTTAATATGATAAGGATATATATCATCTTTTAAAGAAAAATAATTATTACTAAATAATAGATTAACTAAATCTGTATTAGAAAGTTTTATAATATCATTATCTTTTAATTCTCCATAACTAAAATTAGTGTAACCTGAAAAGCCTCCACTTTTATTTAAATTAAAATATCTATAATTGTCACTATCAAAGCCATTACATTTCATCTTTATATTTTTCCTTCGCTTGTTTTAATAACTCTATTCTTTCACCAAAACCTTCTACTGTTTTCTCTAACCTTTTGGGATTTACTTCTATTATATCGGAATATTTTTCTAAAACTTCTTTATACTCATCTTTCAAACCATCTAATTTTGTTAAATCATATTTTTCTAACTTGATATAATTAACTAACTCATTAACTGTCATATTATGAGAATGGAAAAACTTATATTCTTCATTATCAAAATCTAAATATGGAAGTGTTACATCTGATTGTAGGCTTGTTCCAGTATCAAAAATAGGTGTTATTCTTTCCCATTCTAAAGTTTTAACATTTCTAATAATACCATAATTTTTCATATGTCTATCTGTATTTAACATTAAATAATCAACTATATACATATCTGATAATTTCTTCTTTACATCTTTAATACCATAAGACTCTAAGATGCTAACATACTTTTCATAGTCACTAACATTATCACTCTTTTCTAAATTCATAATATCACTAGCTGATATAATTTCTTCATCTTTAGTTAAAAAGTTCTTACACTTACTAACTAATTGCCCTCTTAATATATCTAAAGTATAATTACAATAATCTAAATCAAGTCTTTTACAAATCCTAGAAGCTAACCATTCATTTATAGGTTCTAATCCTGATATAGAATATGTTCCTTTTACTAAAACTCTATTATTATCTTTATCAATAATCCATCCTTTTTTTACCATTCCATCTGTAGTATTGTTAGGAGAATGCAAGCTGATTCTTGTACTTAATTCCCTAGAATTAGAATTTAGTGATACATCTAAATAATCTTTATACTCAAAATCATTCGTAAAAAAATTTATATCTTTCCATTTTAGGTTTTGTTGTTCTTCCTTAATCCAATATTGATCAGATAAAGATAATCCATAGGCTTTATTTAAAAGTTCTGTAGGAGATGCTACATTTAACTTTTCTAATAACTTTTCTATATTTTGGCGCCATGCTGGAATACCTCTACCTTTAAACCATGAATTTAATGCAACTAATACATCTTCATTATGGTTATATGCATTATATAAAGATAATGGTGTATAGTTAATATCATAAATTTCATATATTTTTTGGAATGTGTTATTCTCATCCATTTCTGCTAATAACACTTTTTTATTTTGATTCATTAAGACTACTTTCATCGTTATCACCCTCTTTATAATATCTATTTCCATATATTAAAGTCTTTGTTTAAACCCAATCTTTTTACTTTTTTAAATCATACAACAAAAATCCTCTCAAGTAAGTATATTGTACCATATCTTTATTGTTTTTTGAACAAAATAAAAACCCTTACATTATAAGGATTTAATTACATTAAGTGGTGCGGGTAACAGGAGTTGAACCTGCACGTCTAAGACACTAGATCCTAAGTCTAGCGCGTCTGCCAATTCCGCCATACCCGCAAGATAAATGGTGGACCCTGATGGACTCGAACCATCGACCGTCCGGTTATGAGCCGGATGCTCTAACCAACTGAGCTAAGGGTCCATAATAATCACTGCTATTTAATATTAGCATAAATTCTAGACTTCTGCAAGAGTTTTTGCAAAAAAATAGCCATACTTTTATGACTATTTGTTTAACATATTTAATAAGTTGATTTTAAACATATCTTTTTCAGGGTGAGATTTAGATATCATTACTCCTTTATAAGTAGATAACTCAGCCATATGACCTTCATTTAAAATACCTTCTGGAGTAATATTGGTAAGTAGAATAACACGTTTATCAGGGTATACTGTATAATGAACTCTAATCTCTCCATGTACTTTAGCGAATAACTCATCTGTTGGTAATTTAAGTTCATAGTTCATTGTACCTGCTTTAGTATCTTCACTAACCTTTTCACCTAAAAAATGACCACGTCTTAGTTCTGGATAATATTCAAAAGTTAGTTTTTTATAAGCTAACATGTTATATTTTCTTACAGAACGTTCTCTTTTTCTAAAATCATTCTCATCTAAATATTCAAATATAAATGACTTCTCCATATGTATAACCCCCTTTATTAAAACCCCCATATCTTGAAGTTGCTTGTATTATACTACAAAATTAGCATTTTGTCAAATTTTCTCGAAAATTTCATCTATTATTGAATATAAATAACAACTAGTAGGTAGATTTAACTTATTACTAATTACTTCTTTATAGCCGTTTAATTGGTCTATATAAGCTTTATCTTTTGTATTTTTAAGTTTATAATCGATAATTAATGCTTCACTATCCCCTACTAATAATAAGTCTATTTTACCATGATAAGTTTTATTACTATTTTCCCAAAGAAATTCATATTCTTGATATTTTTTATAGTCTTTATACTTAGAGATAAAACTACTATTTAAAAAGTTAGTAAGTTTTTCTTTATAATAATTATCTTCTATATAAGGTAACTTATTATTAATAAAGTCAATTCTCTCAAACAATGTATGAACATTTCTTCCTATCTCGAGAAGTTTTAGTTCTTCTTCTGTTTTAACATCGTCTCCTTCTTTATGATAAGTTTCTTTTTCTTTAATAGTATTATCATAAATTGAAGGAATAATCTCTAATTCTTTTACATTATTATCTATTTTAGAAGTAATTTTTTTAACTTCTAAATAAGCTTTAGATATATCTTTTATATCAGTTATTTCTTTAGTTTTATCTTTAAATAAAGATGCTACACTAATAACCATTTTAGCAAAGTTAGTATAGTTTAATCTATCATAATTACTAACAACATCTCCTAATTCTTTATCATTACTGATATTAGGCATAACTATTATCATTTTCTCTCTTGCACGGGTTAATGCTACATATAAAAGTCTAATCTTTTCACTAATATCTTTTTGTTTTAATTTTTCTAGTGAAAGAGTCTTAGTAATTAGTTTATTATTAGTATCAACTTCATCTATAATGATACCATAATCTTCATCAAATAAGACATTACTCTTATATTCATCTTTATTAAAATCTTTATAGAAGCCTGCAAAATAACAGATAGGATATTCTAGTCCTTTAGATTTATGAATAGTCATAATCTTAACACTATTACTATCTTCTTTACTAATAGCAAGTTTAATCTCTAATTTCTCATTATTTATTTTCTCTAAATAATCACTAACATCAAGAATAGTAAAGTTACTATTTTCTAAGTTTGTAATTAAATTGTAGAAGTATTCCATCCTACTAGAGTTAATCTCAACATTACCTATTAAAGTAAGTTTATCTATATAATTTAATTTCTCTAATAGTTTTTCTAAATAGACTACTGGGGTTAATTCATCTATATTTTCTAAGACTTCCTTAAATAGTCTAAAGACACTAGTATCTTTATAAGTGTTATTAACTAAAGCCTGATAAATTTCATCATCGGTATAAGAGAAAAGAAAACTACGAGAAATTGAGGTAAAGGCAAGGCAAAACTTGCTATCATAATTATTAGTAATAATAGATTTAGCCATAATAAAGAAGTTTTTTAAAAGATATAAATCAGTACTACCACTAGTCTTTTCATCTTCATATAAAGTAATAGGTAGACCTAAATATTCAAATACTTGTTTATAAGTAGTAAAATCAGTCGCTCTATCTAATAATATAACAAAGTCACGATACTCTATTTCTCTTAAAGAATCTTCATCTTTATCATAAACTAAGTACTTACTATTAATCTTTTCTTTAATATCATTTGCAATAATAAAGGCTTCTTTTTCAAGTTTACTATAACTTTTATCTTTCTCATCATAAGTATAAATATCTAAGTAGTTATTATTAGTTGTTTTAGCACTACCTTCATACATCATATTACCAAACACCATAGCATGACCATTATTATAGTCTGCTTCACCTAAATAATCATCCATGATATGAGAAAAGAAAAGATTTATATCATCTAAGACTTCTCTTCTACTTCTAAAGTTTTTGGCAAGATCTATTACTCGTCCTCCAACTTCTTTCTTATAATTATCATATTTATCTTTAAAAATAGAAGGATTAGCATTACGAAAACGATAAATTGACTGTTTAATATCTCCTACCATATAAACATTATCATGAGCGATATAACTAATAAAAGTCTCTTGAATATCATTAGTATCTTGATATTCATCTATTAATATTTCTTTAAAAAAGTTACCTACTTCTTCTCTAATTTCTAGATTATCACGAACTAGGCTAATAGCAAGTTTTTCTATATCCATAAAAGTATAGTAGTTATTTTCTTTCTTATATAAAGTAAATCTTTTATCTAGTTCTTTAACTAGTTCTAGTATTATAGAGATGTATTCTTTAGTCTTAACAATACTAGTTTTAATATCTTCTATACTTTCATAAATAACTAAGTCTTTAAATTCTTTTAATAATACTGTTAAATTATCTCTTAATTCTTTAGAATCACTATCTACCCCTGTTCTTGCTCTAGGTAATGAGGTAAAGATTGTTCTTTTTAACTCTTCATAACTAGTTGCATCCACAAAAGGTAAAAACATCTCTTCTAACTGTTCTAAATACTTACTTGATGTAAGAGATCTAACTTCTTCATAAAGATCAATAATATTTTCTTTCTTCTTATTTAAAAGTTCTAAATATTCTTTAATATATTTATCTATTACTTCATCACTATAATATCTAGCGATATAATTATCAATAAACTCATCCTTATTTAGTTTTAAATCTAGGGTACTATCAAGTTCTAATATTCTTTTCTTAATAGTTTTATCATCTTTAAGACAAAATTTAGTAATTAAATTAAGAAAGTCATTAGGACATTTTTCATAATAATCTAAAAATATCTCATCTAATATTTCCTTTTTAGCAAGTTCTAAAATACTAGATTCAGCGATTGTAATATTACTTGATAAGTGAATAGTATCAGCATATTTTTTTGCTAAGGCAAGAGAATATGCATCAAAAGTTGTAATATAACTACTATCAAGTAAATCTAACTCATCCATTAGCTCATTTTCTTTAAGTTTCTTTCTAACACGTTCTTTCATTTCAAGCGCAGCTTTATTAGTAAATGTTAGGATTAAAAGTTCATTTATATGAGTCCCTTCTTTTAATTTTCTTAACACTCTTTCTGTTAAAACAGCAGTCTTACCACTCCCTGCTCCTGCACTTACTAAGATATTTGTTCCTTCCATATCGATGGCAAGTTGTTGTTCTTCTGTAAATTTAGGCATTAGATTCACCTTCTTTCTTCTCTAAATAAATATAATCACTTGCACTTACAAAACATACTTCTTTAAACGGACAAAACTCACAAGAAATATTTTTATTATTAATTATTTTAGGGGCAATATCAAACGCATTATTATCTATTATTTTAAGAGATTTTTCTAAGGCTTTATGTATAGAGTTCATCATATCTTCTAACTCATTATCTGATAAAATTTTACTTCTAGATGATAGTTCTCCATCTTTTTTTACACTTAAACCTTTAACAAAAGAATCTGTTTCATAATCTTCATCTAAATAAGAAAGTATTACTTTATCATCTGTTGTATATCCTACTAGTTTTAGATTTTTAATCTGTTCATCTTTATCTTTATAACTTTGTAACAAGTACTGATAAAAGAAACCTACAAAACAAGGATTATCAAATAGATTACTCTTATTTATTAAGTATATATATAAAGGTAATTGTAAGTATAAACCATCTTCTAAATAATCTAAATTTAAGGTTGCACTTCCTGTCTTATAATCAAAAACAGCATAATAAGTCTTATCATGGAATGTTTTAAATAATATCTTATCAATAAAACCTTTTAAAGTAGCATGTTCACTTAATGGTATCTCTAACCTTTTCTCGCCATAAAATTCAGTTAGAAAACTTCTTTTTTCAACTTGCTTATTATAATTAACTATTTCTTTTAATTCAGTTTCTAATCTTTTAAACAAAACAGTTTCTCTCTTATCTAAAGGATTATCTTTTAAAGCTTTATTAAGAGATATATCAAAAGAAAAGTTATCATTATAACTATCTTTTAAAACACTATGAAAGATATTACCTATTTTAGTATTAAAATTCTCATCAAAACTATCTAGTTTTAAGATATGTTTTAAATAATATTTGAAAGGACATTTAGCAAGGTCATCTATACTAGAGTAAGAAAGACTATAAGGGGTAATCTCTCTATTAATACCTTTAAATTTATGATCAAAGCTTGTATATTTACTAGTATCTATATTAGTAGTTAAAAAGTCAAAATCTTTATCTTCCTCATGGTATTTATAATAAGTATCTAAAACACTACTCGTTCTATAATTATTAAACTCTTTACTATAATTATAACTATAATTAAGATTATCTATTTCTTTTAAATTAAGCTCATTTAATAAACTAGACTTAGCATATTCCCCAGTTAATGATGTTAATTTATATGATAGTGTAAGGTTCTTTATAGTTCCTAAGACTTTAACTAAGGAATCTTTACTTAGTTTATTTTTAATAGTAGAAGTATTTAAATTACACTTGCTTTTTAGGCTATCACTTAAGTACTCCTCATCTTTATAAATTTTAGGTAAATAATTTTGATTAAATCCTAAAACAAATAAGTATTCATCATCACTAACTAAATAAGGGACTTCTATCGCTTCATTTAAAACTTTAACAGACTCTACTAATTCTATACTATCTAAGGTAGTATTTTCTAATCTATCTTTTAATAAGATATCATAGTACTTACTATTTTTAGCATAACTTAAATCACTTTCTATTTTCATTATTTTAGACTTTATATTAATATCTTTAATATGAGTAATATCTTTATCTTTTAAGTATTCTTTAACATTTATTAAAGAAGTAATCTTATTAGTAGATTTAAGATATATTGGTATATCAAACATCTTAAAGATAGTTTTAAGTAAATAGTTATAACTATTATCTACTCCTGCTAGAAATATTTTATTATAACTAATACCTTTACTATTAAGTTCTCTTATTTTTAATGCTGTACTAATTATCTCATCTTTCATAGAGTGATATTTATAGACTGTATCTATAGATAGATTACTAGTAATATCTAAATAATTGGTATTAATACTATCTAACATTTCTTTTTGATAAGGCTCTAACATACTATAACCTAGTATATAAATATTTTTAGTTAATAAATATTCTCTATATCCTTTATCAAATATTAAATAATTATTATCTTTTAAATCTAAATATAAACTCTTAAGATTATTTAATTTACTTTCTTTATAATCTTTAGTTATATCTATTTTATAAAGATTTTTTAACATTAATTTTAATACATCTATATTCTCTTTAGTTTTATCTAATAGATATAACAAAGCATCTTCTTTTATATCAAAAAAATAATGTTTTTCTAACTCTTCTAGGCTTATAAAAGTAATATTATATATTTTACTATCTTTTGATAAAAGATTTAATAGTTTTATTTTTAAACTATTAGGAACAATATATATAGAATTATCATTAAACTTAAAATTCATCTTTATCACTTCTTTTCTATTAATATTTTAGCATAAAGAAAGAAATGTTTAAACTTCTTTCTTTAATTCTTTTAACTCTTCTATACTTAAACCAGTTACTTTTATTATATCTTCTTTAGGTGTACCTATATTAAGGAGATTTTTAGCAATTTCTATTTCTTTTGCCTTAGCACCTGCTTCCTTACCATCATCATATCCCCAACTACGAGCGGTATTAATCATTTTTTTCTGCATCATCTCGTTATCATAGGCTACTCCAAAATCATCATTAAGTCCTAGTCTTTCTAATTCATCCACAATCTTCAACGCCTCCTTATCATCTCCTGCTATTTCTCTTAATTCTTCATAAGAGTTAGCAGTAAATAAAGATAGATATGCTTCTTCTTTATTGTCTCCATTATATCTTATTCCTCCCGTAATTTTCAAGATACACTTCGTATATTTCAAAATCTTTTATTTCTCTATTAGTTACCTTATCCATTAAATAAAATGAACCTTTACTAACATAAGGATGCTTTTCTTTATTAAAGTTTATTTGAATGACTTTCTTCTTCTTAATATCTTCACCACTATTTAAACTTTTAGCAAGTAAGGCATATACATATAATCTATCTTTATATTTTGTCTCTTCACTAGGAAACTGGTTCATTTCTATTGATATAACTAGATCAACTAGATCACTTACAAGTAATATATCTAAACGATAATCACGTTTTTCATTACCACTGTTTAATTCAGCATCATATAACTTAAAATTCTTAATATCCATATTTATAATAGGTTTAATAATAGTATTAAAAAACTCTTTATAGTCTTCTATTTTAAAGAAATGTTTAAATGAAGTGTCTGATAAAAGACTAATAAATTTCTTTTCACTCTTTTCTTTAGTATCTTTATTTTCTTCTTGTTTCATAATATTATACCTCCAACAATAATGATTTATCTGCAGATGCCTACACTCTAACATATGGAGGAAATCATTGCAAAAAGAGAATTTTGTAAATTCACTCTAAAAACAGGGGGCAATTTTATAAATTCGTCTAGAGAAAATTAAAAATTGACTCTAAAAAATAGGGTCAATTTACAAAATTCATATAAATTTTATTTTTTTACATAGGCTGTTCCTTTGGATTCAGTATTACCTTTAGCTTTATCATCACTTCTAACTAAACCTAGATAGTTCTCTCTTTCTATATTAGCTTTTATTTCCTTTAAAGCAGGTAAAGATAATTTATAAATACTATTAATATCAAAATAGTGCTTATCATTCTCTTTATCTTTTTCTTGCTTTATTTTATTTATTACTGCTTTATCTTTATCCTTAACATTTTCTAATATATTTTTATTTTCTAAATCTGCTTCATTTAGTACTTCTTCATTTTCTATCACAAAGTCTCCCTTTTTAATATCTTCAATTTTATACGCAATTGATTTACCATATGCTGTTAAAGGCGTAAGAAGAGCAAAAGAAGAAAATGTTACTACAGCAGAAACACTAAATAAACTCATATCATTTAAAATTGATAATGGTATGCTACCAAAACCAGTAATAAGTAAAGGTATCGCCACAGCCATAGCTATCTTTTCTTTTACTATTAATCTTTTTAATAACTTTTTATTTCTAAAATGTTGGTCTCTCATTAATTTTAGTACTTTTATTTTATTCTTTTCAATATTAGCATACCTAGGTTTCGAACCATCTGCCATATAAACAACCAAATTATTATAGTCTTCTGTAGTTCTTTTAATCATTATATTACTTTCATCGTTTATATACTTATTGCATTTTCCTTTTTCTACTTCAAACCTCATTATATACTTATTACTCTTCTTATCTTCATCTCTAATTACTTTCATAACTCTTCCTCTTTTCTGTTCCTATATACTATCACAAAAGGATAAAAATAACAATAAAAAAAGACTTTATTGTGACTTTTTTTTCAAAATGTCCGCTTTTGCACTTTCGTTTACAAAACAAAATGTCCTATTATAAAAATTAGTAAAAAAAATTGATTTACAAAACAAAATGTCCTAAAATACACTTCCAGAAAGGAGGTGTATTTTTATGGTTAAATTAGTAGATAAAGAATTATACAGCGAAACTATTAAAAAAGTTCTTTCTAAAGACCTAACTCAAAAAGAAGCTGGATTAATACTAGATATAACTGATAGACAGATTCGTAGACTTATTACTAAGTACAAAAATATGGGTGAGGATGCATTTGTTCATAAAAATATAAATAATCAAAATGCAAAAAAAATCTCAGATGATATACCAACTAAGATTATAGATGATTATTTAACTAATTATTATGATTATGGATTTACTCACTTCTATGAAGAGCAAGGGCGTAAATATGGTATTTCTTTTTCTTACATGGTTGAAAAGTTTGGAACCAATTATATTATTTCTCCCTATGCTCAACACAGAACAGTCAAATTATATAATGAAAACATGAAAAAAGCAATAAGAGATAATTCTATAACAGAATCCCAAGAAAAATTATTTGAACAAAGAAAGCAAGAAGAGTTTGAAAAACACATTAGAAAATCTTCTTTGCATTATTCATTTGGTGAAGAAGTTCAAATGGATGCAGCCTTTTGGGTTTGGTTTGGTACTGAAGAAACTGCATTGCATTTAGTTGTGGATAAGGCTACTAAGAAAGTTCTTGCCGGTTATTTCGATTATGAAGAAACTACTAATGCATATTTAGTTGTACTAATGAACATGATTATAAACTTTGGTATTCCTAAAAGAATAAAAACAGATAGAAGAAATTCATTTTCCATTAATAATGCTAAAAGTTCTAAATCAAAACTTAATATAACTCAGTTTGGTAGAATATGTGAAGATTTAGAAATTGAATTATTATGTAATAGTAATCCATTATTTAAACCCAATGCTGAAAGAGAAAATGGTACTTTTAAAAGACGTTTGAAAGCGGAATTAAGACATAATGGTATAACTACTATTGAAGAGGCTAATAAATATTTAAATGAAGTATTTATTCCTAAAATAAATGAAAGGTTCTCATACAAAATTAATCCCAAGAAAAATGTTATGAGAGAAAATAATTATACTGAAGATGAGTTAAATTTAATTATTTCTATTAGAAACGAAAGAACTATAGATAATGCTTCATCAATTAAATATTTTAATAATTACTATTTACCTGCTAATGTAGAAACTGGTGAAGTCATATCTTTTAAAAGTGGAACAAAGTGCACCGTTGTTAATTCATACGATAGTAAGTTATTTGGAATTATAGATGGTAATACTTATATGCTAGTACTGATAGAAAAACGAGAAGGAGAAAATAAAAGAGCCACAAAAAATGGATTTAAACCTAATGAAAACCATCGATGGAGAAACTTTAAGATTAACTAAGGTTGGGGCTTTGCCCCAAACCCCAAGGTTTATCGCTTAATGACTCCAAAAAAGGAAACGTTAATAAAAGAAGCAAGTACTTCTTTAACTATGCTTCCTTTTTTGTATGTCATTACTTAATGCTCTGGTCACTCCTCAGTGTTGCCATACCCCTTAAGTAACAATTCTATTATATGTCATTATGTTTAGATTGCAATAGGACATTTTGTTTTGTAAATTGGTTTATACTTACCTATAGATACTTTATAATAGGACATTTTGTTTTATAAATACTTATGAAAAAAGCGGACATTTTGTTTTATTAATCACAAAAATAACAATAAAAAAAGACTTTATTAAGCCTCTTCTTTCTCAGTCATATCTACAACTGTTTTTCCTTTATAACTTCCACATTTAGGACAAACACGATGAGCTTTAATCATTTCACCACAGTTAGGACATTTAACCATACCTGGTACGTCAATTGCGTTATGACTTCTTCTCATTCTTTTTCTTGTTTTAGATACCTTTCTAAAAGGAACTGCAAACATTTGAATATCTAACTTTAACATTATTATCACTCCTTCTCTATTTCTTTTAATAAATCTCTAAAGGGATTATTAGTATTTACATTTTTCTCATCTTCACTAATAACTCTCCATCCATCCCCTTTATATTCATCATAATTTGTAACTTCGCTATAGCGAATAGGGATCTCTAGTACTATATTTTCCCATAAAATGTTAATAATATCAAGAGTAAATTGATCATTTTCTAATAATTCACTCACATTTTCACTAATTTTAAAGGAAAAAGGATAATTAACTGGTTCTAGACTAACAGAATCATTTAATTTCATAGTACCAGAACATTCTATATCTAAAAATAAATTATCATCACTTGGATAAGTTAAGTTACCTTTTACTTTAACTTTCTCTAAATCTATTATCTCAGTATTAGCATAAATTTCTTTAGGAATGGTAAAGTTTTCATCTATATCAATACTATTAATACTACCATCTAATAATTCTTTTATATTCATAAAACTCACCATCTCTTGAAAAATACCATAAATAATAAAATAACCATACTACATGCAACTGACATACTTTCCTTTAAGACATAACTTCTCTCATAGAAACAAGCAAGGTCATCAACAACATTGACTATCCAGCTTTCTAAATATCTTGGAAGTGTTTTTCCAACAGGAAACATATGAGCTTTAATTATATCTTGCTCTAAATCATTTAAATCAAAATACTTCTTTGAGTTTTCTAAAGCTATTTTAGGATGATTTACTAACATATGAGCTTTCTTTTCATCATACTCATCTAAAAAGAAATCATGTAAAACCGCTCCTCTTGTTGTACTCCTATAATCTAAATGACAAAACTTAGTTACTTTATACGAATAGTAAGCAACTCTCATCATATGAGAATATCTATCCATTCCATGATGAACACAAGATTTTGTCTTTTGGTACTCACTATTACTTACAATTGGCATTATTATATTATTAAACTCCTCATTTGGATAAAAAGTTCTCATAAAATACCCACTTTCTCTTCTCGCTTTTCCATAAGCATATATAATTTTATCATATATTACCCATTTAATCAAGTTTACACTACTACTTGACACTAACTTAACTTATCTCGGCTTTTACTTTTTTAACACCTTTTTTAATATCATTTTTAAAGAATCTATAACTTGCAGATATTAAAATATATATTGGTAAAGCGATAATTATACCTAAAGGCCCACCTACTGTACCACCAATTGACACCATCATAATTGTAATTAATGGATTGACATTATTTGTCTTACCATAGACTCTAGGAGATATGACATAACCATCTAATTGAGGGAATATTAAACAGATAACTAGAGTTGCAATAAATAGTGTTGGACTAATAACTGATGCAGTTAATAAGGCTAGCAAGTTAGTAATTAGTCCTCCAAAGTAAGGGATAACTGTTGTAAGAGATGCTAGAACTCCAAATAAGAACCAGTTAGGATGTCCTACTATTAAAAAGACAAGGGAATATTCAAAGAACTGAATAATCATAAAGGTTAAGAGTCCTTTTAAATAATTACTTAGTTCTGTATCTAGGGCTTTAACATAACGGAAATACTTATATTTAACTTGTTTTAAAAAATTACCTACTACTTTTCTAATATTATCCATATAAGCAAGAAAGTAAATTGATACAACATAACAAATTACTACTTTACCTAAGAATGAAGCAGTTTTACCTACTATATCAATAGAACCATCTTTTAGGAAGTTCCCTAAACTTTTAATTATATCATTTAAATAACCTTCACTACTATCTGCTATAAAGCTTAAATTGATATTAAATTTATCTCCAACATCCTCTATTACTTTACCAAAATTAGTTGCAAACATAACAAGTTGATTATATAGAAGTGGTAGAGTTATAACTAAAAGAGTAATGATGATAGCAGTCACAACTACTACAACAATAGTAACAGCAAGGCTCTTTCTAACGCCTTTAGATACTAGTTTCCTAACTATAGGATTAAGGGCATAAGAAATAGCAAAGGCAATGATAAAAGGCATACAAATACTAATAATAGATAAAAAGATATTAAACCAAGTACCTATATTAGTAACTATAATATATAAAAGCCCCATAAGAATTAAAAAGTTTAATAATTTATAATTTATTCTATTTTTATACATAATTATCTCTCCAACATAATTGTAGTAGGTCCCATATTAGTTAAAGTAATAGACATATCAGCACCAAATACTCCACCTTTTGTAGGAACATATTCACTTAAAACTTTATTAAAGTATTCATACAAGAGTTTAGCTTTCTCTCCGCCCATCGCTTTAATATAACTAGGTCTATTACCTTTAGAGGTATCAGCATAAAGAGTAAACTGAGAAATTGATAAAATAGAGCCTTTAGTATCTAAAATAGATAAGTTCATCACTCCATTATTATCGGGAAATATTCTAAGATTTATGATCTTATTAACCATCCAAAGAATCGTATCTTTATTATCAGTATCAGTAAAACCAACAAGAAGCATTAAACCATTATCTATTTCACTAATATTTTTATCATTAACAACACATTTAGCATTACTACATCTTTGAACTAAAACTCTCATGATATCAACCTCTCTACACTTGTAATATATGGTAAATTATCTAAATCTAGTATTAATTTGTCTAAATGAGCTTTATCTTTTATTACTACTTCCATCTCATAAGTTGCATATTCATCTCTATTTATAGTCTTGATACTAGTAATAGAAGCATTATCTTTACTAACAGTACTTGTAATATCAATTAATTTATTATCAAGAGTATCTGTTCTAATAAGTAAATCACTATAGTATTTATTAGTAGGTTTATCATCCCAACTTACTTTAATACATCTATCATCCATACTAGCAAGATTACGACAAGTACTTCTATGAATAGTTATACCATTACCTCTTGTAATATATCCTACTATATCATCACCATGAACTGGTTTACAGCATGATGCTATAGATACTTTTATTTTGTCTATTCCATCAACAATTATGTCAGAAGCATTATCATTTATTTTGACAATATTTTTAAGTAGTTTAGGCTTCTCTTCTTCACGTTTTTCATAATTTATATTAATAACGTTATTAGGAGTATGTTTACCACTACCTATATCATAGTATAAGTCATCAAGATTATCTATTTTTAAGTTTTTATAGACTTCTTTAATCTTATCATCACTATAAAACTCTACAAGTGGTATTTTTCTTTTTCTTAACTCTTTTTCTAAGAACTCTTTACCTCGTTCTACTAAGACTTCTTTTTCATTCTTACTAAAGTAACTCTTAATCTTATTACGAGCTCCTGTAGTTTTAACGATATTTAACCATTCTTTAGATGGATGGGCACTTTTATTAGTATTTATTTTAACGATATCATTACTCTTTAATTCATAATCCAAAGGAACAATATTACCGTTAACAAAGGCTCCAACTGTAGTCTCTCCTACTTTACTATGAACTTTATAGGCAAAGTCAAGTGGTGTCGCACCACGAGGTAGTTCAATAACATCGCCTTTAGGGGTAAAGACATAGATATTATTATTTAAAACTTCATCTTTAACAGAACTAACAAACTCTTCACTACTCATCTTATCATTTTCAAGTTCCATTATCTCTTTAAAGAATTGTAGTTTTTGAGTTGTAATAGACTGTAAATTAGCAGTTTTATTACTACCACCATTTTCTTTATAAGCCCAGTGAGAGGCAATACCGTTTTCTGCTATTTCATCCATTTCATAAGTTCTAATTTGAATTTCAAATAAATATCCATCGATACCAAAAACTGTTGTATGAAGTGACTGATACATATTAGGTTTAGGCATAGCGATATAGTCTTTAAAACGTTTAGGTAGTGGTCTAAACTTAGAATGAATTAAACCAAGAGCAAGATAACAGTCTTGTTCTGTATCTACTAAAACACGAAGAGCAAGTAAGTCGTAGATATCACTAAATTTCTTACCCTTATCTAATTTATTATAGATACTATAAATACTCTTAGCACGACCTTTTATCTGATGAGGTATATGATGAAGATTTAATAGTTCTGTTACTTCTTCTTGCATCTCATAAACAGTAGTATCGCGTTCTGCTTTTGTCTTATTAAGTTTATCTGCTATATCATAGAATACAGTTGGTTTTAAGTAACGAAGCGATAAGTCCTCAAGTTCACTTTTGATTTTATGGATTCCAAGATGGTGGGCAAGAGGAGCGAATATTTCAAGAACTTCTTTAGATTTCTTCTTTTGTTTTTCAACTGGTGTTGCCCATAATGTTCTCATATTATGAAGACGATCAGCAAGTTTTACAATAATAACTCTAACATCTTCACTCATTCCAACAATTATCTTTTTATAGTATTCTACTAAGTACTCATTATCAGTAGAAAAGTGAAGTCTACCTAACTTAGTAACTCCATCTACTAATTTATAGACAGTAAGACCAAACTTTTCTTTAAACTCTTCTACATCAACATCACAGTCTTCTATAACATCATGAAGAAGGGCTGCTACTAAACACTCACTATCAGAATAAATTGAAGTTAGAATCATCGCAACATTAAGGGGATGAATTATATATTCCTCCCCACTCTTACGATACTGTCCTGCATGTTTTTCTTTGGCATAGTAATAAGCATCAAGTATCTTTTCTCTTTCTTTAGGGTCTTTTATATAAGAATCTACTTTTTCCATTAAGTCATCTATTGTGATAGTATCTTTTTTCACGTCTTTCACCCCTTTATTTACTTCTAATCATTTATACCTTTAATAGTCTTCTCACTCACTTCTTTAACTATCTTTTCCTTTTTATTATTATTTTTTCTTTTACTTGCAAAGAATACATAAAGCCATCCTGCAAGTAATAATGATGAATAAGTACCAGCGATTAATCCTACTATCATAGCAACATTAAAGGTTAATATTTCTCTACTTCCCATAATTAGTAAGGCAAGTACTGGAAGTAAGGTTGTTAATGATGTATAAATACTTCTTGACATTGTATCTTTAATACTTATATTAACAACTTCTTTAAGTTCATATTTACTTAGATTATCTTTATCTTTTTTCTTTAGATTTTCTCTTACTCTATCAAAGACAACAATTGTATTATTAATTGAATAACCAATAATTGCAAGTACTGCTGCTATAAACATAGAATTTACTTCTACTCTAAGAAGAATAACACTTGCAACCATCATTAAGGCATCATGTACTAAACAGATAACTGATGAAATACCATAACTAAATTTAAATCTAAGAGTAATATAAAAGATAATTCCTATTAAAGAGATAACTATTGAGAAAATAGCATTCTTAATTAAGTCTTGTTTAACAACATTAGATACAACACCAATATCAACACTAGCATTATATTTTTCAAGGAAGTAACTCTCTACTTCGTTAATTTCATTTTCTTTTAACTCATCACTTACTCTAATATCAGTCTCACTACTAGTAATATCTATACTTACTTCATCAAGTTTTAACTCTTTTAAGTCACTTCTTAGGTCTTTTTCGCTTACTTCTGTTGTAGCAAGGGTTATATCACTACCTGCTTGAAAGTCAATACCAAGATTCATTCCTTTAAAAGCAAACATAACTACTGATGATAGTATTACTACCAAGCTAAAGACAGCAAAGAATTTACTAAGACCTAGATAGTTATATGTAGGTTTCTTTTCTTCTTTATTTATAGATTCTTCATGAACACCAATAAAGAAATTTAATTTATTATCAAAGTATTTAGTTTTAACAAACATTTTCATTAAAACTCTAGTAATAAATACCATTGTAATCATTGTGACGATGATATTAATGATTAACATTGTTGCAAATCCTTTTACACTAGATTCTCCAAAATAGAACATTATAATTGCAACTAATAGAGTTGTAAGGTTAGCATCAAGAATTGTTCCAAAACTTGCTTTACTACCATTTTTAAAGGCTGTCTCTAGACTTCTTCCTTTAAGTAGTTCTTCTTTAATACGAGAATAAGTTAAGACATTAGCATCAACTGCCATACCTATACCAAGTATTAATGCGGCAATACCAGGAAGAGTTAGTACACCACCTATTAGCCAGAATGCTGCAAATACAAATAATGTATATAAAAGTATAGATACAGCAGAAATAATACCTGCAAAGTTATAAATACCAATTAATAAAATGATAATTGCAAGTATACCAGCAATACCAGCATACATTGTCATAGTAAGTGTTGCATCTCCAAAGCTAGCCCCAACAGTTTTACTAGATATTTCCGTTAACTTAGCAGGAAGACTGCCTGAATTAATTAAATCAACTAAATTACTAGCTTCTTCTTCTGTAAAGTTACCTTGAATTATAACATCACTAGCAAATCCTTCACTAACAGTTGCAGAACTTATACAATTACTTTCACTTGTACCACACATACTTCCTTCACTAGCATAAGAATCAGTCATTTCATTATAATCTAACCAAATAACTATTACGTTATTTTCATAATCTTTAACAGCATTAGTTACTTTATAGAAAGTATCTTTATCTTTAACTTTCAAACTAACAGCAGGTCTACCATTTTGATCTGTAGTAAGTCTAGCACCTCCTGCATCTAAGACATCACTAGTCATAAGTAGATTATCTTCACTATCTCTAAAAGTTAATGTTGCAACAGTAGATAGAGTCTCTCTTGCTTCTTCTTTATTAGTAACACCTGCAAGCTTAACACGTATCTTATCATTACCTTCTAAAGTAATTTCAGGTTCACTAACGCCTAAAGTATCAATACGTTTAAGCATGCTTTTATAAGTAGCATTTAACTTATCTTTAGTCATTTTACTTCCATCAATAGGACTAACTTCATAAAGTATTTCAAATCCACCTTGTAAATCAAGCCCAAAGTTAAGTGATTTAAATAATGGTACTATTAAAAGACAAACAATAATTGCAATTATAATAAGTAAACCATTTCTAAGTAGCATACCTTTCTTTTCTTTAGCCATATGAGCTCTTTCTTTTTTTATCTTTTTTTCTTTAACTTTCTCTTTTCTTTTCATGTTACACCTCCGGTTATACTCCTTTATATGATTTCTATTTTTTCTCTTTTGGTAAGCGTTTCTTTAAGATATTTATCTAATAGTTTATTATCACAGTTTAAGATATCACTAACAATATCACTAAGTTCTAAATTATGAGCTTTAGTCCATTTGGTTAGTATTAGATAGTTCCACACATCATTCTTATGAATATGACGATATCCTAGTCTATCCAATTCGCTTTTCTTAGCATCTAATGCCGGTTCTATCATTTGATATAATTCTTCTTTACTATTAAAGGTAAAATCCATAAGAAAATCACCAACTTTCCTACCAAACTAATAATATTATAGCATTTAAATGTCAAAAAGAAAGAAAAAACTCTAAAAAAGTCATAAATATTAGAACATATCTTAATATCTATGACTTTTGTTTATAATATTAAATTATTTTAATATAGGGATAGCCCAAGAACTTTGTTCTAAGTCCATGAACATCTATATTATATATTTAGGACAAAGCCCTGGGAATTAAACTTGTTTCCATTCAAAACTTCCTCTATCTTATAACCGGACAGTTTTTGAAATGATATAAAAATGGCCTAGAGATTATCTAAGTCATTTTGTCTATTAAAATTGAAATAAACAACCTTTTTTGATATTCTTAATATATCCAATAAAAGAATAGAGGTTGTTTATGAATAAAGTATATAATACTAGGGGAAGAAATCGCAGGTGAAATGAAAGATTTTTTATTAAAAAGTAATCCTAATATCAGAAAAACAAGGGCTTAAAATTATTCCTTTTATATCTTTAGGTATGATTTTATCTGAATCTTCTGTTGCAAGTGGCATTGCCAAAACTCTTAAAGATGAGTTCTCTTTAGTTCAACATGAATCTGTTATTAGAAGAATTAAAAGATTATTTAAAAATAAATTATTTGACCCTTATAAATTCTATGATGATGTTATTAGA
The DNA here is from genome assembly GCA_944332025.1 of uncultured Bacilli bacterium. Classification (GTDB taxonomy): domain Bacteria; phylum Bacillota_I; class Bacilli_A; order RF39; family UBA660; genus Onthousia. Next base: position 36,670 of record CALVJB010000003.1, read on the forward strand.
TATGTCATTTCTAACTATAAGCCTAAACACGATGATAAAAGAATTCATATAGTCTTTGATCACATGTTTTCTCATAATAATTATACTGTTTTTATGATTACTATGAGAGTTGGTAAACAAGGTATTCCTTTATGGTTTAGATGTTTTAAAGATAATGATGACTCTGATGCTTTTGCCGAAGAACTTCTTAAAGAAGGTATTTCTTATGTTTCTTCTTTATTTGATTCTTCTTATAAACTAATATTTCTTGCTGATAGATGGTTTAATTCTACTTCTTTAATGCAACATATTGACTCTTTAGGTCATACTTATTGTATTAGATTAAAAAGAAATATTAAAGTATTTGTCTATGATAAAAAAGAAGGACATAAAGTTTGGAAATTTTTAGATGAAATAGAACCTTACAAATATCACTCTAAATCTTTTAATGATATCCTACTTACTGATAACTCTTATAAAACTAATATTGTTATAAGTAAAACGGATGGTGTTAGTGAACCCTGGATTATTGTTACTAATGGTTCTACTAAAAGAGCCATTAAAGATTATGGTTATCGTTTTGGTGCTATTGAATCAGTATTTAAAAATCAAAAATCTAATGGCTTTTATATTGAATCTGTTGTTAAAGCAGACTTAGATTATTTTACTTCTATGTATACTCTTGTTTGTTTTTCTACTCTTTATTTAACTATATTAGGGGCAGACTATTCTAAAAATAATAGTTGTTATAAAACTGTTAAAATTACTACTCATAAATATTTTATAGAAAATGGTATAAGAGTAAAGAAAAGAGTAATGTCTTTATTTAATACAGGACTTACTCTATTTCATCTAGCTTTTAATTCCTCGAAATACATTAGGCTCCCCTTTTCCTTTACTCTCTATGATATTTAAAAAACTTAAATAACCAAAGTTCTTTTTGTCGTGGTTTAATTTATACTAAAAAGTGTAACTTATGATACCAAAAGTTACACTTTTTCTATTTTTATCATCATTGTTACCAACTCATACACTATTGGTCGTACTTTTATATCTATTTTCCCTTTATTTTTCAACACTTTTACTAAAACTGTCCGTTACTCAGGAAATTGTATATGGACTACTAGCAGTCCCATCTCCAGACGTAAACCCGTTTTCAGTGGTCACATTGATAACTGGACGCACGGCGCCGTCGCTAGCTACACCGACGCCATCGAGGTAATCACCCTCATTCCAGACATAAGCAGTACCACCATCGAAAAAGGCCGGCGTCATACTCCAATAAGCTAACATAGAGCCATCACTTACTATATTTAAATAACTGTTACTTACTACCATCAAATTTTCTCCTGCTAATACTAACTCATCTACTGTTATCAATCCTGCTTTTAATCTATAACTTCCTCCATAACTTTCACTTGTACTTGGACATTTCAATGTTGGATTATTTGGTTTAGCATAACTTGCTAACGCTTGTCCTAATCTATCGAAGCTTGCAAAGATATTTATTCCATCCACACCACTAAATCCATATTCACTTGCCGGTTTATATCCACTACTATCACTACAGAACCTGCCTTCTATTATCTTACTATCATATATGGTGTTTCCTAAAGCATTTTTATACCATGTATCTACTTCTTTTTTAATAAATGAATCTGTTCCATTATCATAAGTATATCCTGCATATTTTGGATCATTATACTCTAAATTATATGGACTTATTCCTACTGAGTTTGAAGTTGATATATCCTTATCATCTGGAAACTCTGGATGTGTTACACTTGTCCCATTATATATTAATCTTAAACTTCCATCTCCGTTTACTCTTACTATCTTCCAGTACATTTTATCTCCTGCACTAGCAAGTTTTACTCTATTACTTTCACTACAACTACTATTATATTCTTGGCAAGCTTCTAAGCTTTGAAACCAATTACTCCTATAGTTATATACATAATAATCACTTGTATATTCTCCAAATTGAACATTATTATTTGTCACCGCTCCTCGATAATAGTAACTTATACCATCTTCATCTTCACTCGCATAAACTCCACTTATCGCATATTCTGGATTAGAATCTGACATTCCATCTTCTTCATCATTAGGATCATATTGAACTCCATTACTTGCATAGTTAAACATATTAGTTTTTTCTTCTTGTAGTTCATTATCTTCTAGTATCTTCTGTGTTGTTAATGGTACATCGCTACCTTTCTCTCCATCTTTACCATTCACATTTATCTGTACACTAAACTGTAGATTTCCTCCATCTCCTTGAGGATTATAATCTTCATCTACCCACATTCTTAGTCTATATCTATTACTCTCACTAGAGTTCATACTACTTGTATATAAACTCATCTCTCCTGATGGTCTTCCTGTATATGTATTTTCACTACTTTCTTCATTATAAGTTTCAGGTGTCATTAACTCTTCTTCACCATCATCTGTTAATCTAGTTAGATATAACTTTATATTAGAACCATCTATCTTTCTTTCACTAGTTGTTACATCTTTTGCACTTATCTCATAATTGATATTTACATCTCCTACTATATTACTACTTACTGTAAAATCAAAATACTCTCCATCTGTTAGTCTTTTCTTACCAGTTGCATCTGTTGTTGGTAATGCTCCATTTAAACTAATAGTATTACTACTTTCAGTATAAGTCATAGTAATAGAACCAGTTGTTATAGTATTTGCTCTTTGTCCTTCTCCCATAAATCTAAACGCAGCATATGACACTCCAATTATCGCCAATACCATTACTAACACTACTATTATTATAATTTTTTCTCTTTTCTTCATTTTTTACTCCTCCTACTTTTTATAGTCTTCCCAAATTGCTATCTTCTATACTCTTTTAAATTATCATAGAATGTCAAAAATATTGATATTTTTGACATTATAAAGAGAATAGAATAATCCTACTCTATTCTCTTTACACTACAAAAGAAAGTAACTAGGTTACTTAAACTACCATTCTGGTAATTTAGCACCCCCCCCCAGATAACATATTGTAAACCCGGAGTTTTAGAAAAATGACGAATTATTTTACCCCAGAATTGACGATTTATTTTACCCTGATAAATTAAATTAGTCATATTTATCTTCCTTTCTTTATCTTGTTAACTATATATTATCATAATTTTAAGATATTCTGCAATACAATTTATTTTCACTTTACACATTTTATCTTATATCCATTAATATCTTTTTATTCTTAGTTAAAACTTTATTATATTTTTCTTTAATTTTATCATCTACTTTTATTGGATAATTAGACTCTATATAATTTATCAACTCTTCTACTTCTGTACAAAATACATCTTCAAAATATTGATATGAATTAGGAAAATCATATAAAAACTTATAAATATTCTCTACATTTTTAGGTAGACTAACATAAGGATTATAATAACAATAATAGTAATAATTAAAACTTTCTGCAAAGTCTATAACTGGAGCTAGATGAAGATTATTTTTATATATTACTTCTTCCATATTATCACCACTTCTATCAATCTGTTCCATCATCATATCAATAGAGATTAATTTAAATTGTTCTTTTTGATAAGTCCTAGGAAGTATTTTTAGTTTTCTAACATTATATTGATGATGAAATGCTAATTCTATATCATCTTTTTGATGTTGATATCTTAATCCTTCTTTTCTATAATTAGGTGATGCTATCTTTAATTTACCTCTATCTAATAATAAATCTAAAGAAGTCGTTTCTAGTCCTATTTTATTACATAAGTATCTTCCTACTATTTCATTACAACAAGCCCTTTCATCTGCTTTTTTCATATAGTAATAACCATCACTAAGTTCTACTAAATAAATATTAATTCCTAAAGGACTTGAATAATTATTTTTAGTTATATTTAACTTTTTAAAGAAAGATTCATCCTCATCATAAAACTTTCTTCTAACAACATCAGTTCTAATTTTATCACTAGTTAAATCTATCATAATATCCCCCTTAATTAAGGCATATTATATCAAAAAAAGAAGGAAAATTCAATTACTTCTTTCCTTCTTTAAATGTCTCACTCAATACTGTTCCTGCTGTTACTAAACTCTGTAATTCACTAGGAACTATTATCTTAGTAGACTGACCATTTGCTACTTTAACCATAGCATCATAACTCTTTAGTTTTAAAACTGAAGCATCAGCTTTAGCTTCTTTAAGTAATCTAATTCCTTCAGCTTCAGCATTCTTAATTTTAATAATTGCCTCTGCTTCACCTTCTGCTTTTTTAATAGCTGCTTCTTTCGCTGCTTCTGCTCTTAAGACTGTACTTTCTTTTTCTCCTTCAGCGATTAGTACAGCAGCTTTCTTCTCACCTTCCGCTTGTAATATCTTCTCACGTCTTTCACGTTCAGCACGCATTTGTTTTTCCATAGCATCTTGAATATCACGAGGTGGTATGATGTTTTTAACTTCTACTCTATTTACTTTAATACCCCAAGGATCAGTCGCTTCATCTAGAATTGATCTCATTTTAGAATTAATGATATCTCTTGATGTTAAGGTTTGATCTAGTTCAAGCTCACCTATAATATTACGAAGAGTAGTTGCTGTTAAATTTTCAATCGCATTAATAGGATTTTCTACTCCATAAGTATATAGTTTAGGATCAGTTATTTGAAAATAGACAACTGTATCTATTTGCATAGTAACATTATCCTTAGTAATAACAGGTTGAGGTGCAAAGTCTTTAACTATTTCTTTTAGAGATACAGTAGATGCTACTCTATCAATAAATGGTACTACATAATGAGGTCCTGTACCAAGTGTTTTATAGTAAGAACCTAATCTTTCTATTACTTTCGCTTGTGATTGAGGAATAACTTTTACTCCTAATACTATAATAACAATAATTACTATTAATATAACCCAAAACATATTAATCACTCTCCTTAATTTCTTCTACTTTAAGTTTTACTCCATTAATAGATAATACTTTTACTTTAGAATTCTCTTCCACTTCTTTATCACTATATGCACTCCACTTCTTTCCTAGAACTTTAACTTCACCAATTCCATCTTTTTCAATTTTTTCTGTAACTACACCAACTTTACCTATAACTCTATCTAAATTAGTAGGAACTACATCTCTTTTCTTCATCTTTTTAACAAAAGGTTTTGTTAAAAGTAATAAAAGAATAGAACTGATAGTAAAAACTGCTAGATGTATCATTAAATTATCAGTTGCTAAAGATACAAAAGTTGTAATTAAAGCTCCAAGTGAAAACCAAATAGATACTAAGTTCACTGTTACAAGTTCAAACAATGCTAATACTACAAATAAAACTAACCAAAAAAGTGTCATAATACTTCCTCCCTTGATAAAAATATACTATAAATTTAGAAAAAATACTACAAAAATAAACTTTTTCTTACATATTTTTTTAGATTATGCTAAAATCTTTAAGGAAACAGGTTTAATGGTTAAATTGAAAACGCAACATCTATAAAGATGCAAACGAACAACACATAAACAGTGCTGTTTTTATATTATAAGGAAGGAGGTTAACTATGCCTGAAACTAAGTTTCAAGACTTTATTTATACTTTAATAATGGCATTTTTAATGGTATATGTAATGATTTGTTATAATATTGCTATTCATACTGGAGGATTAAATAACTTTGTATTTCTAGAAGCTTTTAATGAATTAATATATATGTGGCCTATCACTATTATTTTAGAGTTTTTCTTAATAGGCAAGATCGCTCACAAATTAACTTTTAAAGCACTTAATCCTAAGAAAACACCTAATATTATTATAAGTTATGGTATATCTATTATAATAGTTACTTTTATGTGCCCTATTATGAGTTTAATTGCCACTATTCTTATAAATAAACCTAGTCTTGATATATTTATATCTAGTTGGTTGCAATCTATGGTCCTAAGTTTTCCTATGGCTATGTGCTTTCAATTATTTTATGCAGGGCCAATAGTAAGATTTATATTTAATCTTATATTTAAAAACAAACTAAGTAAGTGAGACTAGTTTGTTTTCTTTATGATTTTAAATTTTTCTTTTTCTTCTTCATAATCCAAATCAAATATAGGATTATTGTCTAAAGCAAAAGGTAAATAAAAATATTTATTAGTTCTTTTTATATAATCATCCGTATATAAAGTCTCTAACTCTTCTCTAGTTAATTCTTTTAATTTAGGTTTCTTAATATTAGATCCAACTAAAGGGCTATTAGTATTTATCTCTCTAAGCTCTCCCTCTTTTTTTCTTATTAGTAAATAAGGAGATAATCCTTCTTCTTCAAGTTTTCTATTAAAAAACATTCTAGATTCTTTATATTTATCAAAATTAACTATATCACTTTTCTTAACCATATCTTTATAATATGTATAAATATTAGGAAAATAGTTATTAAGATACTCTAAAAGATTAATATCATCTATATATAAGTTTCTATCAGTAATAGAAACATAATAAAATTTAATCATGTAATCCCTCTTTTCACGAGTTATAGATTAACATAATATCTATAAAAATGTAAAGAAAAAGAATAGACTAATCTCTTCTATTTAACATAATCACAAATTGTGATATCCAATAATTTCTATTAATGTTATTATTCTAACTTATCTAACAAACTATCTAAAATTTCTTTACTTTCTATCTTAGTAATAGCAAAACATTTCTTACCTAAATCTTTAAAACTAGCACCAGAGTGATATAAATCTTTCTTATCTAAAATAATAAATCTATCATGAAAAGAGTTATTAACTACTAAAGTAATATTATTATACTGTTCTTTATACTTCTCATAATCTTGTATTTTATATTTATTAGTAATTAATGTTACTTGCTTATTAGTCTTAGATAATATGTCTAAAATATTCTTATCAATATAATTATCTATTATAATAATACTTTCTTTAGCATTCTCAAATATCTTCATCATAAGAGAATAAGCATCATAAATCTGTCCTTCAAAAAATATATGATTATTTTTATCTTTAAAGCTAGAAAATGCATCTTCTAATAAATCTATTCTTTTAGAATCTTTTATTACTAAGTCATTTATATACTTTTGTTCAATTAGATTAGTTGAAATATATTTTCTCATCGCTACAAAAGCATCCATTATTCTTATACTAACTTCTTCTGCAACAGGTGTTCTAAGTACAGTTGCAAGCATTGCCACACCTTGCTCTGTAAAAACATAAGGTAAATATTTAGAATATTTTCCTTGTTCTAATTCTAAGGTTTCAAATTGAAACCTTAGAATTTCATAGTATTCATCTTTTGTTAACTGAAACATAAACCTTTCTGGAAATCTATTTATATGTCTTTTAACAGCTAAGTTAATAGTCTTAGTTCCGTTTTTACATTTATAAAGTTCAGCCAAATCACTATCAAGCATCTCTTGCTTACCCCTAATCTCGTATATCATATTTTCTATTTTAATGTCTTCTTTTTCTATTAAATCGTTTATAACTATAACCTCCTTCTATATCTTATCTTAAATACCTATTCCATTACCTTTTGAGATCACAATTTGTGACCTCAAACTTATAATTAAAAGAAAAATGTAACAGATATCTCTAATATATAATATACGGTTACTGATTATTTTTTTTCGCAATATTAAGAAGAATTCCAATACTTAATAAACTTATTAATAAAGAACTTCCTCCATAAGATAAGAAAGGTAAAGTGACCCCTGTTACAGGTATTAAACCTATAACGACTGCAAGATTCATTAAAGCTTGGAAAATCATTTGAAAGATAAGTCCAAAAGCTAAGTATTTGGCAAATAAGTCATTTGACTTTAATGCTATTTTTACACCGAAGTATAGGAGTAAAAAGAAAAGAAGTGCAATAAATATCGCTCCTACTACACCAAATTCTTCACAGATAATAGAAAAAATAAAGTCTGTTTGAGGTTCTGGTAGGTAGAAATGTTTTTGTCTTGAATTAAGAAAGCCCGTTCCAAGTAGTCCTCCTGGTCCTATTGCATATAAAGACTGTATTATTTGAAAGCCTGTTCCTAAAGGATCAGACCAAGGATCTAAAAAAGATGTTATTCTATCCATTCGGTATGGAGCGATGGCGATTAAAATTACTACGCCAATTACTCCTATTACACCTAGGATATAAAAGAATTTCATATTAACTCCTGCAATAAAAAGCATAGCAATAATTGAGACCATTAAGACTAAACCAGTACCTAAATCTGGTTGTAACATAATAAGGCCAAAAGCAAGAGTTGCAATCCCTAATATTGGAATAACTCCTTTCTTATAACTTTTTAAAAACTTATTACTATTAACTAAGTATTTACTTGTAAATATTATTAATGCTAGTTTTATAAATTCACTAGGTTGTACTCCAAATGGTCCTATTCCAAACCAACTACGACTACCATTTCTAATACTACCTATTCCTGGTATTAAAACTAAAATTAATAATAAAAAGCAAATACCTAGAATGATATTTGCCTTCTTAAAATAGATATTATAATCTATTTTACTAACTATATACATTATTATAAATCCTATTACTGTAAATAATGCTTGCTGTTTCACATAGTGAAAACTATCGTGAAACTTATATTCTGCCCAAATACTGGAAGCTGAATATATCATTATAAGTCCAAATGTTACTAAGAGTATTACTGTGATTAATAAAGGCAAAGATAAACCTTTCTTCTTCATCTAATCACTCTTTTCTATAACCATACTCCAAAAATAATGCCACCCATGGCTAGTAATAATCCAAAGACTACAAATAATTTAACAATATCAGTTTCTTGCCAACCAAGTTTTTCAAAATGATGATGTAAAGGTGTCATTAAAAATAACTTTTTATGAAAAAATCTTAACCAAAATACTTGTAAAATAACTGATAATGTTTCTATTACAAATACCCCTGCTACTACAAGTAAAGTAAGTTCTCTATGAGTAAGAATAGCAACTGCACCCATAACACCACCAAGGGCAAGAGAACCAGTATCACCCATAAACACTTTAGCAGGATGGGTATTATAAACTAAGAAACCAATTAGTGAACCTACTAACACTAAACAAAATATACCAATATCTTCAAAACCTACAACAAAGGAAATAAGAGCAAAGGCAATGAATGCAACTGCAGATAAACTACCTGCAAGTCCATCCAAACCATCTGTTAAATTAACTGCATTAGATGCTCCTATTAAGATAAATAATATAAATAATCCATATAACCAAGTAAGTTCTATATCAATACCAAGAGTACCAACAACAAAAGAAGTCTGTCCTCCATTTTTCATATAGATATAGAAAAATATTGTTGATATTATAACTTGTCCTAGTAATTTTTGATATGTAGTAAGGCCTTCATTGTTATGTTTTTTTAAAGATAAGAAATCATCTAAAAATCCAATAATAGCAAAGCCTAAAAAGACAACTAAGACTATCGCTATATTATCAGAATAAGGTATCTTATCGGTAATTAATAGTCCCAAAGTAATTATAATAGTAGGAATAATAAAGATTAATCCTCCCATTGTAGGAGTACCTTCTTTCTGCCTATGAGAGTATCCCACATAACTACTTATTCTTTGTCCTACTTTTAACTTTCTTAAAAGAGGTAAAAGGATAAGACCTAAAACTACACTAAATAAAAATCCAATCATAATTGCAAATACTGCTTTTGTAAGTAATAACATGACTTATCGCCTCTCATTTCTCTAAGTATTATAGCATAAGTATTTTTGTTATTCTATATATATTTTTCTATTTTACTTTCTCTTGTCATTTAATTTTATGATTATTATTTCAATTTAGACTAATTACCTAACATTAATTTAACAGTACTACCATCTTCTAATCTTGTTCCAGCTTCTGGTGACTGACTTATTATTTTCTCTCCACTACCAGAATATTCTATAGAAAAGTGTTCTAATAATTTCTTAGCTTCTTCAGGAGTTTTACCTACTACATCTGTTACTTCATAATAGACTTTATCAGTCCATTCATAGTCTTTTTCTACTCCTCCTTCTTGCTTTTCTATATCTAAAGCATCAATTATATCTAGAAGTATTCTTCTTGCAATAGGAGTTGTTGTATAACTTGAAAGAAGTGCTGTATCTTTTGGATTATCTATTGCGATATAAAGCACCGCTTCAGGGTCATTTGATGGAACGATACCAACAAAGGACATTATATAGTTATTTGCAAGATAAGCACCATTAACGGCCTTTTGAGCCGTACCTGTCTTACCACCTATTCTATAACCATCTATATAAGCAGATTTCCCTCCTCCTAAAGCAACTACTGTCTCTAGGGCATATCTCATAATTTCACTAGTCTCTTCACTTATCACTTTCCTTACTTTAGTCTTACTATTATGTTCCATTACATTACCAGTCTCAGGCTCTAAGATATTTTTTAAGACGAAAGGTTTCAATAAGTCTCCCCCATTAATAACTGCCGATATCGCTGTTATTTGTTGGATAGGTGTAACACTAATACCTTGTCCAAAGGCAGTAGTAGCAAGTTCTATATTTCCAACATTTTCAAGAGGAAAGATAATCCCTTCACCTTCTCCATTTAAATCTATTCCTGTTTTATTTCCATAACCAAATAAGTCTAAATAGTGAAATAATCTCTCTTTGCCTAGTAACTGTCCCATTTTAACGAAACCAGGGTTACAACTGTTTTGTAAGACTTGAAGGAAAGTTTGGTGTCCGTGTCCTCCTGCTTTCCAACATTTAATCCTTGCAGTATCTACTTGTACAGAACCAGTATCAGTAAACTCATCTTTAAATAAATCTACTACCCCTTCTTCTACTGCCACTGCTGTTGTAACTATCTTTTGGGTAGAACCAGGTTCATAACTAGCCCATATAGGAAGATTACGAGATAATTCTTCTTGTGAATAATTCTGATAATTATTAGGATCAAAATTTGGTCTAGAACTCATTGCAAGTATCTCTCCAGTTTTAGGATCCATAACAACGGCAAGAGCCATATCTGGATTAAACATATCGACAACATTATCAAGTTCTCTTTCAACTGACTTTTGAATATTTATATCAATAGTAAGTTGTAAATCCATACCATCTTGTGGTTCTATATATAAATCAGTAAGTTCTAGTTTATTCCCCTTTGCATCACTAAAATACTTAATCGCACCGTTCTCACCCGTTAAATAATCATCATACTGTAACTCTATTCCAGATAAACCTTGATTATCTATTCCGACATATCCTAGAACATGAGATAACATTTCTTCATAGGGATAATATCTTTTAGACTCTTTAACTAAATAAACTCCATCAAAGTTTAAGGCTTCTATTTTATCGGCAATTTCATAAGATAATCTTCTTCCTTCAGGATGAACTCTTTCAATAGATGTTTCTTTATAAACATGTTCTTTCATCTCATCAAAACTTACTCCTAAAATTTCTGCAAGTTTTTCTGTTACTTCTTTTTTATTCTTAATCTGATTAGGTATTAAAACTAAAGATGTAGTTGTTATATTATCTGCAAGAACTACTCCATTTCTATCAAGAATCCTACCTCGCGATGCTTCAATAGGTAAATTTCTACTCCAAAGGTCACTAGCAAGAGTTGATAGTTTTTTATAATCTACTACTTGAACATAAAACACTCTTAAGACTATTACTAATAAAATACTACTAAATATTAAAAGAATAATTTTCATTCTCTTATCTATTCCTCTTGTAAACATAAAAAACTCACTACCTTTCCAGTAGTAAGTTTATGTTTTAAAATATTATTTATTATTTAAGCTGATTAAATTTCATATCTTATCATAATTAATAACTTTATGATTACTATCAACGTTAAATTTAACATTAACTTTTCTATTATAAAAATAATCTTCAAACTCAGTATCTAACAAGTATGTAATAGCATATCTCTTCTTTTCTTTCAATAAATATTCTATATCAAGAAAAAAAGCATCATTTTCTTTATTATTTCTAGTATTTCCTTTATAATCATTTGCAACAAATACATTCATATTATAAATTCTATCTGGATACTCAATAACAGCATTACCAACTTCCTCTAAATTACTAACTTCTATTCCTGTTTCTTCTTTAACTTCCCTAATTGCTGCTTCTACACCTGTTTCTCCTTCTTCTATTTTTCCTCCTGGAATATCAATATACCCTATGTTTTCTTCTTTATATCGTATACATAAAACTTTATTACCAGCAACTACAAACACTCTTACAGCATTCCTAACTTTTTTCATAGTTCAAAATCCTTTCTAATTTTATCAAAACTCTTTAAACAGTAATTAATGTTTCTTCTAGTATATTAACTATTATTTTAACAGAATCTATTACATCAACAAAATCTATACCTTTAGCATATGTATTTTTATTTTGATATTCACTCCATAGCTTTTTAAGAGAATCATTATTGTATAAATCGTCTATAAGATTAACAAATTCATCTATATCTATTAAAGTATCTCTCTTTTTAAAAGTGTTCTCGATTGCTTTTACCAATAATTTTTTATCTATAATATCTTCTTTAAAATTAAATAACATATAAACATCGTAAAAGTCTTTTAAACGAGTATTTAAAATACCTCTTGAAATAATAGAATGAAACTTTTCTGATAATATTGTTTCAATGTTATATGCCATAATAGGTATTTTTTTATCTTCAAAAATAGAATTATAACTAAATTTTATCTCTCTAGGAGTTATTTCATCACCAGTTGTTAGTTCAACTGTAATATATGTTTTATTATTGCCTAATTTTGATAAAATATTTAGTCTAAAACCACCATACTTATCTTCTAACCTAATATCTTTAATACTAATAAGTTCAAAAGTAACACCATCATCCAAATCAACGCTAAATATTTCCTTAAATATTTCTTTAATTATATTTTCAGAAAGAGGAATACCTTTTACCGTTGCATCCATATCTTTAGTAGTTCTATCATCACTACCAATAATTGAAGTTAAAACTAATCCACCTTTTAATATAATATAGTTTTTATATTTACTTTTAGAAATTCTTTCTAATAATCTTTCAAAATAAAATAATTGAAAGTAAATTTGTGATTTATATGTGCTACCTAATGCTTTTTTGGCAACTAAACTTTTTAATTTATCTTGATTAATTATAACAACACCTCCATATATTCTCTTACTTTCTTTTCTACATTTAATTTTTTCGCATATCTCATTAATTTATTAAGATCTTTATTTTTTAATCTTGAATATTCTTTTAAAGCTTTGGTAAAAACTTCAATATCCATTTTATTTTTATTTTTTATAATATCACAAATAGTTCTTTCTATATCATAAGTTTTAATTTTCATACCAAAAGGAGACTCTATTTCTATCATACCTAAATCGATAAGCTCTTTTTTTACATAATGAAGAGATACATTAGACATATCTTTATAACAATTACCATACCCATAAGGCAAAGTAATATCATACACTAAAGGTATTCTATCAGAAAGATTATGAAGATATAGAGCGGTAGCATCCGAAAAAACAGCTTTCTTACATTTTGAAAGAATAATATAGAAATCATCAGAAAAAACATTTGGAAAAATATAGTAACCTCTAGATGCTCTAATAAGTTTTTTTTCTTTAACTAAAGATGTTAAAAAACGCCTGTTTATATTATATTTAGTCAACTCTTTCGTTGTGATATAACCACCATTTCTATTTACAACATTTAAAATTTTTTCTTTTTTTCCCATGATATCCCACCTACATCATTATTGTAGCATATGTATTATATTAAGGTAAAGGTATTTTTTCGCGTTTATGCACAAAAAACAAAAAAAATATGCATAAATGCGTAAAGCACCTATATTTCTTATAGAATAAAATATTTTAAAGTAAAAGCATACAACAATATTAACTCGTGTGTGTTTTTACGTAAATAACTTTTGTTGCTTTTTTTCGCACTTTTTATATTTTTTGCGTTTTTTTACAACATGAATCAATAATATATAACTTTATAGTCAATAACTAATTTTTATGCACAAATTTATTTTATTTTGTGCATAAAAATTAGAAAAAATAATAAAACAAAAAACATCTATATTTCAAGATATACTGAGCATATACAACCATTTTAAACTAAAAACACACACAAACATTGACTTGTGTGTGTTTTTAGTTTAATTTGCTATATTTCTTTTTCTTTAATATTTTATATATTTCATAAACAATTACTAAGCTAAAACAAGAAAGTCCTAATAAGAACACCATTACATAAGTAAGAATATCTTTTAAAAGTATTAAAGTAATTAAACTACTAATTATTAACTTACCTAACTTTCTTGTAAAGTTTAACTTATTTATCATAATCTCGTAGTCTTCTTGTTTAGTATTATTAAGTAATAACTCTTTAATATAATTATCAAATGGATCTCTTATAGCAAGGAATAAACAAAAGCCTATACTCATTAAGATAATACCAAAGACTTTAAATGGTATAAAGTTACCTATTAAGATAAGTACAAATGATATAAGAATACTATAACCTATAATAGATAATATCTTACTTTTATACTTTTCATAGATTGTAATAAAGAAATAATTTGCAACTACTCTAACAATTCGTGAAGCACTAACTATTAAAGTTAATATGATAGAGACATTTTCTAAAGATAAGAAACTATCTAATTTATATTGAATAAATAACTTACTATTATTTTGTCCTAAATCTATAATTGCATAGCATACTGCAAAAAGAAGTAAAATTAAGAACACAAGATGAGTTATTTTAACTTTTCTCTTATCTTTCTTAATTACCTTATTATTAGGAGTTTTAACTTCATATAGAAAATTAACTAAGAAAAGATTAATGAGACAAAAAATTAGACAACATATCATAGGTAAATAGTTATTTAAATTAAAAAGAAAACCAGATACAAAGGAAGTAAACATTATAACTATTGCATAAATTAAGGAACCTTTGCTTTCATATTCTAAATGTTTATCTTCTTCTTTTAGGAAAGTTAGATTTTTTCTTAATATTACAGTATCCATCTTCTTAAAGTAAGAATATGATTCATAAAGAATAGAACCTATTAAAATAGTAAAATAATTATTACCAACAGTAATAAGAAATGCTCCTAAGAAAAGAACGGTAACCCCTACTCTTACAGAGTTTAAAGCACCTATTTTATTAATTATCTTCATAACTAAAGGATTTAAAATAAGCATAACAAATAAACTAATTGTGGTAAGAGAACTAATTTCTAAAGCACTTAAGTGTTTTACTTCTGTTAAAAATAAAGTATTGATTGCAATATAGAAAATTAAATCTCCTGAAAGTCCTGCAAATAAAGGATAGATTTTATTACTTAAGACTATTCTCTTCTTATTTACTACCATAATACTAACTATCCATTCCTATGCTTCTTTTTATCGCTTTAAATATTTCTACTATAAGAATTGGTGATAATGATAGTAATATAACTATTAACCATTCATTTCCACTTAATACACTAAGTGAGAAGAATTCTCTTATAGGTGTTACAAATAGAACAATCATAAGAAAGAAAATTGATCCTACCATAGAAAGGAATAACATTTTATTTCTTGGATAATCTTTACTAAATAGAGATGTTATACTTGAACTTTGATTTAGAGAATGGAATATTTGTGATAGACATAAAACTGTAAAGGCCATAGTCATACCTACATTATAACTATCATCCTGCCCTATAAAGTAAGCGACTAAAGTAATAATTGCAAGGAATACTCCATAGAAACCTATTCTAAAGACAAGACCACGCTCAAATAGACTTCCCTCTTTAACTGGTTTATGTTTCATAACATTAGGACTTGCTGGATCTATTCCAAGAGCAAGAGAAGGAAGAGTATCAGTTACAAGGTTGATAAATAAAATATGAACAGCAAGTAAAGGACTTGGTAAGTTAAATAACATAGATATAAATATAGTTAATACTTCTGCAATATTACCTGCTAGTAAGTATTGTATTACTTTTTGAATATTACGATATACTCTTCTACCTTCTTTAACTGCTGCTTCAATAGTTGTAAAGTTATCATCTAATAAAATCATAGCAGCGGCGTCTTTTGCAACATCTGTACCAGTAATACCCATTGCAACACCAATATCAGCTTTCTTTAAAGCAGGAGCATCATTAACACCATCACCTGTCATAGCAACTATTTCTTTATTTTTCTTTAAGGCATTAACAATTCTAAGTTTATCTTGTGGTGTAACTCTTGCAAAGACAGAAATATCTTTAATTGTATTACGAAGTTTTAAATCACTCATTCTACTGAGTTCTTCACCATCTACTACTAAATCACCTTTTTTATAGATACCAAGGTCTTTAGCAATTGCCTGAGCTGTTAATTTATGATCTCCTGTAATCATAATTACTCTAATACCTGCTTCGTGACAAGTATTAATGGCGTGTTTAACTTCAACTCTAGGAGGATCAATTATTCCCATAATACCAATGAAAGTTAAATCTTCTTCTATCGTATCCCCTTCTTTAGGAAGAGTATTAATGTTTTTCATAGCAAAGCCTAATAGTCTTAACCCCTTACTAGACATAGTGACACAATACTCTTTAATTTTATCCTTATCTTCACTAGTAAGTTTAACTAACTTATCATCAACACAAGCATAACTACATACATCTATTAACTCTTCAGGAGCGCCTTTACAATAAAGTAAATATTCTTTTTTATCTTTAATAACAACACTCATTCTTTTTCTAATAGAATCAAAGGCTTGTTCATATAAAACTTTATTACTTTTTATATCTTTAATATCATAACCATTATTTTTAGCATAAGTTAATAAGCATCCTTCTGTAGGATCTCCTATTACTTTATCTTTATCAATATAAGCATTATTACAGATGAGAGAACACTTTATTAAGTCATCATTAAAGATATTCTCATCATTTTTATTAATAATATCACTATATAAAGTACTCTTTACAACGGTCATCTTATTTAAAGTAAGAGTACCAGTCTTATCAGAACAAATAACAGTGGCACTACCTAAAGCTTCAACAGCAGGAAGTTTCTTTACTAAAGCATTTTTCTTAGCCATACGAGAAACACCTAAAGCCATAACAATAGTTGCCGTAGCAGGTAATCCTTCTGGTATTACAGAAATTGCTAAAGATATAGAAACCATTAATAAAGAGATAAAGTCTTTACCATAAAGTAGTCCTATTATAAATATAAGAATAGCGACTAAAATACCAATAATACTTAAGACTTCTCCAACTTTATTAAGTTTTCTTTTTAGTGGTGTATCTAGACTATCAGTATCATTTAACATATTGGCAATAGAACCTACTTCTGTATTAGAAGATGTTCCAACTACAACTCCAATAGCAGTACCATAAGAAATAATAGTTGATGAATAAACCATATTAACTCTATCTGCTAAAGTAGTATTTTTGTCTAAAACTAGACTAGCATCTTTTTCTACAGGAACACTTTCTCCAGTTAGGGATGACTCATCTACCTTTAGGCCATTTTCTTCTATTAATCTAATATCAGCTGGAACAATATTACCATCTTCTAAATATATAATATCACCAACAACTACTTCTTTAGTCAAAATATTTTGTTTCTTACCATCTCTTATAACAGTAGTATGAGGAGCATTCATATTTCTTAAAGCAATAATAGCATTCATTGCTTTCTTCTCTTGAATTATACTAATTAAAGAATTTATAAAGATAATTATTAATATAACTACCCCTTCTGCTAATTCTCCTAGTATAAAAGAAAGAATTGATGCCAGTAAAAGTATTAAAATCATCTTATCTTTAAGCCCATCTATAACCATTTCTAATATAGTTTTAGGCTTCTTAGCTTCTATTTCATTAAAACCATACTCATCTAATCTTTTAGTTACTTCTTTTTCATTTAATCCATCTTTTTTACTACTTAACTCTTCTAAAATATCATTACTACTTTTAGTATAAGCATCTTTCAATTTTATCTATCTCCTATCTTAGAAAGTATTGTACCAAAAATAAATAGAAATTACTACTTATTTAGTAATTTCTATTACTTTATTTAACACATCTTTATACTTATCGTAGGCATTCTCGTGGTTTTGAACTAAGAAATCATCTATACTAACCAGTTTACTTTCCTTTACATTTTTATTATCTTTAGTAGTAATTATTTCAGCTTCTATTTCTCCTTTACCATTTTTAAAGAGATTTAAAGCATCTTTTGCCTTTACTTTAACAACACCTAATACTTCATTAGGATCAAATTTAAAACTATCTAAATCTCCTTCAAACAAATCAACATAAACATTCGCTTTCGCTCTATCTTTAATAAGAGTACCATTTTTCATTTTATCCATACGCCATGGAACAATATCTACAAGTGTTGCATCACTACTATCTATATCAAGACCTATCTCCTCATTTATTTCTCTTCTAAAGGCATCTTTAATAGTCTCACCTTTTAAAACATGTCCTGATGCTGTCGTATAAAATTTATGACTACTACTTCTTATTTGAAAGTAAACACTACCATCCATCTCATATAACCAACAATGAACAGTATTATGCCATAGTCCTTCTTTATGAACTTCATCTCGACTCTTATAACCTAAATAATTACCATCTTCATCATAATAATCTAAATATTCCATATTATCACAACCTTACGAATTAATTTTAGCATATTTATGTCTCGTTTTAAAGTGCTTAATCATGGAATTTGCTTTAATTAAACCAACAATTACAAGAAAAGGTATAACTATTGTATAGAAAATAATTGTTAAACTAACCCCTATTATTAAAAATATAATATCTTTTAGTCTTTGCTTCATTATCTATCACCTATCTAGATAATAGCATAATATTAAAGCTTATTTCATTACATTTTTGTTAGAAAAGAAAAAGCATTGCCTAAACAATGCTTAAATATTATTAATTATGAAGTCTTCTGTAAGTTAATGCAACACCTGCAAAACCAACAATAGTTAATCCTAAGAATAAAGCGATTCCATCACTAGTTTCTGGATTTTCTACATTTTCAGTAGATGTACCTTCTTCAGTAGTAGTATCTTCTTCTGGTGTTACAGGAACTTCTGGGAAGTCTTTAATTTGTTCACTTATAACTGTATAAGCATAAGAAAACTCTTGTAAACCAACATTATCTGATGTAGATTCATAACTCTTATCTTCAGCTTCTATTAATGAGAATTGAATATATTCTGAACTCATATTACCTACAACAATGTTATCAACTATATCAAATGCTGAATAAACAACACCTGGAGCATATAGTTTAATTGTATGATCATTAATATTAGAACCACTATTTCCGTACATTGCTAATTTACCAAATACTAGTAATTCACCATCTCCTTGATAAATATTTGCACGGTCACGTAATTCCATAGTTCCTGCTTCACTAACATTTACAGTACCATTATTAACTAATACACTATTAGCACCACTTGGCATTGCTAGTCTTCCATTAACATATAATTGTGCACCTTCATTTACGGTTAAATTAATTGGAATTATAACATCAGGATATACTGATGAAAGATCAGCTTGAACAATGAATCTTTTATCAGGATTAACAACGGTAATTCCATCTACTGTAAAGTTAACCATATCATCAGTAATAACAGTCATTCCAGGAGTGCCACCATCATTATAAGTAATAGTTAAAGTACCTGATGTAACATTTAGACGTCCATTACGACCAACCCATTCTTCATCACCATAAGTTAAAGTATCACCAACGTTTATTTCTAATGGATTACCTGCCATAAGATTAGACATTTCGTCCATTAAGTTATATTCTTGAGCGTTAACGTTGACTACTCCAAGTGCCATTACCATAACAAATGTAAATGATAATGTAAATAAACCTTTCTTTAAGTTTTTCACTTCTTTCTCTCCTTCCTTATTTGATAGATAGCTATTTACCCTATCTTCGCTATAAGTATACTAGATATTTAGTGTTAGGTCAATATCAAAAAAGATATATTTTTCTACTTATCTCGACTCTTTCTTAATTAATTTAGCATGCATAACTACTCTATTCCCAAAATTATCTTTACATGTCGATAGAGTTAATATTTTATCATTTGTATTAACTTCTGCAGAAAAATCTACTTCACTTCTAATTTTCATAGTATTTAGAAACTCCCCATAAGCTTCAGTACTATTAAAACTAGGAGTTATATAATAACTTTCTTTAGGAATTGTATAAACACTAAATACTTGCCACATAGTGTTTTCTGTAGGAGTAGAAAGTCTTATAATATGATTGTTTTTATTTGTATACCAGGAGCTTTCTAAAATATTTTTTAAACTTCCAAACATAGATCCTGTCAATCTACTATGGGCATAAAGAATAGTATTTTGATTAAAGTTAACAGGATCATTACGATAATCCATAAAAACCCATCCTGCTTCATTTTTAGTTTTATCAAAAGCATGAGTTAAATAATAACTATTATCAGTAGTTTGCACTATAGGATAATTAATGTTTGTTCCCTTTACCTCTATCCAACCTACTGTATCAGGATTTTTCTTAAGCAGTTCATTAAAATCAACTTCTAAAAGATTAATTTTTATATAATCCCAATAATCATTAGAAATATCTTCTGGTGGATTAACATTTTCTGTATTTTCTGTATCTTCTTTTTCTTTTACTTTAGTATCTTTAACTACATCATCAGCAATAGTTTCTATTTCTTTATTATCATTATGCCATACATATACTTGATAAGCCGAAAAAGCAAAAATACTAATAAAGAAAAGAAGGAACACTACTATTACCCATTTTCTGAATCTCAATTTTTTCTTTTTTCTTTTCTTTTGTTGATACTCGCTTCTTGATTCCATATCTTTTATCACCTTAATCAATTATATACCAAAAAGTTTTAGAAAAAAAGCCCTATTAGGCTTTTTCATAATCACATTTACTACATTTAATTTTATTATTTTTAGAAACAAGCATCTCCCCACAGTTTGGACATTTTTCTCCAGTAGGCTTATCCCAATAAGCTTCTTTACATTTAGGAAAGTTACTACAACCATAGAATATTTTACCACGTCTCGTTTTTCTTTCTAAGATTTTACCATCACATTTAAGACAATTGCATACTTCAACCACTTGTTTCTCTTCCTTTTTTATGTATTTACATTCTGGATAATTAGAACAAGCGATAAACTCTCCATAACGACCAGTTCTTTTAACTAAAGGGCTACCACACTCCGGACACATCTCACCTGTCTCTTCCGCTTCCTTTTTCTCCATATCACTAAAAGCTTTCTTAACACGAGGTTCAAAAACATCATAAAACTCTTTTAATACTTCATTCCAAACCAAGTTACCATCAGCGATTTTATCAAGTTCTTCTTCCATATTTTTAGTGTATTCTACGTTTATTATATCACTAAAGAACTCTTGTAGTTTATCAGTTGTCTCTATTCCTATTTCTGTTGGTACAAACTTCTTATCTTCTACTTTTACATAACCACGCATCTTTATAGTATCAATAGTCTTAGCATAAGTAGAAGGACGTCCTATTCCTAAGTCTTCCATTTCTTTAATAAGCTTAGCTTCTGTATATCTTGCAGGTGGTTTAGTAAAGTGTTGTTCAGATAAAAGGTCACTTGCTTTATAATCTTTCCCTTCTATAAGTTCAGGAATAATTTTATCTTCATTCTTCTCATAGTCACTATATACTTTTAAATAACCATCAAAGTTTAAGATACTACCAGTCGCTTTAAACAAATAATCATTGTTATTAAATATTAATGTTGTTTGATCCATAATAGCATCGGCCATAAGAGATGCTAAGGCTCTTTTATAGATTAAACTATATAGTTTAAACTCATCATTAGATAGATATTGTTTTACTTTTAAAGGTTCTCTTAATATACTAGTAGGTCTAATACCTTCATGAGCATCTTGGACATTATCTGTTTTCTTAGCATGCTTAGTATAACCAATATACTTTTTACCAAAGTTCTCTTCTATATAATGAAATGCACTACCTACAAATTCATCAGAAAGTCTAATAGAGTCAGTTCTCATATAAGTAATAAGACCAACTGTTTCATCACCTAAATCAATACCTTCATATAATTTCTGAGCGATAGACATAGTCTTTTTAGCAGTAAAGCCTAACTTAGTAGATGCTTCTTGTTGAAGAGTTGAAGTTATAAAAGGAGCTCTGCTTGCTTTCTTTCTTTTCTTTTTTTCAATACTACTTAAGTTATAATCATCTCCTAAAGCCTCTAATACTTTATTAGCTTCCATTTCATTATGTAACTTAATATCTTCATCTTTATATTTAAATAAAGAGGCCTCTGTATCTTCTATGATAGCAGTTATTGTAAAGTACTCTTCTGGCACAAAAGCTTCTATTTCTCTTTCCCTATCAACAATAAGTTTTAAGGCAACACTTTGTACACGTCCTGCACTTTTCGCTTTTATTTTAGATTGTAATAACTTAGATAATCTAAAACCAATTATTCTATCAAGTATTCTTCTAGTCTCTTGACTCTTAACTAAGTTATCATCTATTTTAGTAGGATGTTTAATTGCATCAAGTACTTTATCTTTAGTAATTTCATGAAATAATACTCTATCATAATCTTTATCTTTAATATTTAAAGCTTCTTTTAAATGCCAAGAAATCGCTTCTCCCTCACGATCAGGGTCGGTTGCAAGTATTACATGACTAGCATCTTTAACGCACTTTTTTAACTCGGTAATTATCTTTTTCTTTCCCTTTAATGGTATATAATTAGGCTTAAAACCATTTTCTATATCAACACCAAGACCTAAATGTCCTGTAGTTGCTAAATCTCTAATATGACCTTGGCTTGCTACTACTTTATAATCATTACCTAAGTATTTTTCAATAGTTTTACTTTTACTAGGACTTTCCACTATAACTAAGTTTTTAGACATCTAATCCCTTCTTTCATACAAATTTATACATGAGAATTATTACTTTGTCAACTCTAAATATTCACTTACTGGTCCGAAACTCTTTCTATGTTCATCTATTATTCCATATTTTTTAATGGCCTCTAAATGTTTCTTAGTAGGATAACCTTTATTATTTTTAAAGTCATACATAGGGTATTTACTATCTAGTTCATCTAACATTCTATCTCTTGTTACTTTAGCGATGACTGATGCTGCACTTATAGTAATACTTTTTAAATCTCCTTTAATAATAGAAGTACTTGGAATATCTATATCTAGCCTCATCGCATCTATTAAAACGTGTTCTACTTTACAAGAACAATTATTAATCGCTTCCCTCATAGCCATCTTTGTCGCTTCATAAATATTAACTTCATCTATTTTTTTCTCACTTATAATACCAACACCTACTCCTAAAGCTTGTCTCATAATCTCATCATAAAAGTATTCTCTTTTCTTTTCACTAAGTTTTTTAGAATCGGTTAAACCATCTAAATTAAAATGTTCTGGTAAAACAACACAAGCAGCGACAACAGGACCTACTAAAGGACCTCTTCCTACTTCATCAACTCCAGCGATAAAGTTAATTCCTTCTTTTCTTAATTTTCTTTCAAAATAATAATTATCTTTAAGACATACTTTTAGTTCTAAATCTTTTATTAACTTCTTATCTTTAGGTATATTTAATCTTTTCTTTATTTCTAAACACTCTTCTAATGATAAGAATCTATAACTATTAATTAAAACTATATCTTGATATTCAGGTAAATTACATCCTATTTCAAAGCAATATTTATATTTTACTTCTACACCAAAAGCTCCTATTCTAGTAGGCCAATCTAACTTGTCATAAAACTCTTTAGAACAAGTTAAATCTATATCATCTGTCTCATCTATAATATCTTGAACTACTAAAGAAGCTCCACTAATTACTATATATTTATCTTTAGGTAAATCTAATTTTTCTAACTCTTTAAATATCTCTAACTTATTCATAAACTACATCCTTTACTTTTAACTATCCCTATATATTATTAACTGAATAATAAAATATTTTTGCATGATTTGTAATATATTGATAATTATCTTTATTTTTTCTATTTTTCTCTAAAAAATTTATTACTATAGATATATCATCAGCATCTTCCATTTTTACCATAACTTCTTTACCTATACTTAATTGTTCAGCCATTATCTTTTCATTTAACATACTAGGTATAAAGATATAAAAATCTACATCTATATAACTACCACTATCTTCACTTAGTACTACTCCATTTTTTCTATTAGTAAACACCCTAATAATTTGATACAAAAGGTTATAACTACTACTACAAACATAAATATCTAAGTTAGGAAATCTATCTGTTACTTTTTTAACTTCTTCTGTATAACTTAAATTATTAGATACTATCTTCTGATAATCTTCTATAAGTAAAGCCTCATTCAAAGGTAATAAGTTAATAATAATTTTTCCTTTAAAGTTATTTAACATATTAAGTGCATCATCTAATGTTAAAATATCATAATAAGTTAATTCACTTAGATTATTATTCTGTATTGTATTAATAGTTATCTTATTAGTAGTAACAGGTGAAAATACTAACACCTGCTTATCCCTAGTCATAACTATATCTAACATAACACCAGTTAGTCCTTCTAAACTATTAACAGACTCGATAAAGGTTTTATTATTATACAAATTATTTTTATGAGCGATAATCTTCATAATAAAAACCATCCTTTCTTCTATAGAATATGTAGAAAGGATAGTTTTTTTAACTTAATTTCGCTTTTATTTTATTAGATACTTCCTTCATATCACATCTTCCTTTTACTTTAGGAGTAACTACTTTCATTACTTTACCCATATCTTTTATAGAAGATGCTTCTGTTTCTTTAAAGGCATCACTAATTATTTCATCTACTTCTTCATCTGTTAATGGTTCTGGTAGATATCCTTTAATAATAGCGATTTCTTTATCTAAGCCTTCTACTAAATCAGTTCTACCTGCTTTACTAAACTCTAATCTAGACTCTTCACGAGTTTTTAACTCTTTGGCAAGTACATCTATAACTATTTCATCAGTAATTTCAATTTTCTTATCGATACGTTCTTTATCAATAGATGCTTTAATCATTCTAATAACAGAAAGTTTAAACTTATCTTGTTCTTTCATCGCTTTTACCATATCACTTTTAATTTTATCAAACATAATCTAATCCTCCTTATTTGTAACTATTTCTTTACTTGTTAGATAATAATTATCACCATCTTTAGTAAATGTAAAATTATAAGTATCTTTAACTGTTCCAAATACTCCATCTAAAACTTCTACTGTTAAAATAATATTTTCATCATCATCTAAAGTAGCGTCACTTAATTTCATATTAACTGGATCTACACTAACTTCTTCATCTTTAGTAAATACAACATAGCCATTCATAGTATTATCATAAAAAGCATAATGATTAGCATCCATCTCAAAAGAAGTAGGTGTTATAGTTACATCTGGTCCATATATATCTTTAACTTCATTTTCTATCTCTTCACTAGGAATAAAATCTACTATTCCGTCACAACTATAACCAGTAGTATCATCAGTTATATTAATTACATCACAATTAATAGATTCACTAACTGTCATATTTTTATAACCATAATATAACATAACCCTAGGACTTGTAACATCTAAAGATTCTATATCATTATAAGCAATTTTATTGTACAATTCTTTAACTTCTTTATCATTAGCAGAAATACTATTATTATCTGCATTAAACTTTCTATAAGCAAATATTATACCACCAACAACAAGTTCTAGGATAATAATTGCAACTACAACTTTTATCCATGTATTATTTTTTTTCATTATTTCCTCCTATATTTTCTTTTTCTTAATAAAAAACTTTGTATTATAAAATAAGAATATAGCCATTATTACAATATAAGCCCAAGCGATTATTGTATAAAGAATGCCATCAGTATAATTACCTGCAATCGCTAAAATACTTTCAGGAATATAGTTATCAATAACAGCAGCAAGGTCAGGAAGTCCTATATTATTTTTAATAAATGTTAATATTCTTAAGAAGATATCTACAATTCCTATAAAATAAACAAAACTTGAAAATCTTCTAAAATACATTACTACTATCAATATTAAAACAACTAATACCACTAAATCAATATACATAACCACAACTCCTTATTTTTCTATAAAATATAGATTATACTGTTTTTCTCTTTCTAAAGTAGTTTCATCTCCATGCCCTGGATATAAAGTAATATCATCATTATAAGTTTTAATTCTTTCAATAGATTTATCCATCTCTTCACTACTTCCTGTAGGCAAGTCACATCTACCAACAGTATCTTTAAAAACAAAATCTCCTACAAACATGGCTTTTTCATCTTTAAAATAAAAGGTAACAGAATCACTACTATGACCTGGTGTCATAATAGGAATAAATTTAAAGCTACCCACTTCTACTTCTTTCATATCAGTTAAATTACTCTTCTTAAAGATTTTTAATCTCCTATTAGCATTTAAAAAATCTCTTAAAGCACCTATATGATCAAAATGAGCATGAGTAACTAAAACACCTATAATTTTATCAGTTCCTACTAATTCTTTAATATCCTTACTATCACTGCCAGGATCTACTATTAGACAAGTACCATCCTTACTTAATACATAACAATTCTCTTCTAACGCCCCTGTTACTATTTTTTTAATCTCCATATATAATCTCCTATCTACATAATATATGATAGAAAAAATTAGCTTAAACGTCAAGCGAAAAAGAACATTTATTTGCCATTTTGATATATATTCACGTCTAATTTTCTTCAAAAAGAGAACTATATCTTAATATAGTAGATATAGTTGCATATCTTTACATTAACATTGTTATTTGTTTTTTAGATAGTCCAGTTAGTTCACTTATTAAAGGTATATCCATCTTTTTAGCAAGCATTGATTTAGCAATAGATTTTTCTCTTTCTTTTGCACCTTCTTTTCTACCTTCTTTTCTACCTTCTTTTCTGCCAT
>CALVJB010000004.1 GCA_944332025.1 uncultured Bacilli bacterium
CCATCTCGCAATTTAAGTATATCATATTTCTTTAGTTTTGTGTCAACTAATTATTTATTTATGGCTGAGTAGTAACAAAAATACTATTCTTGACAGTATTTTTTATAAAGTAGAGTTGTTCGGAAATTAAAAATGTGGTATAATTTAAGTGCTAGATATGAAAGAAGGAAATTAGAAAGTAGCCTTTATGGAGTAACTTTAATTCATATCTAGCAATTTGAATTTCCTAAGTTATTCCATAAAGGCTATTTTAGTGGAATAAAAATGGGAAAAGAACAGTATTCAGAAGAAAGATTAAAGAAGTTAAATTATACAAAGTTTGTGCGATTATTAGGAGTTGGAAGAGTAATATTTTATGCAATGATAAGAACAATTCAAAAAGAATTAAATAAAAAGCATAAAAATAAAAGAGGAAGAACACCTAAATATGGTGCTAGAGAAATGGTTATAATATTTCTTTTATACATAAAACAATATAATGCAATGGAAGATTATGCTTTTGAATGGGACGTATCTAAAAGCGTTATATGTGAATACATACATTTTGTATTAAATACACTTTTAAAAGATAGAAATTTTACTCTTATGGGTTCTAAATGCACAAAAAATGAAAATTCTGAAAACAGATTACTAGATGTTACAGAAATCAGAATTCAAAGACCAAAATACAATCAAAAAAGTAAATATTCTGGTAAAAAGAAATATCATACAATGAAAATTCAAATTATTAAAGGAACAGATACAGGCTTTATTTATGAAATACAGATTGGATTAGGTGCAGAGCATGATTTTCACCTTTTTAAGAGGACATTTGAAGGAACTCCCGAAAATGTTACTTACACAGCAGATTTAGGATATGTTGGAATAAATAAGATTCACAATAATAGTAAAATTCCTAAAAAGAAAAGTAAAAATCATCCTCTTACTGAAGATGATATAAACTATAATAAGGATATTGGCTCGACTAGAATATTTATTGAACATACTAATGGTTGGATTAAAAGGTTTAAGATACTTAGTACTAAATTTAGAAATAATTTAAATTTTTTTGCACCATTTGCTGTTTTGATTTGTGCATTGTATAACTTTTATATTGCTTAATTTAATTTCCGAACAACTCTAGTATGTTTATTAGTATCTTCTATTTTTGATACATTTTCTCTTTCTATAATTTTCTCATACCAATCAGGCATTAAGTCTAAAAAGTAAAGTGGTTCAAAAAAATATAAAAATGAAAATTTATTATTACTTGGAACTTCTAATTGAAAATCTTCTATAAAAGTTTCAATATTTTGTTTAACAAAAGCATTTAATATTTGTGTTTCATTTTTTGCATATTCCATAGTTACAGGTTCTAAAATATGCATTGAAGGTGCTCTAGTTATATTTAATTTTGAAGCTTTAGCAATGTATGAGTCTAACATATTAAGCCTTGATTTGTTTATTTCAGGCTGTGCTTGATAATACGATTTTACTATTATTTCAGTTAATATTTGTTCTTTCTTTATTTGTTTATTCTTCTCATATCGTTCTTTTTCTTCTCTATCAGATTTTACTTCTTCATAAAAATTATTGTGTTCTAATATACTATATGCTTCATTTATTATTTTTATTTTTTCTTCATATTCTCTAGAGTTTTCTGGATGGGCATCTGGGTGATTTGCAAATACTAAGCTTCTATATATCTTTTTAATATCAATCTCTTTTGTTAATTTTTCTATTCCAAATATTTTTTTTGCTTCTTCTAATGTCATAATATTAAATTCCTCCCTTATAGCATTGTATATCATAAAATGATTATTTTACTGATTAGCATTTGATATTTTGTAATATTTATTATGTGGGATTTTTAAACTAAGCTTTTTTTGTTTAAATCCATCATCACTTAGTCTTTTATAATCAGTAGATACTAAAAGACTTTGAATATATTCTTTGACATCTTTATCTTCTTCTTTTTCTGAAAGCCTTTGTAATTCTTCGATTGTTCTTTTTCTAACTTTACCTTCTTCATCTTGATAATATTCTATTTGTAATTGTGGAAAACAATTATACCATCCTGGATTTTGTCTGATTAAAAAATCAAAGGCTTCTTCAAAATCCCAGAAAAAATTATTAAATCTAATATTACTTCTAAAATCACGAAGATAATTGTGATATTGAAGTCTGTTATTAGTAGAAATATTAAGTAGTTTTAGGTCATCTTCTTTATTTAGAGTTATATTCATATATTTTATTATTTCTCTAAATAAATCTACTCCTTCCATATTAGCTAGTTTCTCTTCAGAATCAAACTTATAATTATCACTATAATAGTCATATTTAAAAATAGGTGCCGTGGTTTCAGCCTCATGTCGTATTAATGTTTCTTTAGCAGCTCTTACAATATTTTTATTTATTACTCCAGCATTTAAGTCAGTATCATATTTAAAATGTATAAGCTCATGGCAAATATCAAAAAAGACAAGAATATTTCCTTTAAAAATGTTCCATGGTATAGTTTCATCCAATCTAATCATATTATAATGATAATCTCCGTTAGTGTTGCCGTTAAAATCAACTATTTTTACTTTAGGATCTTTTCCTCTATAATCAGCAAAGTCCATTTTTATTAGATAGTATCTCATAATCTCTTCAATAAAATTTGTTAATACTTCTTTGAATTCATTATATAAAATAATAGGTTCTATATTATCTTTATTAGTATAGTGATAAGAAAACACTTTAGATAGTATTTGAAAGTTTTTAGATTCTTTTATTTCTTCAGTTATTAAATCCACTCTCCATCTCCCCTTTAGTGAGGCTTATTATACTACAAAATCAAAAAAAAATCAAGCATAGATGCTTGTTATGATAATAGTTGCAACTAAAGCGATTAGGAATAGTACTAGACTAGTTACCCATACTTTTTTCTGTTTCTTTTTATAACCTAAGATAAATAAAGCGATTAAAGCGATATAAAGAATCGCAAATAAAATAATCATACCAATTCTCATTAATAACACCTTCTATTCTATAAGTATTATATCAATGTTTTTATAGAGATACAATTATTATTTTTTGTTACTTTAGATTGTTACAGGTGTATATTAATACACTTGGTAGAAGCATTTTAAAAGGAAGAGTTTTTGCTCCTCCTTGGTTTTTAATTAGTTTAATTTTAATCTTTTAAAGTCCCAATTGATACTACATATATTCCATCATCTCGTTTATATGAATAATCTGCCCCTGTTAATACCATTAAAAATGATGGTTCTTTATATTTATCTGTATCTACATTTTCTTTAAATTTAGTTAAATTTGAAACTGCATCAGGAATTTCTCCTGCTCCTAATTTAATTTCAATTGCTCCCCATTTACCATCAGCTGTTTCTAAAATACAATCTACTTCAAAATTATTTTTATCTCTATAATAAGATAATCTTGCATCAATAGCATCAGCATATATCTTTAAATCTCTCATACACATATTTTCAAAGATGAAGCCTGTAAAATTTAAATCATTTATTAAATCTTCTCTTTTCAAATTTAATGTTGCTATTACAATGGAAGGATCAACTAATTCTAATTTAGGTGAAACTCTTAAAGGAGTTTTAGATCTTAAATTAAGATTTGTAGCAGGAATATATTCTAATATATATAGTTTTTCTAAAGTATTTAAATAATCATCTAATGTAGGACGAGAAACTTCACTAGCAAATTCTCTCTTAACACTTTCTAAAATAGTACTTTTACTTACATTTGTTGATATATTCCTAGAGATACTCTTTAAAACTGCCCTCATTTTTGAAGTGTTTCGGCTGGCACCATCTACATTTTTTATTTCTTCGTTTAATAAACTTTGAACATAATCTTTAGAAATTTTATATTTATTATCTCCATTAATATTTAAAGATTCAGGCCACCCACCTCTTATCATAGCATTGATTAAGCCGTCAAAGTCTAGTTCTGATATTCCTGATATATCATTACCATTTATAATATCATTTAAAGATACACTGCCATTAGATTCTAAAGATTCATATAATGACATAGGTCTCATAAGTAATTTTGTAATTCTTCCAGTTCCAGTATGCATAACACTATCTTCCTGTGGTCTAGCAGAACCAGTTAAAATATATTGTCCTTTTAGTCCTGTATGATCAATATCCATTCTTATAGAATCCCAAAGGGCAGGATACATTTGCCATTCAACAAATAGTCTTGGCTTTTTCCCTTCTAAAAATAATGATGGTTTAGTTTGATTTGTTTTATCATATTGCATCTTTTTATCAGGATCTTGAAATTCAATATAACTTTTGGCAAATTGTTTTGCTGTAGTTGATTTTCCGCACCATTTACATCCTTCAATTAAAACTGCTCCCATATATTCAAGTTTGTTTTGTAACATTTTATCTATAATTCTAGGTAAATATTTTTTCATTAATATCACCCTCCCACATTAGATTACATTATTTTTTTAAGTTTTTGTTAAGAGTTTATTTTACATTTTGGCTCACTTTCATTTTGCATTTTGGCTGTATTTTACTTTATCTTTTGGCTATTCAATATTTTCTAATTATTAAACCTTAATAAATAACCATCAGGATCTTGAATTAAAAACTCTTTATCTAAATATGTTTTACCATTAACATCGTATTCATTTGTCATTATGTCTTTAAAGAATGTTATATTTTTATTAACTAATTCTTGATAATAGTTATCTATATCACTTACAGTCATGCTTATATTTATACCCCTACCAAAGGGATACTCTAACTTTCCTGTATTCCAGTTATCATTAATTTCTTCTATCATTAATTGATTACCTTCTAATTCTAAAAAGGCAAATTTATCTTCTTTTCTTTCATACATTATTTTAAATCCTAGATTAAGATAAAACTCTTTACTTTTATCTATATTAGTTACACTTAACTCTGGTATTAATTTGTTAAATTTCATAATAATTTCCTTCCTTTGTTACAATTATATCATTTACTAGACTATAATAATAACTTATTTTCTTATTAAGAATAAACTATATTGGAAAGGAGAATTGCTATGTTTGGAGAATCTTGCAATAATAATGCTCATCCACGTTGTCGTTTCTGTTATGTTCAAGGGCCTACTGGTCCTACTGGTCCTGCTGGAGGTCCCACAGGCTCAACTGGTTCTACTGGGCCTACAGGACCTACTGGGGCGACGGGAATTACTGGTCCTACTGGTCCAACAGGGCCAACTGGTTCTACGGGAGCGACTGGAATGACTGGTGCTACACCAAATCTTACTATAGGTACTGTTACAACAGGGGCACCAGGAAGTACTGCTACTGCTAGTATAACAGGAACTGCTCCTAACTTTGTTTTAAGTTTAAGTATCCCACAAGGACCAACTGGTCCTACAGGAGTTAGTGGACCTACAGGAGCAACTGGAATGACGGGTCCTACTGGTCCTACTGGAGTTAGTGGTCCTACAGGTGCAACAGGAGTTACTGGACCAACTGGTCCAACAGGTCCTACTGGTCCTACAGGGGCTAGTGATTAAAAACTCACATTATCGTGAGTTTTTTAGTTTAATAGAAATATACCAATATTAAGGTAAGTTGCAAATAGCAACCATATCAGATAAGGAATTTGTAAACAACCACTTATTTTATTATTCTTTAATAATTCTTTAATCATAATTATAACTAATATTAGTAATAAAATTATCCAAAAGAAAGCGGTAAAGTACATTTTTAAAACAAAGAAAATTATTGGCCAGAAGAAATTTACTAAAAGTTGTAATATGTATATTTGATTTAATTCCTTATCATTTTCATTATCTTTGGTAGCAATAAAGTAAGATATTCCCATTAAGATATAAAGTATAGTCCAAACAATAGGAAATGCTATGCTTGGTGGACTTAGTGGTGGTTTTACCATATCCCCGTAATTCATATAACCTGATATAATTAAGCCTACTAATACCCCTCCTACTATTGGCAATAAACTATAAATTATT
This sequence comes from uncultured Bacilli bacterium, assembly GCA_944332025.1. Taxonomy (GTDB): domain Bacteria; phylum Bacillota_I; class Bacilli_A; order RF39; family UBA660; genus Onthousia. The sequence goes on from CALVJB010000004.1 coordinate 5,980, forward strand.
CTTTTAATCATAAAGTCCTCCTTAATATATTTATATGCAACTATTACTTTTTTATAAGTTTTTCATAAAATATATAGAGGTGTATTTATGAGTAAATATAAAGTATGTGTTTATACTATATGTTTAAATGAAGAGAAATTTGTTGATAGATGGTATGAGTCTATGAAGGAAGCTGATGAGATTTATGTTCTTGATACAGGTTCTACTGATAATACGGTAGAAAAACTAAAAGAAAAAGGTGTTCATGTAGAGGTTAAAAAAATAGAGCCTTGGAGATTTGATGTAGCAAGAAATGAGTCTTTAAAATTAGTTCCAGTTGATACTGATATTTGTGTATGTACTGATTTAGATGAAGTATTCTTACCTGGTTGGAGAGATGAGTTAGAGAAAGCTTGGCATGATAATACTACAAGACTTAGATATATTTATAACTGGTATTTAGATGAAAACAATAATCCTATAATAAGTTTTTATTATGAGAAGATTCATAAAAGATTAGGTTATTCTTGGTATCATCCAGTTCATGAAATATTAAAGTATGATGGAGTTGAAACATATAATGTTACTGATAATATCATTTTAAATCATTATCCTGATAGAACTAAGTCTAGAAGTAGTTATCTTCCTTTACTTGAAATGAGTGTTAAAGAAGATCCTAATGATGATAGAAATATGCATTACTTAGGTCGTGAATATATGTATTATGATAAGTATAATGAAGCGATTGATACTTTGATTAGACATTTGAAATTAAAAAATGCTACTTGGAAAGATGAAAGGTGTGCTTCTATGAGATTTATTGGTAGATGTTATAAGTACTTAAAAAGATATGATGAAGCGAAGATGTGGCTAGAGAAAGCAATTAAGGAAGCTCCATATTTAAGAGATCCTTATATGGAAATGGCTTTACTTTATTATGAATTAGATGATTATGACAATACTATTCATTATGTTAATCTTGCTTTAAATATAAAAAGTCATACTAAGAGCTATATAAATGAGACATTTAGTTTTGGTTATACTCCATATGATTTATTAAGTATTTCATACTATAATAAAGGAGAAATAGAAGCTAGTAAAGTATTCTTAGAGAAAGCAATAAAGATAGAGCCAAATGATGAGAGGCTTAATAATAACTTAAAGATAATTAATGAGAAATTAAAAGAAACTACTGAGTAAATTTTCAGTAGTTTTAATCTATGAAGTCAAAACCTTTTATTTTTACCTTACTTCTTCTATATTTATCACGTTTTTCTAAAGGTACAGTTTTACAGATTGACTCAAGTTCCATTTTTAATCTTAATTCTTTATCAGAAATCATATAATCTGGTAAAGACCAATTAACATACTTACCTTGTTTTTCATCATAGACTTGTTTAGGAATTTGATATATCTTATAGTCATGTAAAATATAATCATAGAAGGTCTCATAGATATTAAATTTTGATGTAGTAATCGTTCTATAAAGTGTACTTTCAACAGAATCATAATTACAAGCCATTACTAAAATATCTTTTAAAAATCTATCTCTTCCTATAAAGTTTTCTGTTTCTTTTTTTATGCCTGTAGCATAAGACAAATCAACATATTCATTTATGTCATCCCAAATAGTATATTTACTTTTATAAACATTGATTAAATATTTTACTAAAGCTAAACGCATTTTTTGTTCTTTGGGATTAACATCATATTCTCTTGTACATAAAACATGTTCCCAATCTATTAAATTTTGTAATATCTCATCTTTAGTAAAGTATCTTAATTCATCTTCATCTGGATTAGTATAACTCATGAAAAATGGAAGAACGAATCCACCTGCGTGAGCAACTCTTGTATAACCATCGACATCAAAAAGTGTTCCTTCAGGGGTAATATAAGTTCCATCATTCCACCACTTTTTATCATTTTTATCTCTTTTTCCAAATCTTTCAACATAGTTATCATAATAATAAGTCATAGATATTCCTCCAATTAATAAATTAGTTTTATAATATCACATTTTTATATGTTTCACACTAATTTATTTGCTATTTCCCCATCTTTTCATTATAATAACTAGCATGGAGGAAAGAATATGAAAGTAAAAGAAGCTTTAGGTATTAATGATTATGACTTTATTTATTATGAATTAGATCCTGAACAACAGCCTACTGAAGAAGTAATTAAAACAAGTGAATTTATTGAAAATGACTTTGCTAACTATCTAAAGGAAAATTATCCTAATTATTATAGTAAAAACATAAGAATTAAGTTTATAAACTGGGGACATATGAAAGTTGTTTATGTCTTAGATAATGGGCATAAAAAACATACTTTATTAATGGGACAACCTAATTTAGAATATGGTAAAGTAAAGAGTGAATATGACAACTTAAAAATCCTTAGTAAAAATAATGATGATATAGTTAGTCCCCTACTTTATTATGGTAGTCCTAAGTATAATAGAGAAATTTATATGACTCCTTACTATTATCAAGCTAGATGTATAAGTTATTTAGATGAAAAGTTAGGTATTTATGTACCTGAACCTGATTATCATTTTGAAGAGTTTATGGAAGTTGATAAATATGTTATTGAAGAAGTTATTACTGCTAAGATAATATCTTTATATAATCAAAATACTCATATTGGGCTTGATGAGTTTAATGTTAGTAGTGGTGACTTTATTTTAGAAAGAGGATTTGAAGACAGTAAAAATAATTCTAGTAAGCTCTTTGAAGAAATGAAGGTAATTGCAGCAAGAAAACTAGTTAATATGTCATTAGATGATTATATAGATTTAATTTATGAAAGACTTGAGAAGTTTAATAGTAAAAATATTGATAAAGGTATAGAATTAGGCTTTAGTAAAGTCAAAAAAAGAACTTAGTAATTATCTAAGTTCTATTTATTTTGTAGTTTACCTTTCATTCCTTTTAGGCCATTATGGGCGAATCCTTGTAAGATATTTGTTTTGAATGAATGTGTTTTACTTTCACGTTTTTTATAATCTTTAATAGCAATACTAATCATATCATCTAATAGTTCAGTATAATCTTTTCCTTTAGGATCCCATAGATAGAATGCTAGTGAACCTGGTATTGAGTTAATCTCATTAACATATACTTTTTTAGCTTTACTATCGATTAACATATCAATACGAGCGTCTCCACTACTTCCAAGGGCTCTAAATACTTTAATAGCAAGTTCTTCTACTTCTTTACTCATTTTATCTGTAAGGTCTGCTGGTATTTTTCTATCTGCTGAAGCCATTCCTTTAGATCCTTTAAGAGGTGTCATTTTAGCTCCTAGTTTTCCTTTAACTTTACCACTACCAATATATTTTTCATCATAAGTTAGAAAGGCGCTTTTAGATAATACTTCTTCAATAACACTTGTTTCCTGATTTTCATAATTACCTAAAACAGAGACATTTACTTCCATTAAGTTTTTAATTACTTCTTCTACTACTATCTTACTATCATAGTTAATAGCTTCTTCAATAGCTTTAACTAACTCATCTTTATTGTTTGCAACACCTATTCCTACACTACTACCAGTTGTAGCAGGTTTTACAATAACTGGATATTTTATTTTCTCTATCTTTTTAATTACTTCATCAGGATCATTTTTATAATCTGTATCATAGAACCATGTATATGCTGGAACTGGAATATCATTAGCTTTAAAGATATCTCTCATATAAGCTTTATCTTGTGATACTACTGCTGAGTAAACATTAGGTCCAACATAAGGAATACCCACTGTTTGGAAATATCCTTGTAGTACACCATCTTCTACATTAGTACCATGGGTAATTGGAAATATTACATCTAAGTCTGTAACAATTTTCTTAAATAATCCTTTACTTTGTAATACAAAGGCTCCATCTTTTTTATATAATACGACATTACTTGCATATTTCTTAATTAAATCTAAATCCCCGTATACTTCAACATCCATTAACATATTACCAGTATACCACTCACCATCTTTAGTTATATAGATAGGAATAATGTCATATTTTTCTTGATTTATTTTATTCATGGCTTGAACTGCAGAAATAATACTTACTTCATGTTCAACGGATTCACCACCGAATACAACTCCTAATTTAATTTTCATTCTATCTCCTCCTACTTTTCATTATATGTATCAGGTAAATCATTTTCAAATAAGGCATAGATTTCTTTCTTTGTTTTTATACCTCTTATAAAATTATATGCTTCTTTAACATCATTGTAAACAATTAAATTATCCATATTATATTTAGCTTCCCTTAATCCCTCTTTAATTGGTTTAGTTCTCTTCTCACCAATTAGAACTACATAGTCTGCTTTAGAAATAGTAGCGATTTGTTTACCAAACTCTTTATTAAGTTCTTCTTCTTTATCACCTAACTCTATCATACCTGGTGTTACTACTACTTTTAGTCCTGGCATCATAGATAAAACTTCTAAGGCACTCTTAGCACCAACAGGATTTGAGTTATAAGCATCATCTATTTGATAGAAGTAACCCATTTTCTTAAGTTCTAGTCTATGTTCTACTTGTTTAACATTTCTAACGGCTTGTTGTAGTTTAGGAATTGATATACCAAATTCACGTCCTAAAGCAAGTCCTGCTAGGATATTATAAACATTATGATTTCCTAATAGTTTAGTTTCAAACTCATATTTTTTCTTATCTCCTTTAAAGGTTACATCAAAGGTAGTTCCAACACTAGAACATCTTATATTACTAGCATGAACATCTACATCTTTTTCGTCTATTCCTATCCAAAGTATTTTACATTTATTTTTTAAATCATAACTTACTTGCTTAGGATCATCTCTATTAAGTACTCCTACTCCGTCAAGAGGTAATGATTCAATAAGTTCAAATTTAGTCTTTTGAATATTCTCTTCGCTACCAAAACTTTCTAAGTGAGCAGTTCCAATTCTTGTTAAGATACCATATTTAGGATGAACTAAATTACATAAATCTTTAATCTCTCCTCTAACATAAGCACCCATTTCAGCGATAAATACTTCTGTAAATTTATCTAAGTGATTATTAATAGTAATGATTAATCCATAAGGAGTATTTAAATTACGTGGTGTTGGTAGCGTTGCATATTTAATATTTAATATATCTGCTAGAATATTCTTACTACTTGTCTTACCATAACTACCTGTTACACCGATAACTTTTAAGTTAGGCATATTTTTTAACTTCTTAACAGCCATACTCTTGAAATGATGATATACATATTTTTCTAAAGTATATTTGTTAATAAAGTTAGCAAGTAAGATTACAAATGTATTTAGATAGGCAAAAAGTATAAAGATAAAGATTAAGAAATGACTAATTAATAGATTATCTTTATATATAATAATTAATACTGTTGGTATTAAATGTAATATTGTTGTAGTTGCAATTAATCTTTTAACTCTTGCAGTTATTACTAAGGGTTTCTTTACTTGTTCATTCTTTAAATCTGTTCTAAATTTAATAGCATAAACTACATATAGAATAATTGCTATAATATTTAAGACTATACTTATAGTATCATCATTAACTAAGAAGACATTAGCGGCTGCTACTATAAGTACTGCTAATAGTTCTAGTGAAAAGAAATTAGAACTATTATTAACAACCCATTTAACATAACGGTTGTTTTCATTATATAAGTTTTGTTGTAACATATGTAAACTTTTTTTAGATTTGATGATAATTGCTATGATAGCAACTAAAATTAAAAGTATTTCAATCATTTTATCCCTCCATAAAATTATTTATAATATTTATTACCTGGTTTAAATTCTCAAGATAAGCATAATGCGTTCCAGGTAGAACAATTAAGGCTCCATCAGTAAGTAATTCTTCTAATAGTTTCGCTTCTTCAAGTGGAGCTGCTTCATCCATCTCTCCCCATACTAGAAGAGTTGGAGCAGTTATCTTTTTAGCATAATCAGATAAATCCTCATTAACTGTTTTAACTAAGATTTCTCTCATTCTTGGACTTGCATTTTTATAGTCTTCAGAGCCTATATAGTTTTTAGCAATCTCTGCAATTTTACCCATACCTGGTAATGTTTTTGCTTTCTTTAACATTTTCTCTTTTAGAGTTAGTCCTTTTTTAGTTCTAACACAAGGGGCCCCAAATAATACTACTCTATCAACTTCATATTTTGAAGCATAAACTATAGCAACTCTACCTCCAAAAGAATGTCCTATTAATGTAGGTTTCTTAATCTTTAACTTTTTAACTAACTCATGGACTAGTTCGGCATAATCAGATACTGTCCAAACTTCATCAGGTTCAGCACTTTTTCCGTATCCTGGAAAGTCTAATATTGTAATATGATATTTACAAGATAGCGGATTACCAAGGGGTTCCATCATCTCAATATTTTGACCCCATCCATGTAGTAAAATAATATCCTTACCTTTAGCGTTACCATATTGTATGTAATTTACTTTATCTAGGTTAATCTTTTCCATACTTCCTCCTATTAGAAGTATATCACAAAAAGAAAAAAGAGTCTTTATATTTTAACTCTTTTTTATTTATTTTGACTTTGATTTAACCATATCTTTTAAAAAGCTATGTACTTCTTCGGCAGTAAGTTCTCTATCTTTTTCTTCACTTACACTACTAAACATATCATCATGATAATATAATCCTAAAAAAGGAGCATCTTTATCTAAATAGTTTTCTTCATAATAGTTTAATTGAGCATCGCTTAAATTTTCTGGAATTGTACAAATAATACTGTCATATACTTCATTATTAACTGTTTCTAGATAAATTATCATGTCTAAATATTTAGTAATTAATCCAGCATTAACCCATATTTTTATAAAGTCTCCTTTTACTTCTTCATTTTGTAATGGTTCTAAAAACTCTTCAAATAATTCATAGACAAGTTCATTATGTCCTGTTCTTTCATCCTCATTGCTATAAATGTTACCATCTTTATCAACTGCAACTACTCTTTGCATTATAAAACCTTCTTTCTTATTAATGATATCATAGAAAAAGAAAAAAGAGTCTTATTTCAACTCTTCTTTACAGTCTTTTTGTTTTTTGATAATATGCACCTTCAAAGTGTCTACCATCTTTTTCTTTTGGACCTTCACCATTATTATAAACACTATGAGAATAATAATTTGGATTAGTTCTAGTGTTATCAGTATTTATAATATATGTTTCATATTCCTCTGGAGGAAGCTGATAAAGTAATGCGTTATCCATATTAATCCTAAAATCATTAGCAGATACTTGTTTAACTGCCTCTGTTTTTTTCCAGAAACTTTCAGAGGCAAAATCAGGATATCTATCATAAGGCCAATCTTTTCCTGCATGAGCCCCTATATAAATGAAAATATCTTCTTTTTTACTGTTATACATACTTTGTAATGATTCTATAGTCATTTTAGGTAAATAATTATCAATCATTGCAGCACTACAATGAGCAGTGGCAGTTACACCGTTTTTTAAGTCACTTGCTACAACAACAGGACAATCTGCAACTGGGAAGCCAACTACTACTCCTGGAACTTTATCTGTTGTAATTAGAATATCAGCTTCTATATCTAAATCCCAACCGTCTTCGTAAGCTTCTACCATGTCTCTTGTAAGTTCTACTGCTTTGCCTTTACCATCTTGTTTTGGTATATAAAATTTATATGGGTCAAAAGCATAGTTATTATCTGCGGCAACCTTTTTACGGCATTCTAAAAAGATAGCTTTTCTCTCATCAAAAGACATTCCATCTTCATAAAAGAGAGCATTAGTTGTCATAATCCCATATTTATTACCGGTGTTTAAGATACGTAGATTTTTAAAGCTAGCCGGTCCTTGTTTATAAATAGCATAATGTCCTTTTTTTAGAATATTTTCTCTAATATTTAAATTTTCCATGTATTTCCTTCTTTCAATAAGTATTCTTTATACTGTATGTATTGATTTAGTAAATATGCTACTATCTAATTCTTTTGTTATTTTTAGGGAACAACACATTAAATCCTTCTAATTCAGAGTTATTAACTCTATAATTTTCATTATCAAAAATAATATTGTGGTAATAATTAATATCATTATTTTGGAATAATTTATTATCTTTTAAAGGAATACTTGCTTTATAAAAAGCCTCTCCATATTTTTTAGCATTGTCTTTTGTTAATTCAATATATCCATCTTTCATTATGGTTTTAGCAAAGTCTATGTCTGTTATAAAATATCCTGGATCTGGAGCTACTTTTAAATTAGTATTTTCTTCTTCTGTGTAATATCTTCCTTCATTACACCGCATAGTTGAAAAGAACTGACGATAGGTTGAGTCTATCAAATATGTTTTATCTATTACTCTACCATTATCTTGATAAGGAAAAGTAACTGTTCCAAATACATGATTAAATGGATAATTAAAACAGGCAGTTGCACTATTTTTAGTAACTTCTATTCCTAAATTTTCTAAAGGCATAATTGTTAGTGCTTGACCAAGTTCACATAAACCATTTAAAGAATTTGTTTTTACATTAATACCTAAGTTCTCAAAAGACTTTCTAGCATTTTCAACACTATAGTCTAATAGTATCTTAATTTCTTCCTCTGTTAGTCCTTCTTTAAATCCATTATTTTTTATTTCATTGTAGTGATTTAAAGCTATTTCTAATTTTTTATTATCTATCCTTTTTCTTTCTGGTTCTTGATAAATTATATAACTTTCATTTTCTCCAATTAAATATAGATTATAAGCTTCATCTAATTTAATATTAAGTTTTTCACTTAGTTTATAATATCTAGTCCATAAAGTTGATAATAATTGATGTTTTTTATCATTATCTAAATCTTCATTATAAACTTCCATAATTGTATTTAATATTTCTTTTAGTGTTTCCATAGCATACCTCTTTGTAAATATCTTTCATATTATGATAATAACACAAAAAGAAAAAAGAGTCTATTTCGACTCTATCTTCTTCTAGCAGAACCATAACTATAAACTTTAATATCTTTATTTGCATATGGTTCTTTAGTTTCTTCTAGTAAAGCAACACCATGCATATAACTACCATTTTGACTATCGTCATGTAAGTATGTACCAGTTTCAGGATCAATTATAAACTTTCCTGGATGAGCTAAATCTGGAACCATTCTTGTTCTTTGCAAAGATGGATAAAGGAAATTACCATTAGTATCTGTTGTATAGAAAGAATCTTCACCCCAATTAATATTCTCTTCTTTAATACCGCTTTCAAGCAATTGTTTTTTTATTGCTTTTAATTGATTAAGATATAAAATGTTTGTGTTTTTATCTCTACGTAATGCTTCATCCCATACTTTTCCATTATTTACATATCCTGGTGTAAAGTTTTTATCATTTGGATTAAATAAAGGCAATTCATGAGCGAAAGGTGATACATCAACAATTATATCTTCTGGATTACCACCAGTAATTTCTGCTATGCTTTTTGGTACTTCAGCATCAATATGAGTACCAGGACAGAAAGTTGAAGTAGCTTCCATAGTTTTAGTGTTCATAGCGACTATATTAGCACCATCGTAAATATTAAAACCAATTGCTATTCCAGGTGTATTAGGTGTAACTTTTGGTGTATCAGCATATACATCATAATCATATAAGTTTGCATAATTAGATAAATCTTCAGGAGTTAAAACATAAACTGAACCTCTATCCTTAGCTTCTTTTGGTTGTAAAGCCATAAATAGACGATTTAAGTCAAACCCTACTTCTTCAGCAATTTTTAATCTGTTAGCTTTTCCTGCTCCTCCTTTAGTATTACCATAAGTATTATTAGTATTAAATACTACAAATTTTAAATTTTCCATTCTTTATTCCCCCTTCATTGAATGTAGCCATATTATATCACTTTTTTGTTACTTTGTCAAATTTTATACTAACAAAAATGATATATGTATTCATTTTACATATATCATTATTATTTTTGATTAATATAGAGAACTTAATTTATTTTCTTTTTGAAATTTCATCAGTAACTTCATTAGCTTCTTGTAATGAATTAGCTACTAAAGTTTGTACTCCATATGGCATTTGTCCTAATCTATTAATTTTTTGTAGGCTTTCTTTTTCCTTCTTATTTTGTGAAGCATAACTCTCATATTCTTCTACCATCATTGAAGGACTTTCAAAGGCACCTTCTAATATAGCACCATGCCCAAATTCATTTTTAGCTTCTCTTAATAATCTTTTTGTCCAGTATTCATCACCCATACCTAATGAACTATCATAATTTTCCTTAAAGTTAAAATATGTAGCAATATCTTTATCAGGCATTATTTGTTCTTTTTCTTTACTAGATAAAAGTGGTAAATCTTCAACTGTTAGGTCTCTAACAGGTACTTGTTCCATATCTTTAATAGATGTAAATACATCCATAATATTATCAGTTTTCTTATTTGTTTCAAGATATGGACTAGCTAAATCAAGAGATACGTTACCTCCATTAAGTTCTACAGAACATACTGAAGATGTCAAACCGCTATACATAATAGTGAAAGCATCCTCTTTACTAGTGTAAATTGGTCTAAAACCAATTCTTGATAATGTGATCATATCATTATTATATTTTTGTTCATTCAATTCTAAATTTTCCATTATTATTCCCCCTTCATTGAATGTAGCTGTATTATATCACTTCTTTCTTACTTTGTCAACTAAAACAGGCTTAACTGATTAGAATCAGGTAATTCGTTAAGGATTCCCATCTCAGTCATTTTATCTGTTAGTGTCTTTGATACTTTACCACGTTTTTGTAAATCTTCTTTACTTAGGAAAGGTCCGTTTTCACGTGCTTCCACGATGGTTTTTGCAACTGTTAAACCTAGGCCATCGATAGTTTTAAATGGTGGTATTAAAGTATTTTCACGTTCGGTATCAACAACAAATCTTGTCGCATCACTTTTCTCTAAAGAAATAGGTGCGAATTTAATACCACGTGCTGTCGCTTCTAGGGCAACATGAAGGGAATCTATGATATTAGACTCTTTATTAGTAACTTCAAAGCCTTTAGCCATTAAGTCTTCATATCTCGTTTTAATAGCATTATAACCTTTTATCATAGTTTCTATATCATAATCATCTACTCTAATTGAGAAGAAGGCTGCATAGTAGAATAGTGGTTTATAAACTTTAAACCAAGCGATTCTAATAGCACTCATAACATAGGCACAAGCATGGGCTTTTGGGAACATGTATTTTATTTTATGACATGACTCGATATACCATTCTGGAACGTTAGCAGCTTTCATTTCTTCGACCATACCCTTCCATGTTTCAGGGTCTTTAGTCGCCTTACCTTTTCTAACATGTTCCATTATTTTAAAGGCTCTAATAGGTTTCATGCCCCAGTTCATTAGGTTAACCATGATATCATCACGACATCCTATAACATCTTTAAAAGGAACAATATTATTTCTAATTAATTCACTAGCATTTCCTGCCCAAACATCAGTACCGTGTGATAGTCCTGATATTTTAACTAGTTCAGCGAAAGTACTTGGTTTTGTCTCTACTAACATTTGAATAACAAAACGAGTTCCAAGTTCAGGTAGTCCTAATGTTCCAGTAGGACAAAGAATCTCATCTTCTGTTACTCCTAAGGCTTCAGGACTAGAAAGAATTGAGAATATCTTTTTATCATCCATTGGTAGTGTTGTAATATCTATACCAGATAAATCTTGTAACATTCTAAGGACTGTAGGATCATCGTGACCTAGTATATCTAGTTTTAAAACGTCTTGATCGATGGCATGGTAATCAAAGTGAGTTGTTCGCCAAAGTGATGTATTATCATCTGCAGGATACTGGAATGGTGTAAAATCAAAGACATCCATGTATCCTGGTATTACAACGATACCTCCAGGATGTTGCCCTGTTGTTCTTTTAACACCAGTACATCCTTTGGCAAGACGCTCAATCTCTGTACTTCTTTTACCAACAATTCCATGTTCTTCAAAGTAACCTCTAACATAACCGTAAGCGGTCTTTTCTGCTACTGTACCGATTGTTCCTGCTCTATATACATTATCAACTCCGAATAGTACTTTAGTATATTCATGAGCTTTCCATTGATATTCTCCTGAGAAGTTAAGGTCGATATCGGGAACTTTATCGGCATTGAAACCTAAGAAGGTTGCAAATGGCATGTCTTGTCCTTCTTTACCTAGAGGCTCGCCACATTTAGGACAAGTCTTATCTTTTAAGTCATATCCTGATGGATAATCTTTTCCATAAGGGATGCCCTCTTCATTAATAAATTCTGAATACTTACAGTCTTTATTACGACATAGATAGTGGGCTGGAAGAGGATTTACTTCCGTTATTCCCATCATGGTAGCGACGAATGATGAACCAACAGAACCACGGGAACCAACGATATAACCATCATCATTAGAATGCTTAACTAACTTTTGAGCGATTAAGTAAATAACATCGAAGCCTCCACCTATTACACCACCTAAGTTCTTTTTAAGAGTTTTTTCTAAGTCTTCATCTGTTATTTCAGGGTCAGTTATTTTAAGATTTTCTTTTATTACTTTCTTTACTTCATCAAAGCCTTTTAAAAGAGTACTATGTAAATTAGAGAATAATTTCTTCTTAAACTCATCTTCACTTAGATTAGGTTCTTCTCTTTTTAACTTAGCTTCTACGGCTTTAAAAACTCCATCTCCATATAACTCTGTACTAATTCTCTCTTCAATATTATAAGGAAGTGGTTCTCCATACATATCACTAGCTTTTGTAAAGACTAAGTCAGTAACTGTTTCTACACTTTTATCAATTTTAGGAGAGAAAGGTATTCCTCCTGTTTCAATAATAACTTCTATAATCTCTGTCATATCAGCGATTTTATTAGGATTATCTATAACTATTAGTTTTCTTGTTTCTTCATCTAAGAATGAGAAGTCTTCTAACATCTCTGTTGTTGTTCTAAAGTGATTTGATGGAATATTTTTAATACCCCCTCTTGCTAGGGGATGACGTCCTCCGCCTGGTACTTTTTGATTAACAATTATTTCTCTATATATTTTATCTTCTCTTGTTAAGTGATGAACATCTCCTGTTGCCACAATTAATTTACCGGCATCAATAGTTGTATTAATTATTTTATTGATATTACTAATTACTTCACCTTCATTGGCAAAGTCACCTGTTTCTACTAAGTGAGAATAACATTCAGGTGGTTGTACTTCTACATAGTCATAGAATCTAATGATATTAGATAGTTCTTCTTCACTCTTACTAGAAGCCTGTTTAAAGACTTCACTTTCATAACAACCACTACCAATTAAAAGTCCTTCTCTATATTCATTAATAACACTTCTTGGTATTCTTGGAGTCTTATATAGATAAGTTGTATTGGCAAAAGATACTATTTTAAATAGATTCTTTAGTCCTTTCTTATTTAGAGCGATGATATTGATATGATTAGTATTACCATATTTATACATCTCTTTAGAATCTACTATATTTGAAAGTTGTTCCATTGTTTCTATATTTCTACTATCTAGTTTCTCTAACATCTTATATAGAACTAATGCAGTACCTTCAGCATCATAATCTCCTCTATGATGACTCTCTTCATCCCATGGAACATTATATCTTTTAACTAGTGCGGAGAGGCCATGACGAGCATAGTTATTATCTAGGGTTCTTGATAGTTCTAAGGTATCAATAACAGGATTCTTAAACTCACCTAGATTATATTTTTTATAAGCCATCTCTAAGAATGAAACATCGAACTTAGCATTATGGGCAACCATAGGTAAGTCACCAAACCATTCTATAAACCTTTTAACAGCATTTTCTTCATTATCTTTATCTTCTAGCATTAAATCTGTTATATTTGTTATCTCTGTTATTTTAGCAGGTAAAGGTCTTCCTGGATTAATTAGTTCATCATAACGTTCAAATATCTCTCCACCTTTCATCTTAACTGCACCAATTTCAATAATAGAGTCAGCACCACCAGCATTAAAACCAGTTGTTTCAAAGTCAAAAACAACATAAGTTTGGTCTAGTAATTTACCATCATTAGGTCTAATAACGATATCTACATTATCATCTACCATAACAAGTTCTGTTCCATATAAGGCTTTAAACTTATCTTTATCATCTTTTCCTTTGTTATAATCTCTTACTAAGTTATAAACATGAGGAAAGGCTTGAACACCATTATGGTCTGTAATTGCAATTGCTTTATGTCCCCATTTCATCGCTTGCTTTACTAGTTTTACTTCATCTGCTACTCCATCCATCTGACTCATCATCGTATGGGCATGTAGTTCTACTCTTTTTTCTGTCTCTTCATCAGTAATTTCTTCTTCCTCATGCTCTACTGGCATAATATCTCTAGCATTAAGTACTAACTCATCTTTAGAAAAATTATCTATTTTTGTATATCCTCTAATCTTAAGCCATGTACCTACTTTTAAAGCTTTACAAAGTCTAGCATACTCTTCATCTTCATTACAAAATACTTTACAAGCGATACTATCTGTTTCATCTGTTATTTTTAAAGTAATAATCTTAAAATTAGTCTTACTAGACTCAAAATAATCAGTACCAAAGATATATCCTTCTACTGTTACATCATTATCTTCTCCTAGTAATAAACTCATCTTAATAGGATCACTATCTATAGTCTTACCTAATATACATCCTTCATCAGTACTTTTTCTTCTTCTAGGAGTTCCACTATTATTATAACGTTTAGGCTCTTCTTTAATAACATCCCTCTTAATAGGTTCAGGAATAATAACATTAGATAATTCATTACTTATCTCTTCTTCTATTAAATTATCTTCTCTTAAAATAACAGGTATATAGTCATGAAAGCCTATATTATGATAGAAATTATTTATATCATTACTTATTTCTTTTAATCTATCTTCTTCTTTTTTATTATAAGCGATAAGTCTTAGAGTATCACTTTCATAAATTAGTGAATCTTTATAAACATCTATTAGTTTTATTTTATCTTTAGATTTTAAGATATCTAAAAAGTAAGGATAATAATCTAGTAGCATATTATTATCAGGGTTTCTAACTGTAAAGTTATAGGTTAAATCATCTGAAAATAAAGACTTATTCTCTACTAGATTAGATAATATGTCTTTAGGTAAATATTTATCAATAGTTATTTTAACTAAAAAGCTTTTATTATTTTTATTAATTACTATTTTATCTAAGCAAGCACTTTTAAAGAAGTCAAAGTACTCACTATTTAAGTTAATCTTTTTCAAAAATAAATTTAGTTTACTATCCATACCGCACCACTATCCTATATTATTTCTAATTCTTTAATCTTTAAAATATGTTTTTGATTCTTAATACAAAAGCTAATAAAAGTCTTTAAATCAACAGTTGCTAATCCTCTTTCAAAAGTATATTTATCTAATTCAAAGATAATCTTATCTTCCATCATTCTATTTAATATCTCTTCTTTAGAATATCCTAAGTACATAAGAAAGTAAGGATATAGTTGTCTTTTAAGATATTTTAGAGAACTATCTCCTCTTAAATAAACACTTTTCTTTAATGTTCTTGATGTTAGTTCATTATCAATAGCAAGTTCAATGATAGCATCAACTATATCTTTATATTCGCTCTTGTATGTTGCTAGTTCTTTTCTTACAATATGTTCAATGATATTGATGATAGCAAGGGTATAATTATCACTATCAACTCTATTACCCCAAGTAATAGTATTTACTCTTCTACTCTTAGGTATTTTCATTCCTATAACATCTAATTTTTTATCAACAACTAAAACATGATATAGTTTAATATCAAATCTAAGTATTTCTTTTAAGTTTTTATTTAAGTCTTTTTTTATTTTATCCCAAGTATGTAATAATTCTAGGCGATATTTTTCTGTTTCTTCTCTTATTTCTTTATATATATCACTAGCTTTAACCATATCAAAGATAGTATCATCATCTGGTATATAGTTTTTAGGGTCTTTTAATATTAATTCTTCTTCTTTATATAATTCATTATAACTATGACGATAGTTTTTCCACAACTTCTGTTTAAAGCTTTGAATATCAGAAGAAATAGAGGCACTAAATAAAAGATTCCAGATTAAAACATAATCATTTAAAACAAAGTTTAAATTCATTTTCTATTCCCCCTAACTTTTATATTTAAATAAAGTTTATCATAAAATTCACCACAATAAAAGAGAATAGAAAACAAATATTATTATTTTCTAGTTCTCTATGGTTTTAATGCAGTTATAGGAACAATATATATACCAGTCTCTTTATCTTTTACAACTGATGTAAAATTTCCTGTTATTATGCACATGAATTTAGGTTTAGTTATCATATTATCATAGAATTTTAGTAAATCTTTCTTAGCAGTTTCAATAGCATTATATCCTAGTTTTATTTCAACCGCTGCATAATCGCCATTAGAAAACTCTAAAATTGAATCAACTTCTAGACCTGTTACATTATCTCTAAAATGATATAGATGTCCACCTAAATATTCTATATATATTCTAAGGTCCCGTTCTACTAGTGATTCAAAGAGAAACCCAAACGTTTTTAAGTCTTTAAGTAATTTATCAGCATTCATATTTAAAGAGGCACAAGCAAGTGAGGGGTCTGTTAAGTGTCTTTTTGGTGATTTACCTATTCTCTCTTTAGAACGATAGTTTTCACTATAGGCTTCTTGATTTTCTATTATATGCAATCTATCTAATACATCTAGGTAGTCTCTTAAAGTTATTCTGCTTTCAATTAATTCTGATTCATTTTCATAGTTATCTATATCTTTTATAAGTGTTTCATTGCTAACAACTGTAGATTCATTTCTTGCTAATGATTTAAGGAGCATTCTCATCTTATTTTTATCTCTTTTTTTATCATCATTCATATCTTTATCAAGAATAGATTCTATATAACTTTTAGGTATTAATCCTACCTTATCTGCATCTACTTTTATATTACTAGGCCAGCCTCCTCTTACTATTAGGTTAGCAAGTTCTTTTAAAGATGGTATTTTTACATTAACATTTTTCTGTTTATCTTCTAGCATTGCTGTTAAGGAAGCATCTCCAGTTGAGTCACCTGATTCATAAAGTGACATAGTATACATCTTTATCTTACCAATTCTCCCTGCCCCCGAATGAAATACTTCTTTTTTTCTTTCGTCATTCAATTCTGTTGAGCACGTTAATATATATTTACCTTTCTTAGAATCTTCATCACATTTTCTTCTAACTTTATCCCATATTTTAGGTACTAAGTGCCATTCATCTATTAATTCAGGTTGTTCTTCATTTAATATCAGTTCTAAATCAAGTAATGCTCTTTCTTTAGTTTCATCATCATCTAAATAGACAGCACTTTTAGCATGCTTAGAAGATGTCCATGTTTTTCCACACCATTTAGGTCCTTCAACAGATAAGGCACCAAAAACTTTTAAATAGTCATCTAAGTTTTTATCAATTAATCGTGGCATATATTCATCGTTATTAAAGTTCATAAAGAAATCACCTCTATATAGAGATGATAACATATTTTTATGGTTTATTCAATATTTGATATACATTTTTTAAGGATTTTGATATGCAAATTTTAAGAGTTTTGATATACAATTTTTAAAAGTTTGTAATTACATAATATACTCCAAAACCAACTGCAATGATTAAGATTAATGAGAATAAGAACTTTAAGAAACCGATAAACTTTGATGGTTTAACTTCTTCCTCATCATCACTTTCAAAGTCCTCTTCACTTAAATCAAGGCTCTTAGTATAGAATGATTTATCTATTTCATCTTTTAAAGACATGGTCTTTTCTTTAACTTTATCTAACTTCTTAGTATCATCTTCTACTTTACTATCTTCTATCTTAGTAGCGATAGGCTTTAACACTTCTTCATTTACATTAGTAGCCATTAAATCACTAAGTAAGCTGTTATTGTCATTAGATTCAACTTCTTTTTTATCTATTTCTTCTCTTAACTCTTTAGAAGTAATAGTATGTATTAACTCTTCAAGTTCCTCTTCATTTTCAATAGGTTTATGTCTTAATTTAGTCTCTTCTTTAAATTTCTCTAAATCTTCTTCACTACTTTCTAAGATGTTATATTTTTCATTATGTAGTTTTCTTTTCTTTTCTAGAGAATCTCTTTCTCTTAGTTCTTTCGCTTCTTCTAGAACTTTATTAATATCATAGGTTTTATGTTCATCGTTATAAAGAAAATTAAATTCATCTAATTCTTTTCTTTCTTTAGGTTTTTCTATATCTATATCATAATCTTTTATTTGATGATATCCTTCTCTTGTACGATAATTCTTTTTCGCTGCATTTAACTCAACCGCTTCTATTTTAGATACATCTGTTAGAGTAGTATATTTTTCTAATCTTCCTAAGTCATTATATAAATCTTGATTTTTTTCTGTTCTACTTCTAACTGTGCTTCTATTTGAATTATCATACCGTTCCATTCTTCCCATGATATCACCTACTTTACTATATACTTCAATGATATCATACTATTAAAAAAATTTAAAGTAGGCAAAATTATAAAAATAAGATATAATTAAAGACGAGGTGAAAAAAATGAAAGTAAAAGTTAATAAAGATGCTTGCATAGGATGTGGAGCATGTGCTGCGATATGTGATGAAGTATTTGAAATTAATGATGAAGGATTAAGTGAAGCAAAGGTAGAAGAAGTTAAAGAAGAACTTCAAGATGAAGTAAGAGATGCTGCTGATTCTTGTCCTACTGGTGCAATTGTGATTGAAGAAGGTCAACAGGAAGAAGAAAAAGCTGCTTAATCTTGATAAATGTATTTTTAGAAGAAGAAGCTTTATTTAATTGCTTCTTTTTTGTACGATTTCAAGTAATATAAGTTGCTTATTCTAGAAGTAATAATGTAATTAATTACGATTTTGGTGTTTACACCAAAATCGTTAAAAGTGAAAAAATAAAAGAGCTATCGTGCTCTTATTTTTTTGCTAAACTATAGACAATTGCTACTTCTTTAGGAGTTAGTTTTCTATATTCTCCACTCTTTAATCCTTTTAAATCAAAGATAAAAACTCTATCTCTTCTAAGCTTTAAGACAGGAAAACCAACTGCTTCAAACATTTTCTTAACTTCATGATTACGTCCTTCATGTATTGTTACTGTGAGCATAGAAGTATTTGTTTTATAATCTGTTTTTCTTAACTTAACTTTAGCTTTCTCATAAGAAACACCATCTACTGTTACACCATTTTTAATAGTATTAATGGCATCTCCTTTAATAATACCTTTTACTTTAACTATATATACTTTCTCTACCAAATCACTTGGATGCATAAGTATATTTGCAAACTCTCCATCATTAGTAAGTAATAACACTCCTGTTGTATCATAATCAAGTCTACCTACGGGATAGATTCTTTCATTACATGGTATTAAGTCAACTACAGTCTTCCTTTCCTTATCATCAGTAACACTAGTAATAATACCTCTTGGTTTATTAAGTAGATAATAAACCTTTTTTTCTTTTTCTATCTCCTTACCATCTACTTTAATTATATCTTTATTAGTTACTTTAGTACCAAGTTCAGTTACTATTACACCATTTACTGTTACTCTACCTTCTTTAATTAATTCTTCAGCTTTACGTCTTGATGTAACTCCTGCATTTGCTATTACTTTTTGTAATCTTTCCATTATTCATCACTACCTTTTTTAAAGTTTTTCATACTCATTTAATAATTCATTAAAATAGTTCATTGTTTCTATATAGATCTCTTTATTGTCTAAGTTTATTTCTAATACTTCTAAGGCATCTAACGTTTTCATACTTCCACCAATTGTTAAAAAATGTAAATACTTTTCTAACATATTATTATTTGAATTTATTATATCATTAGATATTTTTAATGCTACTATTGTACCAGTTGCATACTGGAAATTATAATATCTATATTGATGAAAAAATAAATGTAGTCTTGTTTGCCATAAGTATTTAACATTATCAGTACTTTCTATAGAAGGATGATATTTTTTATATAAGTTATAATAAATATTATTAATTGTATCTGCAGTCAGAGCTTTATTTTTAGATACTATATTGTATAAATTCTCTTCAAATTCTAAATACATTGTTGAAAAGAAAAGATCTTTTACTAATCCTGACAGTTTTTGTTCTATTAAATATCTTTTCAATGCTTTTGTACTAGCATTTCTTATTAGATAATTAAATAGAATATTTTCATTGACTTTAGATGCTATCTCAGATAGAAAAACAGAAAAATGAAAATCTTGATAACTTTGTTTTTCTTTTACCATAATACCATTAACGGCATGTCCTAGTTCATGTGATAATACATAAGTACTTTTATAATCATTATTATAATTCATTAGTATCATAGGTTTAACATAGTTACGCCAATGATAACTTCCTGTAAATTTATACTTTTTAGGAAAAGCATCTAGAATACCACTTTCTAAGGCTTTTGATAATTTATTAGAATAGTCTCTTCCCATAATAGATAAAGCATCTTTAACAATATTAATACTTTCTTCAAATGATATTTCTTTATCATAACTATTACTTATATTTAAATCATAGGGATATAGTTTAGATAAATTTAAACTTTTTCTTCTTAATTTAAAGTATCTTTCTAATAGATTAATATTACTATTTATTACTTTTTCTAGGTTATTTATAATATTTATGTTTAAATCACTTTCTGTTAAAACTTGGTCTAGGACAGAAGTATATTTTTTTGACTTAGATATATCTTGACATAATTTTAATCTAAGTTCTAAAAGTCCTGAAATACTTTTATTAACCATAGATAAACTATCTGTATAAGCATAAAATGCTAGTTTTCTATCTTCTTTCTTTTTACTAGTTAAAATTTTACTAAAGTTTTGATACGTTACTTTAATCTTTTTATTGTTAATATCTATTTCTTTGTAGTTTAATTCAACATTTTTAATAGTTGCATATAAATCATTTATTTTAGATATCATTAAAGTAGCATTTTGAATATATTCTTCATTATTGCAATGTTTCTTTAATCTTAATACTTCATATAGATGCATCTTGTAAGCTTTTAATTCTTTATTTTTTTCTAAATATTTATCTAATGGTTCATCTATTTCATATATCTTTTCATCGATTATATTTAATATTTTATTTAATTTACTATTTTCCTCATAAACTATATTTTTATATTCTAAATATTTCTGATTAGACATATCAACATCGTATTTTAAAGTAGTATATGTCTGTAACTTTTCATATCTAAAACTATATTTATAATATTCTTCTAACATAGTACTTAAAGATAGAGACGTTAAATTATCATTAAATTTATCTAGATCCTTTTTTAATATTTCTAGCTCTTTACAAAAATCATTATCATTTTTAAAAAAATCATCAAAATTCCAACTATATTTTTCCATAAATACTTTCTCCTTTAAATAGAAAAAGGATTAACCTATTCTACTTCAACTAATGATAGTTTATTATCTTCATGTACAAAGATAAGTGTAGCTTTAGTAGGATAATCCATATCTTCTTTATATTTTAAGGAAACTTCTACTTGATAAGCATTATCATCCGTAAAATCTGTTCCTATAGTATACTCTATATTCTCAACCTTTTCAACAGTTACTTCAGTAACTTCTGGTAATTGTTGTTCTCTATTACCATAAATATCATTTTCTACATACTTATAAACGGTATCTTCTGCCTTTTCTAAGAAGTTAGTTTTAGCATTAGTATGAACAAAATCAATACCACCTACATCTGTATTAGCAAGTTTATCATTTAAAGTATAGAAATCCATTATAAACATTTTACTAATCTGTTCAACATAAGCTTTTTCATCTACATCTTTCTTACTTAAAATGTCTTTTAGTTCTTGAAATGCCTTTTTATATCTATCATTTCTTGTAGATTTAAGGGTATATCCATACTCTGCTATTTCATTTTCAACAGTTGCTGTTTTAACTGCTTTAGGTTTTACACTTTCATAAGCGATAAAGCCTAGACCTGTGCTTATTAAGATAATCGCTAGTATTAAAATCACTTTTACTTTTTTCTTTAGTCTCATAAATTATTCCCCTCTACTTTCTTTAGATACAGTTTCTTCTTCACTATTTGGATTAAATAAATCAAAGACAATCGCTTTATTAGAAACATCTAATAATTTTTCAGCATATTCATTATTTTCTGTTATATAATTTTCATCTATTATCTCATCTTTAAGAAGTTTATATTCTCCTTTTTGACTATTATAATACATTAAATTTGTTACCCAGTTTCCATTAGGAAATACTACAATGTTATCATCTTTTGTTTCAAATATATCATGACCTAGAGCATATTTATTATAGAAACCTAACATATTGCCAATGGTAGGCATTACATCGTACATTCCCATAGTATAGTCAACTTGTCCAGAAACTACACCATCTTTAGTCCAAATTATAAGTGGTACTTTACGATCTAGTTCATAATCAAAACTATCATAATCTACATATGTAGGATCATCTTCAGTTTTTAGATCATCAGTTGCAGGATCATAATTATACATTAAATTAAATTCACTTCTTGGAAGTCTAGCATCATGATCTCCAAAAATGATTACTGCTGTATTATCTAAAAGTCCTGCTTCTTCCATTTCATTAAAGAACTCTCCTAAAGCTTCATCAGCATAGTGAACTGATTTAAAGTAATTACCTAATTTAGTTCCTTCTAAGTAAGGAGCTTCTATCTCTTCTGTTGTACCATCTTCATTAGTTATTGTTGTTTTCATGGTAACTGCAAATTCTCCATATTTATCTGTATCAGAGAATGGGGTATGATTAGTTAATGTTATTATATAACCATAGTATTTATCATGTTCTTCACTGATTTTCTTTAACTTCTCTACTGATTGAGCAAAGAATGATTTATCAGATAAACCTAATCCTATAATATTTTCATTATCTACCTCATATGTTTCTTTACTATAGAATTTATCATAACCAAGAGACTCATGCATAGCACGTCTATTCCAAAAGTCTCCGTTATTAGCATGCATACTAAAGGTATAATAGCCTTTATCTTTTAGTAGCGATGGAGTTGAGATATAAGTTCTATCAAAGTAACTTACAAAAGCAGTACCATTTTGAGTAGGCATTAAACTAGTATTATAAGTTAATTCTGTATCACTACTTGTTCCAACACTAACTTGAGAATAGAAATTACTAAAGTATAACCCTTCGTTAATTAATTTATTTAAGTTAGGAGTTACTTCTACACCATTAAAGGTTCTATTTATAGCAATTCCTTGTAAACTTTCAGCATGAATTACAATGACATTACGTCCTTCAAGAACATTTGTGTATTCATTAGTATAATTTTGCTCATCAGTCCTATCCCCATAATATTCATTAAACTCTTTTTTAGCATCATCATAACCAAACATAGCAGATATTTGTGGTCCTATACTTGCAACAATGTCGTTACCTTGATACATGTAAATACCAAATCTCATAACTATATATTCTCTATTCCATTGTTTAACAAATCTACTTATCTCAAGGCTTGATAATGATAAGACAAATAGAAGAAGTATAATACCTCCTGCTATGATTGTATTTTTAAACTTTTTAAATCTCTTTTCTTTAGTATATATCTTATATTGATCTTTTTTTGAAAGTCTGTGGTAGTAATATATAAAGAATATAAGAGGAAAAATATAAACTAAATCTTTTATCTGTAAAACATTTTCTACGACTGCATCTCCTACTTCTCCTATGTACTGAGTAAGTGATAACATAGATACACTTGCAAATGATGTATAAAATGTATAATAAGCAGAGTTTATTGTACATATTGCAGTAAAAATAATTGCCCATACTAATAGATAGACATATCTTTTCTTTCCTTTAAATAAATATGAGAAAGAACCTATAATAGTAACAACTGCTATATCTGCTACAATAGGTTTAAAAGATAAATAGTTTTCCATTGTTGGCATAGTAAAGATTCTAAGGAGTGTTGAGTTTATAACACAAATTAGGACATAGACAAGAAAAAGCTTGTTATCTTTTACATAACTGCTTATAATCTTTTCTTTTTTTATTCTTTTTATATTATTAATAATTTTATCTTTGAAATTACTTAATTTTTTCTTCATAATTACCTCACTTCCTAGACATTATATCATTTTA
Organism: uncultured Bacilli bacterium; assembly: GCA_944332025.1. Classification (GTDB taxonomy): domain Bacteria; phylum Bacillota_I; class Bacilli_A; order RF39; family UBA660; genus Onthousia. The sequence goes on from CALVJB010000004.1 coordinate 30,180, forward strand.
CTTAGTATTTTTCAATTTACTATATCTAATATGACAAAAATGATAGATTACTTTGTAAAGTATTAGAATTATAAAGATAATCTCGCTAAATAGAACTATTACGAACATGTTATCATGTTGATAAATATTAGCAGTGTTTGTTAATGAGGTATTATTACTAATCGCTAAGGAAATAAAGTTTGTAAATAAATATAGATGAATAAATGTTAGAGTGTAAGTAATAATTTTATTTAATTTAGTTATATTATTTTTTATTGTAGTATATATTAATATAATTAAAGATATTATAACTGTTAAAATATAAAAGATAATATTAGGAAAATAGAAACATCTCATTAAGGTTTTTATTATTTCGCTTAGAACAGTTACTATATCATCAAAGAAATAGAAGACTAATAAAGAGAAAAAGAATATTATAAGAGCGATTAATGCTATTTTTACTTTCTTATTTTGTCTTTTTTCATTATATAAGAAAAATACATAGAGAATAATAAAGATTAAAAGTATCTCTATTGTAAGAAAAGATTGAAATGGTAGAGTTATAAATGTTAGTAATTGTTCTATTATACTTAAATCCATATTTATTCTCCTTTATCTTAAACTTCTTCAAATATATATATTGTTTGATTATAATCATCATTATGAGTACAAGTGATTAGGGTTAATGTTTTTTTAGTAGGGTCTCTATATATTGCTACTTGCCCTGTTTTAGGTTGATTATAGACTTTTGTTAATTTATAAGTGTAGTCTTTCGCTTTATAACTAACTGTCGCTTTATCACCTAGTTCTAGTTTATATAACTTATCGAAGAAAGAAATATAAGCAGTTCCAGAATGAGCCATAAGTATAAAATTACCTTTTTCTTTATCAGGATATGATGATTCTTTAGCAATAGTAATGTTATATTCTATGTTATTATATTTAGAATCTTTAGAAACAAAACCTCTTTTTAATTTTATTTTAGGTATTGATAACTGTCCTATATATGAATAATTTGCTTTTTTGTCATTTTCTTCTGCTATTTGGTTATCTTGCACAGTTACTTCTAGATTTTCAGTGTTTATATTATTAATAGTTGTGTTTTCCTCATTTATATTTAATTGAAATATTGCTAAACGCATTTCTTCAAAAACTTCATCTTTTAATTTTAATATTGGAGTACTTATAAATACTAATATTCCTATTATAAGGAAGAAAAAGCCAACTTTAAAGAGTTGGCTTTTTATATTATTTTTTCTTTTTTGCATTAGTAGATTTCATAGCCACAACTATTAAGATTATACCAACTACAATGATGCCAGCACCAATTATGTAAACTATATTAGAATCAAGACTTGTATTTGGAACATCGATTGTAGGGGTGTTTTCTATAACTACTTCTGTAGTTTCTCCTTCTGTAATTTCAAATGTTGTTGTTGTAACTTCAGCATTGTATCCTTCTGGAATTACTGTTTCTGTAATAGTATATGTTCCTACTGGAAGAGTTAAATCCATATCATTGTTTGTTGTTTCATAACGATATACTTCTTTACCTGTTTTATCAGTTATTGATAAAACAGCACCTGTTATTCTTGCTCCTGTTTCAGAGTTTTGTTTACTGATTATTACTCTACCTGTTGGTATTTCAAATTCTAATGGTATTTCATCTGTTACGGTATCAGAGGTAATTAATCCTAATAAAGCTCTTTGATATTCACTTGGATTAGACTGAGCCGTATAGAAATAAGCATTATGAACTGAGAAATTACCAGAAATACTTACTTGTAAATTAATTTTATAGTCTACTACTTCACTCATAGGTATTCTTAGTTTAAACTTTTCATTAGGACTAAATGTAGTTTGTTCTACACCATTTTCATTTAATACTGTTATATTTTCATTATTTGTTCTTACAGTATAATTAAGAAAGTTTGAACTATTAGTACTTGTAATGGTAATTGGTGAAGTTTCAATATATTCATCAGTCATAGTATAAGTAATTGTGCTAGTATCAATATCATCTAAAGTTGGAGTTGTACTACTTGGTACATAGTTCATAGCGTTAGTAAGAACTTCTGCTATGTATGGACCATAAGTTGTATTATTAATAATTGCTGTTTTTTCTTCAACAGAAAGATTATTTATATATGGATGTGCAGCTGGACCACTATAGTCTTCATTTCTACCTGGATCAGTTGGACCTGTAGAATAGCCATTAACAATATCTAGATACCACCATACTATAATTTGATTAATATAATATATTAGTGTTCCTTGTTCATCTGATGATACGGTATTTAAAATATTTGTAGGTAATGTATCCCCATTTTCAATTATATAGATTAATCCTGGATATTTTACTGCTAAAGCAGGATCAATTACTGATTGATCTTTTTGATAGATTACATCGCCTTCCATTAATAATCTACGATCCATACAATAGATATTTGCAAGTCTTGTTTCAGTTCCACCATCACCATCATTATCTACCATACCATAAAATGCTCTAGGAGTTGTAACTACTGTATCCTCATAACTTATATAATGAGCAAGAGTTCCAGGTCCTCCACTTGCATCAGCTGGTTCCATTACTGATGTAAATGTATTAGGCAATTCTTCTACTACAGCAGCATAACTTTCATTAGGGTCAATAAATAAACTTACTATTAACAGAACTCCAATTATACTACAAGAAATAAAAGCTATTTTCTTTATATCATTCATTGCTTTATCAAATTTAGCTTCACTTTTATTAGCTTTAGTCTTTTTTACTTTAGTTCTTGAACTTATTTTAGAACTCATATAATCACCTTACCTTATACCAAGTATAACAAAGAGAATTATTTTTTTCAAGAGATTTCAAATATTCCGTCAAGATTAAAATTTGGATTGTCAATATTTGTATATAAACTAGCAAGAATATCTCCTTCTTTTATTTCATCTCCTATATTCTTTTTAATAACAATTCCAGCATTATAGTCAATATCATCATCTTTATTTTTACGTCCTGCTCCTAGACTTTCACTAAGTTTAGCGATTGATAGAGCATTTATATCTTTTAAAATACCACTTTTATTAGCTTTAATATTATAAACTTTAGAATCTATAGAAAGACTATCTATATTTCCATGTTGATATTTAACAAATTCTATAAATTTATTTAAGGCTTTACCATTTTCTAAATTTTCTTTTACTTCTTTATTTGCCTCTTCTTCACTTATTCCTTTTCCCATAGATACCATCTTAGTAGCAAGATCTATTGATAAAGTTAAAAGTTCTCCTTTAACATTTCCTTTTAATGCTTCAAGTGCTTCTAATACTTCTAATTTATTGCCAATATTATGTCCTAAAGGTCTATCCATATTAGATATAACGGTTCTAACTTCTTTTTGATAGTATGTTCCTATTTTAATAAGAAGACTCTCTAATCTTTTAGCTTCTTCCATTGTTTTAATTAAGGCACCGTTACCAACTTTAATATCTATAACTATTTTATCGGCACCACCTGCTATTTTTTTACTCATAATACTACTTGCTATTAAAGGAATGGAATTAGTTGTTGCAGTTACATCACGTAGAGCATAAACTTTTTTATCAAGTGGAGCAAGATCTTTAGTTTGACTTGTTATGACAATACCAATTTCTTTAGCTTGTTTTTTTATTTCTTCTTCACTAAGGTCAACAGTAAAACTAGGAATAGATTCTAATTTATCTATAGTTCCTCCTGTATAACCTAATCCTCTACCACTCATTTTAATAACGGGAACATTACAGCTTGCAACAAGAGGAGCGATTATTAGAGTAGTTTTATCTCCAACACCACCAGTTGAGTGTTTATCTACTTTTATTTCATCTATAAAACTTAAGTCTAGGATATCTCCACTTTTAATAAAAATGTCAGTAAGAGCGAATACTTCACTATCACTCATATCATTAATACAAATAGCCATGAGGAAAGCGCTCATTTGATAATCTTTAACCTCATTATTTAAGTAACCCATAAAGATTGTTTCTAACTCTTCTTTAGTTAGTTCATATTTGTTAGCTTTCTTATTAATTATATCTAATATCATTATCATCACCTAATTTAATAATAGTTAAAAAGATCTATAATTACAAGTGACTTCACAATATTTTACATTTCCTTAGTAATAGAAAAAGAGATTAGTCAACTAACCTCTTATTAATAAGCTCAAGAGCCTTTTTAGGATCATCTATTATCATTTGATGAAGAGATTCTATTTCTCTTAGTCCTTTGATAAACTCTATTTCTTCTTCAGCCATAGTGACAACTTTCTTATTCTTACCCCTTGGCTTAACAGGTTCATCATATCCTAATAGATAATCTACATCTACATCTAGAACCTTTCCTAATTTAGTTAATGTGTCTAGAGTTGGGACTCTTGTGCCGTTTTCATAACAACAAATACTTACTTTTGTAACATTTACACGCTCGCCCAACTCGCGTTGCGTTAATCCATTTGAGATACGCAACTCTTTTAAACGTTTACTTAAAAGCATATTTGTCTCTCCTTAATTAATTGTTTACTAAACTATAAATCTTTTTGATAGCAAAAGTCAACACTTATTGACAAATTATTGAAAAATAAGCTCAAAAGTGACTAATTATCAGTATTTTTGACATCGTTTTTCTTCTTGTTTGACAGAAAAGTTACTTTATCTGCAACTACTTCTAGGAAGTATCTAGAGCCTTCTTCTGTCTTAATAATGTTACTTTGTAGACGACCTCTCACACCTACAATATCACCTACTGTGCAATATTCTTTAGTTAGTTTAGCTTTTTCTTCCCAAAGAGTACAATTAATAAAATCAGTCTCATAAACACCATCCATATTCTTAAAAGAACGTGGGACTGCTAAAGAAAGAGTTCCTACTTTCTTACCAGATTCTGTTTCTTTAATGTCAATATCTTTAGTTAGACGGCCTACTAAAATTAAACTATTTAACATGCAATTCCTCCTTTCGAGAGATAAGGTAACACAGTTTTAAGATCCATGCAAAAAGAGAAAATTGCAAATTCGAGCCAGATTTTCCCTGAATTTTGCAAATTCACCCGGGAAAAATGCAAAATTGACCCTCATTTTTGGGGTCAATTTACAAAATTACAAGTTTTTTTTCAAAATTTGATTTAGTTCAACGGCATACTCCATAGGTAGTTCTTTTCTAAACTCTTCTAGGAAACCTAAAACGATTAATTCTTCACAAGATTCTTTAGGTATTCCTTTACTTTCAAGATAAAAAATATTAGCATCATTTATCTTAGAAACAGTCGCTTCATGTTCAATGGTACTTGTGTTATTAGAGACTATATTTGTAGGTATAGTATCACTAATACTATCTTTATCTAGTATTAAAGTGTCGCATTTTATCATAGAGTAGGAGTTAGTGGCATCTTCTTTAATTTTAACATCACCTCTATAAGTGGCATTACCTCCACTTCTAGCGATACTTTTAGATATTATTTTACTATTTGTATTCTTACCTAGATGAATCATTCTAGCACCAGTATCTTGGATTTGATTGTTACTTGCAACAGCGATACTAATACATGTACCTGTAGAATTGTCTCCTTTTAAAATGCAACAAGGATACTTCATAGTTAGTTTACTTCCAATATTACCATCAATCCACTCCATAATACCGTTTTCTTCTACTAAAGCTCTTTTAGTAACTAGGTTATAAACATTAAGAGCCCAGTTTTGAATAGTTGTATAACGACATTTACTATTCTTTCCAACATAGATTTCGACAACGGCAGCATGAAGTGAAGAAGTAGCATAAGTAGGAGCGGTACATCCTTCTATATAATGAAGCTCACTATCATCATCAACAATGATTAAAGTTCTTTCAAATTGTCCCATTCCTTTACTATTTATTCTAAAGTAGCTTTGAAGTGGTCTATCTAATTTAGTATGAGGTGGTATATAGATAAAACTTCCTCCTGAGAAAACAGAACTATTTAAGGCTGCATATAAATTATCAGTATTTTTAACTATCTTACCAAAATACTTTTTTACAAGAAGAGGATATTCTTTAATAGCATTATCAATGGATGTAAAGATTACTTTTTTATCTGTAAGTTCTTTAAGCATATTATGATATATTACTTCACTTTCATATTGAACCCCCATACCAGCCATATATTGTTCGCTTTCAAGTACACCTAATTTATCTAATTCACTTTTAATTGGCTTCATAACTTTAGACCAGTCATCAGTTAATTCATCAGTTGCACTCTTATAATAGATAATATCATCAAAGTTAAGTTTAAACTCAGGTCCAAAAGGTAATGTTTTATTCATCTTTTCAAAGTATTCATATGATTTTATTCGATAATCTTTTACCCAAGTATCTTCTTTTTTATGAGTTGATATCTTTATTATATTATCTTTAGTTAGTCCTTTAATCTCCACTTTCTACCTCCTTTAGAATCTTTTTAATTGTATCGACAGGAAGTAAAGCACAGTGTTTTCTATTAGGTTGCATATAGATAGTATCATAGGCCATAAGTTCACCTAATTTTTCTTCATCATAGTCTTTTTCATCTATTAAATGTTCATAGTTTTCTATTAAATCTTTAACATCACTAACACTCTTTCCTATTATCTTTCTTAAGAAAATAGAGGTAGCAGAAGTTGAGATAGCACAAGCTTCTCCATCAAAGTTAGCATCTACTACCTTACCATCTTCTATTTTTAGTTCAATATCGATATTATCAATACAAGATTCATTATTAGTATTCGCTTTTTTATATCCAGCTTCTCCTTTTAATCCTTTATGATAAGGATTATTATAATTATCTAATATTACTTCTCTTTTTAATTCTCTATCCATAAATACTCCTCCTATAGTATTACTTTAAATAAATCATCAGACTTTTCTAATGCTTCAACAAGTTTATCTATTTCCTCTTTAGTATTATAAAAGTATAAACTAATTCTACAAGTATTTTTAATATTTATTTCATCTTTTAAAATTTTGGCACAGTGATTACCTGCTCTTACACAGATGTTATAGTGATCTAAGTAGATAGCAGTATCTTGACTAAATATTCCTTCTAGATTGAATGCTAGGATACCACTATCACTATTTTTATTATATAAAATTACTTTAGTATTACTTTCTAGTTTAGAAACAAGATATTTCTTTAGTTCCTTTTCATATTCATAAATTTTATTCATACCAATACTTTGTAAGTAATCAATTGCAGCGCCTAGTCCTATTACTTCGGCGATAGGAGGAGTTCCTGCTTCAAATCTTGTAGGAATGCTTTTATATTCAACTTCTCCTGTTACTTCAAAGTATTGATTCATGCCACCACCATACTCTATAGGCTTCATCTTTTCTAAATATTCTTCTTTAGCATAAAGTACCCCTACTCCTGTTGGTCCTAACATCTTATGACCTGAGAATGTTAAAAAGTCAATATCATCTTTAATAACATCTGTTTTCATATGAGGAACACTTTGGGCACCGTCTACTACTAATATTATGTTATGTTTATGAGCGATTTTACTTATTTCATTAATATCTCTTACATCTCCTACTACATTAGTAATACTTGCAATAGAGATTACTTTTGTCTTTTCTGTTATCGAAGTAATTAATGCTTCTAGAGTTAGTTCATGATTATCATTTAGAGGAATATAACTTATCTTTATATTTTTTATTTTAGATAGTTCTAACCAAGGTAAGACGTTTGAGGCATGTTCACTTTTAGTAAGTAGGACTTCATCTCCTTCATTTAAATAATCTTTCATAAAACCAAAGACTATCTTATTAAGAGAATCTGTTGCCCCACTAGTAAAAACTATCTCTTTACTACTTTTAGCATTTATAAAGTCTTTTACTTTATCTCTAACCTTCTCATATTCTTCACTTGCTTTTAAAGATATTTTATAATCTCCTCTATGAATATTCGCTCCATAGTTATAGTAATAATCATTCATCGCTTCAACTACACATTTTGGTTTTAGAGTAGTCGCTCCATTATCAAAATATATTATGTTATTGTTTAAAATAGGAAAATCTTCACGATTAATAATAATCACCTCCCTTGTGTACTTTACTTTCTTCCAAAAATATCTGGTGTACCACCAATAAATTCTATTTTTCCATCATTATATACAACAGCTTGACTATCTTTTATGGCATATACTTTGAACTCATTATCTTCTAAAACTCTTTCAAAAAAGTCTTTAGTCCACTTTTTACGGTCTTCTCTCATGTAATGGGGAATTATATTGAAATCTACTAAGTTGAGTTCTTCATGAGTTTTAGCAAGTTCTTTATCTTGTGGATAACGTTCTTCCCAAAACTTCTTACTTGTAATTTTCTTGCCAAGAACAATTGAACCTGCTGATGTCCCCATTATAACTTTTGTATTACTTATATTCTTAATTATATCTATAGTATCAGTTTCTCTAAAAAGCTTTTCTAATAAATGTTGTTTGCCTCCAACTATATAAATTAAATCTGCCATGTTTAGACGTTTATTTATCTCTTCTTTGGTGTATGCTCTAAAGTTAATAAAATCTATAATACCACCAATATATTTTTCAATGTTAGATAATTCTTTTATTAACCATCTTTTATCTTTTGTACCATCAAGTCCTACATAGGCTTCATTAATTATAGCAATGTTTATTTCTTTTAGAGGCTTTCCTACTAATTTTTCTACTTCTTTAGCAATTTCGTCAGTAGTAAATCCTTGCGATGCTAAAACTAATTTCAATGTAATCACCTCCTCGTTACTTTATCTAAAATATTATCAAGTACACTTTCATAATCAATTGGTAGTTCTACCACTTTCATAAAGCCATTTAACAATAGATTAAAAGCTTCTTTTTTACTTATTCCCTTTGTTTCTAAATAGAATAATAATTTTTCATCAAAAGGTCCTGTGTAAGCGGAATGATTAGCAATAGAATCAAATTCATCTATAAAAAGATTTGGTTCTATTAAACTTTTTCCCTCATCTAAATTAATTATTCTACTAGATTGATTACATACTGAACCTATCATACCTTTTTTAATATAACCATTAACACTAAACTTTAAATCTCCTTTACCATAACTAATTCCATGACATGTAACATTACTTGTTGTTTCTTTATTTTTATGATAAACATTTACTTCATTAGTTATCTTTTTATCAGTAACAGTCATTTCATAAAAGTCTAGTTTAGCATTATTATAGATATTAATATTAACAGTAATACTTTCCGTAGTAATATTATAAATAGTTGTAGAGTTTAATATATTGAAATCAACTTTTATATTATTTTTAGTTACAAGATATAGTTTTACATTATCACTTTCAATATTAATAGTAGTATCTTTATCTAGTTCTAATTTAAAGGTGCCTTCTTTACTAAAACTTTTAGCACTATCTAATAATATATTATTCATAATTTTCACTAGGCTCCACTTCATTTACCCCGGTAAAACCTGTTTTTTCTATTTGTTTAGCAAGAGTAATATCTCCTGTTTTAACTATCTTACCATCTTTCATCTCATGAACAAAGTCTGGTTTAATTAAATCTAGAACTCTACTATAGTGAGTAATAATTAGAACACTTGTATCTTTATTTTCTTTTAAGTAATCATTAATATTATTTGCAACTACTTTTAGACTATCTACATCTAATCCACTATCTAATTCATCTAAAATAATAAAACTAGGTGTTAAGACTTTTAGTCCTAAAACTTCATTTTTCTTTCTTTCTCCTCCTGATAAACCTTTATTAATAGATCTATGCATAGCATCTTTTGGTAGATTTAGGGAGTCTAATTCTTTTTTCATCTTAGTAATAAAAGAATATAGATTAGTATCACTACCTCGTTCTTTTAGGGCAGTTCTTAGGGCTTCACTATTACTTACACCATCAATAATAGATGGATCTTGCATAAGTAGGTAAATACCTAGTCTTGCTATTTCATCAGTTGTTAAATCATTTAGAGTCTTTCCATTATAAGTAATAGAACCACTTTCTATAACATAATCAGGATGATGCATTATTGCTTTTGATAAAGTACTCTTTCCTACTCCATTAGGTCCCATAATAGCATGTATTTCTCCTTTATCAATAGTAAGAGAAAAATCTTTTAAAATCTCTTTATCAGTATCTTTTATTTTTACATTTAACTTATCTATTTTAAACATATTATCACCCTTTCTAATTGTATGATAAATTATATTATTAAATTGTCAATATTTATGTTAAAAGACATGCTTAGTATAACACATAATTGCTTATATTTAAAGGATTTGATAAAATAATAAATAGGAGATATAGAAAGATAGTGGTTTTTATGTATAACAAAAAAATGAATAAATTAATGATAGGACAAGCATTGCTTTTTGGACTTGTTATTATCTTTTTTGGAATTATTATTGTTAGAGAAAAAGTACCAAGTTTAAAGTCTAAAAATGTAGAAGAAGATATCAATACTTATTTTGAAGAGAATTATAATGATTTAGATGTATCTAAAGGAGATTTAAAATATAATAAAGACGATAATAGTTATAGCATTACCTATTATGATAAAGATTATAAAGAGTTAAACTTTACTATTACATATTTAAATAATAAGATTACTGATAATTATAAAGATAACTATGTAAAAGGAAAAGATGTTCTTAAAAGAGCAAGTAAAGATGTATTAGATAAGTATAAAGATATTTTTTCTAATACTAATTATGAAAATATAAAAGTAGAGTTTAAAGATTTAGATGAGTATAATAAAGCTGAAGTGGTGGATATTTTAGAAGGTAATATTTATAATACAGGTTATTACTCTGTTAGTTATTATGTTAAAGTAGATAGTTTAGATGAAGTTTATCTTAATAATTTAATTAATAGTTTTAATACTATTGCTGCTGATAATGGTTTGGTTACAAATAATTATAGTGTTACTTTTGATAATAATGGTATAATAAAGATAGTTGAAGGAGGAAATTTTAATGAATGATTGTTTATTCTGTAAAATAATTAAAGGAGATATTCCATCTTATAAAGTCTATGAAGATGATAAAGTATTAGCTTTCTTAGATGTTAATCCTAATAGTGATGGTCATACTTTAGTAATACCTAAAGAACATTATGAAAATTTATTTGAGACACCTAATGAGTTAATTACTTATATGATAGATACTATTAAGACTCATATTTATCCTATATTAAAAGAGAAACTTAATATTGATGGTTTAACTATTTGTCAAAATAATTATTATGGACAAGATGTTAAACATTATCATATTCATTTAATACCAAGATATGATAGTGATAGTTTTAAATGTACTTATGATAGTAGTAAAGTTAGTGATATTAAAGATGTATATGAAAAGTTAAAAACTGAGTAGAATTTTTTTACTCAGTTTTATTCTTCTAATAAAAAGTCTATAATATTTATTACTTCTATACCATCTATTTGTTTATTTTTTACATTATCCATTGTTAATATAACTTTCTTATAATTATCATTGATAGCAAGTAAAGACTTCTTTTCTCTTTCTTCTACTTTTTCATCTAAAATACTTCTTGATACTTGATAGTATACTCTTTCGTTTGATTTAATGGCAATGAAATCAATTTCAATATTATCATACTTTCCCACATAGACTTCATATCCTCTTCTTAGTAATTCTATATAAACTAAGTTTTCATAACTACTGCCACTATCATATGAAGAAGTACCATCTATTACATTTTTTAGACCATTATCAACGAAATAATATTTTCCCTGTGTTTTTAATAATTGTTTTCCTTTTAATTCAAATCTAGGTACTCTATAGATGAAATATGCATTCTCTAACATTTTCAGATAGGCATCTACTGTTTCATTACTAATAGAACTACCATTTTTTTTCATAAACTCGGCAATAGAATTAGGAGTAGTTAAATTACCTATACATGAAGCCATATATTTTATTAAATTATCTAAAAATACTATATCTTTTATATTGTTTCTACTAATAACATCTTTCTTTAAAACAACCTCTTTTATATCATTTAAATAGTTAGTCATCAATTCTTCATTATCATTCATGTTAACTAACATTGGCAAACCACCAAATTTTAAGTATTTATCAAATTTTTCAAACTTTTCCTCATTATTTTTAAATGGGTATTCTTTGATAAACTCTTTAAAAGAGAATGGATATATCTTTATTGTTAAAACTCTACCTGCAAGTAATGTTGTAAGTTCACTTGATAAAAGATAAGCATTTGATCCTGTTATATAAATATCTGAATTAATATCTACTAATAAAGAATTAACTGCTTTTTCCCATTTATCTACATTTTGTACTTCATCTAATAATATATATTTTTTGTTGTTATTTTTTACTTTCTCTTTTATATAGTTATATAAATCTTTATAATCTTTTATATCGTAAAATGTGGCACTTTCAAAATTCATATATATTATATCTTCTTCATTTACTTTCTCAGTTATTAGATAGTCTTTATATTGTAATAATAAAGTACTCTTTCCACTTCTTCTTACTCCTGTAATTACTTTTATTAAATTTAAGTCTTTCCCTGCTATTAATTGATTTAAGTATTTTTCTCTTACAAGCATAAATATCACCTCTAGTATCATTATACACTTTTTTCAGTATTTGTCAAAGTTTTACGGCTATAACCGTAAAACTTTTTATTTTTCTATTTTTTGCGACTACAAACTATTTTATGAAGAAACTAAAGATGAAATCAGTAATTATTAAAATTAAAAGAATGATAGAGATAAATTTAGGAATCTTTTCTATGAACTTATCTGTTATAGGTTTTACTACATATAAGAATATTAGACATGCTGTTCCCCATACTAGGCTTACTTCCAAAGATATATATTTACCAAAGTTATATTTCATGTCAGTATAATTCCAAAAACTTTTATGAAAAATAAACTCTGTTAAATGTCCCCCTATTAGTTCTATAATTGTTAATATTATTGTAACACTTATAAATAAGATAATTATTTTTTGCCATCTTTTTATTTTTAAATTATTAAATATTAATCTTGTTAGAAAAATCATAATAATTACCCCAAAACCATAAATAGGCATCCATGGTCCATAAAAGGGATTACTAGTAAAATCTCCTGTTAATATTAACCGTAATATATTTTCATAGATAAATCCTAAAATAGCGAAAAAAAGAAAATTATTTAAATAATAATACATAGTATCACACTCTTTTCTATATTATTATTAACAATTTTCTTTATATAATACAAAAAGAAACTCTAAAAAAGAGCTTCTTAATTAATAACTCATGCAAGAACCTAAGATGATAGCTAGTAAGATATATAATACAATTATAATTAGAAAACTATTTCTTGGTCTTGATGAACAGCAGCTTGTAGTTACTGTTTGATTATTTGAACAAGACATTTTTACACCTCCTTTTTATACCTTAGCAGACAGCACCTATTATAATAACTAGTAAGATAAATAATACTAATATAATAGCGCTGTTTGAATTACAATTACCCATAACTTAATCCTCCTTTTTTCTAGTGTTCACATTATTCTATGGTAAATATTAAAAAAGTGTGATAAATTTGCTTTATTTTGTTTGCAAGTTAGGTAAGATAATGCTATGATATTTATTGAATTGATAAGGAGGAAATTAAATGAAAAAAATAGTTAAAGTGACAGCAAGTGCTCTTGCAATATGCTTACTTGTTACTGGTTGTGGTAATAATGCTGAACTTAAAGATAATAATACAGTTGTTAAAACTGATGAAGGAAAGATTACAGCAGATCAGTTATATGAAAGTTTAAGAGATAAGTATGGTATTAGTGTTTTAATTGATATGATTGATCATAAATTATTTGATGAGAAATATGAAACTGATGAGACTGAAGAAGAAACTATTAATGCCCAAATTGAACAAATGAAATCTCAATACAATAATGATGATGAGGCTTTTCAAGCTGCTATAAAGCAATATTTAGGTGTTGAAGATGAAGATGAGTTAAGAGATATGTTATCACTTGAATATAAGAGGAATTTAGCGATTGAAGATCATGTAAAGAATAGTGTTACTGATGATGAGATCCAAAAATACTATGATGATGAAGTTATCGGTGATATTAAAGTTAGACATATTTTAATTAAACCTGATACTAATGATGATATGTCTACTGAAGAAAAACAAAAAGCTGAAGATAAAGCTAAGAAAGAAGCAGAAGACTTAATTAAACAATTAGATGATGGTGCTGACTTTGAGGAACTTGCTAAAGAATATTCTGATGATACTGGTAGTGCTAGTGATGGTGGTTTAATTGATTACTTCAATAAAGATGATAATATGGATGAAGCTTTCTTAAATGCATCAATTGATCTTGAAGAAGGTAAATATACTGAAGAACCTGTTCAATCTAGTTTTGGTTATCATATTATCCTTAAGTTAGATCAAAAGAAGAAACCTAAACTAAATAAAGTTAAAAATGATATAATAGAGACATTAGCAGAAGAAAAGTTAAATGAAGATGCAGCACTTAGATATAATGCTTTAATAGAGATTAGAGAAGAAGCTGGTATTAAGTTTAACGATGATAGCTTAAAGAAAGATTATGATGAGTTAATGCAACAACTATTAGATAGTGTTAATAGTACTGTTAGCTAGAAAAGGAAAATTTAATATTTAAGAGAAGTACCCAATATTAGTTACTTCTCTTTTTTGACAAAATAATATATTTGCAGTATAATATGCGACACAAGAAATGAAAGGGATGAAATAATGAGAAAAGATATAACTCTAGAAACTAAGGAAAGATTAATACCTATTTATGAACAAGTAGAAAAGGATTTTATAGAATTTCCTAATATTAAGACTACTGAAGATTTCTTTGCTTGGAGAGATAATATAAAAAAGGAAATAGAAAATAAATATGTGAAAGCTCAAAAAACATGTGATGATAAGACAAAAAAAATATTACGTAATAAAAAGGTTGAAGAAACGATTCAAGGAAATGAGTCATTAGAAATGCTTTATGCATGGACTAAATGTGATAGAATGGTTACTGGTACTAAAGCTTTAATTCGTACTGTTAATGACAGATATGGAATTGAAGATAATGATCATGTAATTAAGGCTAGTGATGTTTTGCATAATCATCTTAAAGAAAATGGAAAAGCTAATACTGATGATTTGTTTAATCTTTTTCAAATACCAGAACTTAATTTATTAGTAAAGTATCAAAACTATGAATTTAAACCTATAACTACGCCTTTTGAATTTGAAAGATTAATATTTAAACAAGATGAATCTCCTTGGCCTGCTCCTTTGTTTATCGCTGCTTTAAAAGCTTATGGTGTAGAAACTGAAGATTTACTTGCTATAGGAAGAAAATTTATGGTTTTAGGGAAAAATTACATAGAAGCGGTTAAAAATAATTATTCTAATACAGAAGAGAAAAAACATACACATAAATAAAGGAGGTAATGAACTTATCTCCTTTATTCTTTTGGTATATTAAAGCCTAAACTATACATTTTTTGTCTAAGTTTATATTCTAGTTCTTTACCAGAGTATTTTTTACTTAACTTATTATAATATTTTTCATATTCCTTTTTAGCAATATCATTATTTTCCTCTATATTAGTAGAGTTTAGTACTTCTTTTATTATATCTTTAGAAAAGCCATTATTAATTAAATCTACTTGTAATTTTTGTTTTAAAACTTTAACACTTTTATTATGATTAGATTTTATCTTTTTAGAGATTAACTTCTCTATTTTTTCTTTTTCTAAGAAGTTCGTATACTCTTCTAAAGCTTCAGTATAATCATTAGGCTCTACTCCCTTTTTATCTAACTCTAAAGCTATTTTTTTAGGACCTTTATTAGTTGTAATAATACTATTATGAACATAACTCTTAGCATAGTTTTTATCATTAATATAGCCTTGTTTTTCTAAAGTAGTGATAGCAAAGTCTATACTTTCCTTACTATATTTCTTTTCTATTAGTTTTTTTCTTATCTCTTCTTTAGTTTTAATAGTTCTTTTTAAAGTCTTTAAAGCATCATAATAACTCTCATAGTTTTTATTATCCTTTATTATCTTATTAAGTTCATCTTCTTCAATAGTCTTTGTTATTAGTAGTTCATATTTTAATATTATCTCTTCATAAAAGTCATAAGAGTTAAAATTATCTAAATAAATGGTATATAAACCATTAGGTCTTTTCTTAAACTTTTCTATTTTCATTAGTACCTCCTCATTTAATTACTTTATTAAAATGATATAACTGTTTACATAAAGGTCTTTTTCTAGTGCCACTATGTGCTTCTAATTCTTCTAAATTCTCATAAATATTTGGTGTCTTTATACCAATACTATTAAGTGTCTTTAAATCATATTCTTTAAAAGCTGCACACGGTAAAACTGTTCCATCATACTTTATAACTAATTTACTTAACCCTGCTGTACATTTATGAGTATCTTCTCCTTGTAAATGGATTCCTACTCTTAAATTACCTTTGAATTTATCTTTACATCTATTAAATATTTCAACAAATTCCTTAAATTCATTTTCTGATAAAGAAAGTAATTCTTCATTAATTTTTCCTCTTCCTTGGGGAACAAAGTTTAAAATACTTAACTCATCAAATTCTGCTACATTTAACATTTCAATGATATCCTCTAATTCTTTATAATTAATTTTAGTAGGAATGAAATGAGCATCTGTTTTTAAGCCACTACTTTTCGCTTTTATCATTGATGTAGTTACTATATCAAATAAGTCTTTAGTCCCCATAATTTTATTATATACATCTTTGTTCCAAGCTTGAAAGTCAAAAACAATCTTATCAAGACCACTTTCTTTTAATAGTTTACAGTCATATGATGATAAGTGGTCATATTTTTTTTCATTATATCTTAAATATATTGACATTTGTTTACTAATTAACATCTCATATTCTTCTTTAGACATACCTTCTTTAAGATAAGATTTATACTGTTTTCTTAGATTGAACTCTAATATTTCTTTATCCTCTTCTGTCATTTTAGTTCTTAATTTTATACCACTAGTAAATAAGATTGTTCTAATATTATTTATCTTACAATATCTAATCATCCTTAACAGGTCAGGATGTAATAGAGGTTCTCCTCCAGATAAAGATATTTCTTCTATTCCTCCTATACTCATAAAATAATCTATTACTTCTTTAAACTTTTTATAATCAATTATTCTTTTCTTATTAATAGATGAACATGAGGAACAGAATAAACAATTATTAGGACAGGTTTCTATTATTTCAAAGCATAAATCATTTAACATTATTAATTCCCCCTTATAGTCATTTTAGCACATTAAGTAGTTAATTTAAATAATAAAACACATACCCGACTGATATGTGTTTCTTATTAGTTTTCTTTTTCAACTACCTTTAATTTACCCTCTAAAATTTCTTCTAAAGCTCTACCTATATTTTTACTACATTTATATTGGTTAAGAGCTAGTTGATAGTGTTCATCTTTAGTCATCTCTTTACTACGTCTTGCAGCGATATGAACTAATTCATACTTAGAACTTACAATATTAAGTAATTTATCAATAGATGGATAATTCACTTGTATCACACTCCTTATTATTATCTTATAATTATAAAGAATATTTTACAAGTGATATGACATAATTAGACATTTTTTAACATGTAAATAAGAATATATTTAAACTTCATAAACTTTATTAAAGTATTCTTTTATTATGTCTGTTTTAATCTCTTTATTTATTTCTGTATTTTTCCAAGGATCTTCTTCATGAGTAAAATCAATTAACTTGTTTGCCTCCATACTTCCGTAGCTATCAATAACTTCATTAATTACTTTCTCTAAACCATTTGATATCTTTTTAACATTGTCATCAGTTTTAATTTCATTACTATGATTTTCTTTATATTTTTGATATACTTCATTTACAACCGGTCCATATGACCATGCCATTATTTTTTCTTTAAAAGCTATTTTTTCAAAAACTTGTAAACTAATGGCTTGGACATAATACAATAATTTTTGCAATTTTAAATTAGTTATATATTCAGGGACAATATTATATTCATTTACTAATTTATCAACTTTTTCATTATATATTTTTATAATATTTTCTGCTACATCAATTACGTTTTCTTCTTCAAAAGATAATAGTTTTTTATCAAATGTATTTATGTCTATAAGGTCATGTCTTTTCAATGTCATTAATTCTTGTACTTTATTTAAAGTTGATTTATATAATGAGTCAGTTATGTTATTTTTGTTTTTCAAAAGTAGAAAATACATATTATTAGGATTGTTTGATAATCTCATTATAGAATCTACTGCTTCTGTTTGTATTGCTCCTTTTTCAAAACGATGAACAGTTATCTCTCCTACTCCTATAATAGAAGCATACTCTTTTTGAGTTAAGTCGTATTTTTTTCTTATTTCTTTTATTTCAGTACTTGTTAATAAATTTTTTTGCCTTTTATAAATATTGTATAATCTATTATCATTTTCTATTTCTATCTCTCTATTAAATATTTCTTCATCAAATTCATCTACTAAATAATACTCATCATAGGAAATGATTTTATCTTTAACTTGTACTTTAACTTTTCTAACTCTTAAATTATTATTTTTCATGGTAATTCCCTCCCAATCAATATTCTACTTCATGACAAGATAATATTTTTATCCTATCATAAGTAACTTTACTATCTTTTTTTATTTTAACATAGAGAGTTACTCCTGTAATTATCTCTTTCATAAAAATATATACTTTTTCATTAGGCATATCTCTATCTATTTCTGGTCCACTTACTAAATCTTCTTCAGTAATAGATTTTAAAAAGTCTTCAATATCATACAAGGTTAGTCCATATTTTCTTCTAGAGTTTCTATTTTTAGCAGTAGGAACAAAATCATAATCTTTATTAGTAACTGACTTATGTAATAAAATTATTATTGCTGTAACATCCAATGTGCATCACCTGAAATTATAATAACATGATATAGCAAAATTATCAATTGATAATTTTGAATTCAGACATGTAAAAGCCAAGATGGTTATCTTGGCTTAACGGAAGTTACAACATGAACCTTGGTCGATATTGCAGCATACATTTTCTTCACAACAAGTATATCTAGGGCAATAAGTATGCTTGAAAATGTGATGATTAACTATTCTTGTATGGATTGGACATACATGTGGAACTTGATGAACGAAGGTTCTATTTATTTGACGTTGTTGTACTGGTTCCATAATTGGAGAGCCTGTATTCATCATTCCCATATTTTGTCCCATACCCATAGTATTACTATTCATATTGATATCAATATTCATATCTTGGTCAACAACATTGTTATTACCATCGATAGTAGAATCCATATCAATAGCTTGATTATTAAATAACATACACTTTCCTCCTCTAGTATTAAGATATTCAGTTAGGAAATTTGTGTATAAATTATTTGCCTAAAATGGCATTTTAAAATTACCATTTTTCATTTGTTTCATCATTTTTTTCATACTTTCAAATTGGGTTAATAGTTTATTTACTTCTGATACTGATAATCCACAACCTTTAGCGATTCTTGTTTTACGTGATGCTTTAATAATAGAAGGATTTCTTCTTTCTTCTTTAGTCATAGATAATATTATTGCTTCTATATGAGCCATCTGTTTAGGAGGGATATTTACATTAGTTAGTCCCATTTTCTTAGCACCTGGTATTAGTTTTATGATATTTTCAAGAGGTCCTAATTTCTTTATTTGTTTTAATGTACTTAAAAAGTCTTCAAGGTCAAACTTACCTTGCTGCATCCTTTTAGCAGTCTTTTCAGCTTCCTTCTCATCAATGGCAGCTTCTGCTTGTTCAACTAAAGAAACTATATCTCCCATACCTAGAATACGGCCTGCCATACGTTCTGGGTCAAAAGAATCTAGTCCATCTAGTTTTTCACTTACACCGATGAACTTGATAGGTACATTAGTTAAATGTCTTACTGATAAGGCAACACCACCTTTAGTATCACCATCTAACTTAGTAAGTATTACTCCTGTTAGTTTTAATTTATCGTTAAAACCTGTAATAACATTAATGGCATCTTGTCCCATCATAGCATCTATTACAAGTAATGTTTCCTCAGGAGACACTGCTTCTGTAATATTTTCTAATTCATCCATTAAAGCTTCATCTATTTGAAGACGGCCTGCAGTATCGATTAGGACATAATCATAACCATTTTCTTTAGCATAATTAATAGCATTCTTACTTATTTCTACAGGATTTCCTTTTCCTTCACTATAAACTTCAATATTAAGTTCTTTACCAAGTTGTTTTAACTGATCAATGGCAGCAGGGCGATAAACATCACAAGCGACCATTAGAGGTTTCTTACTTTTTTTCTTACGTAAGTAATTTGCAAGTTTTCCTATAGTTGTAGTTTTACCACTACCTTGAAGTCCTACTAACATTAATATTGCAGGGTTTCCTGTTGTATTAAGTGGTGCAGAGTCTCCTCCTAGTAATTCAGTTAATTCATCTTTTACTATCTTAACAAATAAATCTCCTGGTTTAATACTAGTTCTAACTTCTTCTCCTAAAGCTTTTTCTTTAACATTATTAACAAACTCTTTAACTACTTTATAATTTACATCTGCTTCTAGTAAAGCTAGACGTATTTCTTTCATCATATCGCCGATATTATCTTCAGTAATTTTACCATAACCTTTTATCTTATGTAGAGCATTTTGTAATCTATCTCCTAAGCTTTCAAACATCTTGACACTTCCTTTTCTTCTAATATTATAACTGATAAGTATGAAAAAGTAAAAAGAAAATGATTAAATATCACTTTCTTTATTATTAAAAACTGTTTTGTTTAACTTTCTGGTATTTCTATATCTTTTATTTCTCCAAAATTAGAATAATTAATAGTTATAGTTGTAGTACTTGGTGTTTTATTAATATAGGTAGCATAACTAGATAAATCATAAGTAATTTTGACTACTTCATCTTCTTCATTTGTTTCTAGAGTTATCTTATTAGGAATATCAGCGATATCTATATTTGTGTTATTAAGTAGAGAATCTATAGTATTAGTAGTTATCTCATAATTATAAGAAATATTACCTGTTTCATATTCTGTTTTAGATATTAAAGTAGACATTTCTAAAATTCTTGATATATTACTATCATCAGTAATATTATTAAAATGATATAGCTCACTTGTTACTTCATATTTATCAGTTGTCTTTATTAAATTAATATTATCATAGATAAAGTAACTAGTAAAAGTATTATTACTTATCATTACTCCTTCTGTTTTATTATCACTTTTATCTCCTGTAAAGTTTGTTATAATGCCATTAATATTTTCTTCTCTTGTAAAGTGATAATTACCAGTTTCTATTCCATCTAGTTTATATTCAGTATTAACTTTATTATCATTAGAAGTATCAATATCAGTATTACTATTATAATTTGTTCTTATTAGTGATATTAAAATAAAGAAAAAGATAAAGTAAAAGATGAAGAAAAGTACTGCTCTTCCTCTTTTACTGTTAGATAAATCTTTAATAAATTTTATATACTTATTTTCTTCCTTTTTCTTTTTTTCTTCTTTCACTTTAATACTACTCCTAACAATTCTTTTTTATCTATTCCGTTTAAAAAGTCTTTTACTAAACATCTTTTCTTACCTTCTATAGCGATATCTGTTAGTATTATTTCTTTATCACCTGTAACTACTCTAATACCATCTTTTTCAAAGCCTACAATAGTTCCTGGTTCTGTCTTGGCATAATATCTATCACTTAGCCTTACATCATATACTTTCATTCTTTTACAGTTTAAGGTTGTATAAGCACCTGGAGTAGGATTTAATGCTCTAACTTTATTATCTACTTCAGTACTAGTCTTAGTGAAATCTATCTTTTCATCTTCTTTAGTAATGTTATAACCATAAGTAACTTCAGTCTCATCTTGTTTAATAGGATTAATATTACCACTAATTATATTAGGTAGAGTTTCTAATAGTAAATCTTTACCCATTTCACTTAATCTATCATGTAATGAACCTAGAGTATCTTCTTTTGTTATAACAGTATCACTTTGACTAATAATATCTCCTGCATCCATTTTAATGTCCATATACATAATAGTTATACCAGTCTTATCATAACCATCCATAATAGCATGATGAATAGGTGCTCCTCCTCTTAGTTTAGGTAAAAGAGAAGCATGAACATTAATACATTTATATTTAGGATAATCAAGTAACTCTTTAGGTAGTATTTGCCCATAAGCACAAGTTACTATCATATCTGGTTCATACTTTAATACACTATCATATTCATCTCTTATCTTTACTGGTTGTAATACGGGAATGTTATATAACGCACTAGCTTCTTTTACTGGAGAAGGTGTCAATATTTGTTTTCTTCCTACCTTTTTATCAGGTTGAGTTACTACTGCCACTACATTATAATTATCGGCAAGAGCATTAAATATTGGAACAGCAAAGTCAGGTGTACCCATAAATACTATTTTAATATCTTTCATGTTAACCTCCTAATACATTAATAATTATAGTTAAAGTCATACCTAATGTTATCAATAGAAGTCCTGTTAAAGCGAAAACACTTGCATTTCCATAACTATAAACATATTTAAAATCATATTGTTTTTCTTCTTGATAATCATCTTGTAAATTAGTATTATCTTCTACTACTTGTTTTTCATTAAATAAAAATTTATTATTCTTTATTTCTCTATAACTAGGCATAGTTACTATCTTTAAATCTAATGAATTAATATTACTATACTTTCTTATAACTGGGTATCTACTATCTAGAATTTTAGATACTAAGATATTTAAATCTATTTTATCTACACTATCAATAATTTCATCAATATTAGGTAGTGAGTCTTTAGCAAGTTCACTTCTTTTAATAAAGGCAATGCAAGGAAGTGAATCAGATAAATTCAAAGCTTTCCATCTTCTATCAAAAGTTTTAAGAACAGTAGTTTCTTCTTTTGTAGTCATATTTACATGCTTACATAAAGATTCTAAATTACTTCTACATTTATTATAATCTTTAAGATAAAAAGCAAATTTACTATATTCTTTAAGATACTTATAATATTTACTAAGAGAAGTTAATTCAGCCATATATTCAGGACTTCTAAAAGCATAGAAATATGCCATAGCAGGGGAATCTGTAATATATAGTGTTTGGTTTTTACTATTTAAATCTTTTGAAATTATATTTTTATAATTATGATGTTCAAATATATAATTTATTCTCTTTAAGTCGTTAATTTCTTTTACATCTTTTTTTAATACTAATCCTTCTTCATCTACTTCATCTTTATAATATGAAGGGAAGCTGTGGAAACAATAGCCATTAACAATATATTTATTGTAGATATATTTAAGTATTAATTGTTTATTTTCTTTAGTAGTCATTTTTAAATTTATTTTTTTTGAAACAAGTTCTAAAAGTAAAGAGTTATTTTTAATAATTAAATCTTGATGATCTTGATAAGTAGTTGCAATAGTATTTAAACGTGCTAAAAATTCGTTATTATAAGTTTCATCAGTAATTATTATTTGATATTTTATTACTAAGTCCATTATTATTAATAGAGAGTATTGATTATAATTATAAGTTTCCCCATTTATAGAAACATTAGAGACTCTATTTATAGTAGAGTTATTATCTAAGACATTATGAAGGATTGTTAATAGTCGTTCATTTTTTAATAATGATTTAAAGTTCATAACTATCCAACCTTCTTTCTATTATAGATTATATCAAAGAAAAAGTACTTTTACAATAAAAGTACTTTATTTTATACATATGTGAAATCTGTTACTCCACTATTTGCAATAGTTGAATTAGGTATTGTCCAAGTATCTCGTGTTACTAATATTTCTGTTATGTTAGTCATACCATTAAACATTGTTCTATAATCTGTTACTTTTGAAGTATCAAAACTTCTTAAATCTAAACTTTTCAAATTACTACATCCTGCAAACATTTGTGACATAGTAGTAACGTTGGTAGTATCAAAATTACTTAAATCTAATTCTGTTAAACTCCGACAACTGTTAAACATACTAAACATACCTGTAACATTTAAAGTGTCAAACATACTCAAATCTAAAGATATTAATTTTATGCAACCATAAAACATCATGTTCATACTAGTAACATTTGATGTATTAAAATTTTCTCCAAATGTTATTTTTGTTAAACTCATTGGTGCAGAAGTTGCTGTATTAATAGAAAACATTGAACTCATATTAGTTACATTAGAAGTATCAAAACCACTTAAATCTAATTCTGTTAAACTAGTTGATCCTGTAAACATCATTATCATATTAGTGACTAAACTAGTATCTAAATAACTTAAATCAATTGATGTTAGATTAGAAAAACCAAAAAAATATTCACCCATATAATAATTAGCAATTATCTTATCTTGTGCACCTATTGTTACTTTATATGTTCCTGCACCTGTTCCATCATCTTCGGCATAGGCAATAACACTTCCATTCTGTTTTTCTGATATATCCCAACTTTCTATTACTCCTTCTGGTATAACTGTATCTCCTTTTGTTACTATACTTGTTACTTTACTCTTATATTCTGATGAATGAAAATCTGCACTACCTGCTGTTCTCATCATTCTATCTTCCATTGATAAGCCATCTAATCCATAGACATTTATTTGTATTGAAAAAGATAAATTTCCTCCATCACCTTGAGGATTATAATCTTCATCTACCCACATTCTTAGTCTATATCTATTACTTTCACTAGAATTCATACTACTTGTATATAAACTCATCTCTCCTGATGGCCTTCCTGTAAAACTATTTGATGTACTCTCTTCATTATAAGTCTCTGGTGTCATTAATTCTTCTTCACCATCATCTGTTAATCTAGTTAGATATAACTTTATATTAGATCCGTCTATCTTCCTATCACTAGTTGTTACATCTTTTGCAGATATCTCATAATTAATGTTTACATCTCCACTAATTTGACTACTTACTGTAAAGTCAAAGTACTCTCCTTCTGTTAATCTTACTTTCCCTGTCGCGTCACGAGTTGGTAAAGCACCTGTTAAACTAATAGTATTATCAGACTCTTCATATGTCATAGTAATAGATCCTGTTGTTATTGAGTTTACTTTAGTTCCTTCTCCTGTAAATCTAAAAGCAGCGTATGATACTCCTATTAAAGCTATTACCATTAATAGTATTAATCCTATTATTACTATCTCTTTCTTTGTCTTTTCCATCTTTTACTCCTCCTCAATTTATTTTTCTCACACTAAAAAGAACAGAATATCTCTATCCTGCTCTTATATCATAATGAAAGAAAGTAATTATATTACTTAATCTACAAGTAAAACTGCCTTTTATGCTTAAGGATAAAAACTGCCCCCCCCCAGGTAACATTTAGTAAACGCATTCTTGTCATATTTTTACCTGTAGATTGACGAATTAATTTACCCCAAAAATGACGAATTATTTTACCCTGGAAATTAAAATTAGTCATATCTACTT